>NZ_LT607750.1:0-313750 GCF_900090235.1 Micromonospora echinaurantiaca | reverse complement strand
TCTTCGTGCACGGCACCGCCGACCCGGTGGTGCCGCTGGCGGTCGGCCGGGCGGCCTACCGGCGCGCCGGCGGCCCGGCCGCCTTCCTGAGCGTGCTCGGGCAGGGCCACGGCGAGTACCTGACCCCGGGCCGGCCGGGCTTCGCCCAGGTCCTCGCCACCACCACCGACTTCCTCCGCTGGCACCTCTACGGCGACCCGGACGCCGCCCGCCGCCTCCCCGCCGGCGCCAACGCCCCCGCCCTCACCCGCTACGAGACCCGCCCCGCCCCCTGACCCCGCCGCTCTACGGGTGGCGGCCGAACCGCCCCACCGGGCTCCTCCGGGCACATGGTGGCCCCGCACCACCGAGGCACATTCGCAGCCCTGCGCCGCCGGGGGGGTGCGCGTGGTGCCGGGGCGGCGGGCAGACCGTCCGGCATGGCGGGCGCCAGGGCCGGGCGGACAGAAACGACTGATACCTGAGAGTCATCAAAATGACTCTCGGGTATCACGCCCGCCGGACACTATGACGCGCCGCCGCGACACGCCCGACCGCCACGCCCTCGCCGGCACGCCCGTCCGTCGCGACCGCCGGCGACGGCCGGGCACCAGCGCCGGCTCCCGCGCACCACCGGCCAGACACGAGCGGTCGGGCACCAGCGGCCAGACCCGAGCGACCGCCGGGACAGGAGCAACCACCAGCGCGGGCGACGGCCGGAAACGGCGGTGCGGGAAGGTGGAGCCGCGGTTACGGTCGGCGGGTGGTCGTGGAAGGGCTCGCGGGGCGGCAGTTGGCCAGCATCGTCGAGGTGGTCGAGGTGGCCGCCGACGCCGGTATCGAGGTGTGGCTGCGCGGCGGCTGGGCGGTGGACTTCCACCTCGGCGAGGTGACCCGGCCGCACGTGGACGTCGACTGGTACTGCTGGCGTGCCGATGCCGACCGGCTGGCCGCCCTGCTGCTCGGGCGCGGCTGGCGCCCCGACCCGCGGCTGCCGGTCGACGTCCAGCTGGACCTGTTCCGCGACGACGTGGAGGTGAGCTTCGCGTACCTGGCGCGGGACGCCGACGGGCGGGTCACGGTCGGCGGCGGCCCGTGGGCCGGCACCCCGCTGCCGGCCGGGATGCTGGCCGGCCCGCCCGGGCGGATCGGCCCGCTGACCGTCCCGGTCATCGCGGTGGCGGCGCAGGTCGAGTTCAAGCGGATGTACCCGGTCTGGATGCCCGGCCGCCCCCGCCGCGCCAAGGACGCCGCCGACCTGGCCCGCCTCGGCGCCGCCCCGCCGGAGCACCGACCCGAGGCGACCTCGCCCGGGGCGTAGCGCGGGTGGCGGGGTGGGCACGGTGCGTCGATCTCCGGCGGGCCACCCGGACGGGCAGGGCACAATCGGAGCCATGCCGCGTCGCCGCACCCCTGCCCTGCTCGCCTGCGCCCTGCTCACCGCCGGTCTGGTCGGCTGCTCCGGAGACACCGGGCCGGCCCGCCCGCAGGCCGTCCCCACCCAGGCCCCGGCGGCGACCACTCCGGCACCACGGGTACCCGCCGGCACCGCGCCGGAGCGGGCCTTCGCGGTGGGCGTACGCCAGCTGAAGCTGAACCGCGACGGCGACCGCCCGCTGCCGGTGACCGTCTGGTACCCGGCGGCCGGGAAGGCCGGCGGTGAGCCCGAACGGTCCGCGGGGGCCGCCGACGGCCGGTTCCCCGTGGTGATGTTCAGCCACGGCCTGGGCGGGCGCCCGGCCGACTACGAGACGCTGCTCACCCGGTGGGCGGCGGCCGGCTTCGTGGTGGCCGCGCCGACCTTCCCGCACACCTCCCGGGGCACCGACACCAACGTGCTGGACGTGCTCAACCAGCCCGCCGACGTGTCGTACGCGCTGACCCAGGTGCTCGCCCTCGACGGCAAGGCCGGTGATCCGCTGCGGGGCCGGCTGGCCGGCGACCGGGTTGCGGCGGCCGGGCACTCGGCCGGCGGGGTGACCACCATCGGCCTGTTCACCGCCGGCCGGGACGAACGGCTCGACGCCGGGGTGGTGTTCGCCGGCACCGCGCTCGGGGTGGGCACCGCGTTCGCCGGCGCCGCCGCGCCGCAGCTGTTCGTGCACGGCGAGGCCGACGAGGTGGTCCAGTACGCCGCCGGCAAGGAGGCGTACGACAAGGTGCCCTGGCCGAAGGCGATGCTGAGCCTGCCGAACGGCGACCACGGGCGGGCGCTGCTCAGCGACGGAGCCGCGCTGCGGGTGGTCTCGGACACCACCGTCGAGTTCCTGCGCTGGACCCTCTACGGCGACGAGGCCGCCAAGCGGCGCATCCCCACCGACGCCGCGCGGGGCGACATCGCCGTCCTCGACAACCGCCTCTGACCGCCCCGGGCGGCCCCGGCTCAGGCGGTGTGGTCGACGACCACCTTGCCGAAGACCTCGCCGGAGTGCAGGCGGGCGAACGCCTCCTCGACCCGGCTGAACGGCACCACGCTGTCCACCACCGGCCGCACCTGGTGCTCGGCGCAGAAGGCGAGCAGGTCCGCCAGTTCGTCCGGGGTGCCCATCGAAGTGCCCAGGATCTCCAGCTGCATGGCGAAGACCCGGCGCAGGTTGACCTTGGGCTCGTGCCCGGCGGTGGCGCCGGAGACGACGATCCGGGCCATCGGCGCGGCGGACTTCAGCGAGTGGTCGAAGGTGGCCGCGCCAACGGTCTCGATCACCACGTCGACCCGCTCGGGCAGCCGGGCGCCCGGCTCGACGGCGGTCGCGCCCAGCTCGGCGATCCGCTCCCGCTTGGCGGCGTCCCGGCTGGTCGCGTAGACCCGCTTGCCCATCGCCGCGGCGAGCGCGACGGCGGCCGTGGCGACGCCGCCCCCGGCGCCCTGCACCAGCACCGCGTCGGCGTCGCCGACCCGGCCCTTGGTGGTGAGCATCCGCCAGGCGGTGAGCCACGCGGTCGGCAGGCAGGCCGCGTCGGTGGCGGCCAGTCCGGCCGGCAGCGGCACCAGGTTCGACCGGGGTACGGCCACCCGCTCGGCGAGCGTGCCCGGGAAGTGCTCGGAGAGGATGGAGACGCCGCGCGGGTCACCCGGGGTGGCGACCACGGGGTAGACGACCACCTCGTTGCCGTCCGGGTCGACGCCGACGGCGTCGCAGCCGAGGATCATCGGCAACTGGTCGCCGGTGAGCCCCACCCCGCGCAGCGACCACAGGTCGTGGTGGTTCAGCGAACTGGCCCGAACCTGCACGGTGACCCAGTCGTCGTCCGGGTGGGTCGGCTCGGGCCGCTCGCCGACGGTGAGCGCGGCGAGCGGGTCGGCGTCGTCGAAGCGGGAGGCGAAGGCGGCACGCATGATCGGCACGGTAACAAGCGGGACGGGCCGGAGTAAGGGCCCCGCGCTGTGCGACGTGCGACAGCACGGGCCCTCGGCCCGGGTCAGGCCCGGGCGACGCCGTCGCGGCGGGCCGCCTCGGCCACCGCCTCGGCCACCGCGGGGGCGACCCGCGGGTCGAGCGGGGACGGCACGATCGCCTCCGGGGTGAGCGTCTCGGCCACCACCTGCGCGATGGCGTCGGCGGCGGCGACCTTCATGCCCTCGGTGATCCGGGTGACCCGGGCGTCCAGCGCGCCCCGGAACACGCCGGGGAAGGCCAGCACGTTGTTGATCTGGTTGGGGTAGTCGCTGCGCCCGGTGGCCACCACCGCGACGTGCCGGGCGGCCACCTCGGGGTGCACCTCCGGGTCCGGGTTGGCCAGCGCGAAGACGATCCCGCCGGGGGCCATCCCGGCCACCGCGGCCTCGGAGATCCGGCCGCCGGAGACGCCGATCAGCACGTCCGCGTCGCGCAGCGCCTCGGTGATGTCGCCCTGCCGGCCGTCGGGGTTGGTGACGGCGGCCAGTTCGGCCTTGGTGTCGGTGAGCCCGGTGCGGTGCCGGCCGATGATCCCCTTCGAGTCGCAGACCACCACCCGGGCCGGGTCCACTCCCCCGGCCAGCAGCATCTTCGTCACCGCCACGCCGGCCGCGCCGGCGCCGCTGACCGCCACCCGCAGGTCGCCCAGCTTGCGGTTGAGCAGCGTGGCGGCGTTGCGCAGCGCGGCCAGCACGACGATCGCGGTGCCGTGCTGGTCGTCGTGGAAGACCGGGATGTCCAGGGCCTCGTCCAGCCGGCGCTCCACCTCGAAGCAGCGCGGGGCGCTGATGTCCTCCAGGTTGATCCCGCCGAACGACGGCGCCAGCGCCCGCACCACCGCCACGATCTCGTCGACGTCCTGGGTGTCCAGGCAGACCGGTACCGCGTCCACGCCGGCGAACTGCTTGAACAGCACCGCCTTGCCCTCCATCACCGGCAGCGCGGCGCGCGGGCCGATGTTGCCGAGCCCGAGTACGGCCGAGCCGTCGGTGACGACGGCGACGGTGTGCGACACCCAGGTGTAGTCGTCGACCAGGGTCTCGTCGGCGGCGATCGCCTCGCACACCCGGGCCACCCCGGGGGTGTACGCGAGGGAGAGGTCCTCCCGGCTGGTCAGCGGGACCGTCGAGGCGACGGCCATCTTGCCGCCACGGTGCAGTCGGAAGACGGGATCAGCAGGGTCCACGGTGGACGGTGACATGGTGACTCCAGGATCTGTCGAGCAGCTGGACCAGCCGGTCGGTACGCGTGGTGAGGCGACGAGCGGTGGCGCGCGGTGCGGGGGGTCACCCGGGCACTTCCGAGCATAGTGTCGTCGGAGCCCCACCGATGTGAGCAGGGTCATAACGGGCGCCGACGCACCCGTCCGGGCCGGGGCCAGTAGCGGGCCACCACCCGGCCGTGCACGTCGGCCACCCCGTACGCCCGGGAGTCGTCGGCGACGAACTCGTTGTCCCCGTACAGCCACCAGCCGCCGTCCTGGGCGCGTACCGCCCGCTTGACGACCAGCAGGTCAGGGCGACTGCGGAAGACCGCGACCACGACGTCGCCGGGGCGGACCGGCCGGCCGCCCCGGCGGACCAGCACGGCGTCCCCGTGACGCAGGGTCGGCGCCATGGACGGGCCGCTGACCAGCACCGCCGTCAACGGCCAGGGCAGCCGGCGCGCGGCCGCCGGACGGTCGGCGGTCATCGGTTTCACCTCCACCGGCTTGGGGGAGCCCCGCCAGGAGTAATGTCGGCTTGGATCATCGCAAACTTCCCATGGAGGATCCCGATGCGACTTCCACGCATCCTTGTGCCCCGCGTGACCGCCAGCGCCCACTGCGACCTGCCCTGCGGCGTGTACGACCCGGCGCAGGCCCGGATCGAGGCCGAGTCGGTCAAAATGATCTGCGAGAAGTACCAGGCGAACACCGACCCGGAGTTCCGCACGCGGGCCGTCATCATCAAGGAGCAGCGCGCCGAGCTGGTCAAGCACCACCTGTGGGTGCTCTGGACCGACTACTTCAAGGCGAACCACTTCGAGAAGTACCCCCAGCTGCACCAGCTGTTCAACGAGGCCACCAAGCTCGCCGGCTCGGGCGGCGTGAAGGGCAGCCTCGACCCGGCCACCGCCGACCAGCTGCTGCAGAAGATCGACGAGATCGCCAAGATCTTCTGGGAGACCAAGAAGGCGTGACCCTCGCGGTTCCGCCGACGATCCGGCCGGCGCGTCCAGCGGACGTGCCGGCCGTCGTCGCCATGGTGCACGAGCTGGCCGAGTACGAGCGCGCACCCGAGCAGTGCCATCTCACCGCGGAGCAGCTGCACGCCGCGCTGTTCGGCCCGGCCCCGGCGCTCTACGGGCACGTGGCGGTGGACGACCGGGACTCCCCGGTCGGCTTCGCGCTCTGGTTCCTGAACTTCTCCACCTGGGCCGGGGTGCACGGCATCCACCTGGAGGACCTGTACGTCCGGCCGGCCGCGCGGGGCACCGGAGCCGGCAAGCTGCTGCTGGCCACCCTCGCCGACATCTGCGTACGGCGCGGCTACCACCGGCTGGAGTGGTCGATGCTCGACTGGAACCCGGCCGCCGGCTTCTACGCCGCCATCGGCGCCGAGCAACTGACCGAGTGGATCCCCTACCGGCTCGACGGCGCCGCCCTGGCCGGTCTCGCGGCCCAGGTGACCGCCCCCACACGGCCCGCCCGCTGAGCGGGTAGAGTCCCCGACCGGGGGGATGAGTGGTGACTCAACTGACCGGCCAGCCGACCACCGACGACGACGTCGTGCACCTCACCGTGCCCGCCGACGGCGGCTACCTCGGCGTGCTGCGCACCGCCACGGCGGGTCTGGCGGCGCGGCTGCAGTTCGCCCTCGACGAGATCGAGGACCTGCGCATCGCGGTCGACGAGGCCTGCGCCATGCTGCTCGCCATCGCCACCCGGGACGCCGAACTCGACTGCCGGTTCGCGGTGACCGAGGACGCGCTCACCGTCGAGGTGACCGTGCCCACCGTCCGCGGCGCCGGGCTGCCCGCCGAGTCCTCCTTCGCCTGGAAGGTGCTCACCGCGCTGACCACCTCGGCGACGGCGAACGTCGCCGGTGGCCGGGCCACCATCTCGCTGCTGACCCGCCGCGCCTCGGGTTACTGACCGCCCTCGGGCGCCCCGAAGCCGAGCGCCCGGCTGGTCGCCGGGCTCACCAGCAGCCAGCTCACCCCGACCCCGAGGGCCATCAGCGGCACGCCGAGCCAACCCATCCCGCCCTGGACCATGAACCACCCGATCGGCAGCAGCATCAGCTGAAGCACGATCGCCGGCGCCCGCGCGCCGGCCCGGCGCCGCTCCAGCCCGCCGCCCAGGGCCCAGAGCGCGGCGGCGGCGCCGATGGCGAACGCGGTCACCAGCCAGGCCGACAGCCGGTCGGTGCTGGCGGCGGTGAGGTCGGCCCAGATCAGCCACCCGGCGAGCAGGCCCACCGCGACCGCCTCGCCCCGCAGCAGCCGGACCGCCCAGCGGAGCGTGACGGGAATCGGGTCGGAGTCGAGCGTCACGCGCGCCACGATACCTGTGCTACTCCGGGGTACAGTGCCGCCCATGCGGGCCGTCCTGGTGGTCAATCCGAAGGCCACCACCACCAGCGAGCGCAGCCGGGACGTGCTGGTCCGGGCGCTGCGCAGCGAAGTCGACCTCTCCGTGCGGTACACCCGGCGGCGGGGGCACGCGACCGCGCTCGCCCGCGAGGCGGCCGAGGAGGGCGTCAACGTGGTGGTCACCCTCGGTGGCGACGGCACCGTCAACGAGGTGGTGAACGGCCTGATGACGGCGAACCCGCCGACCGTGGCCGGCGCCGCCACGCCGGCCGAGCGGCTGCCGGCGCTGGCCACCGTGCCGGGCGGGTCGACCAACGTCTTCGCCCGGGCGCTGGGGCTGCCCCGGGAGTGGCCGGAGGGCACCAGCATGATCCTGGAGGGGCTCCGGCTGGGCCGGCACCGCACGATCGGGCTGGGCCGGGCCGACGACCGCTACTTCACCTTCTGTGCCGGCTTCGGCATCGATGCCGCCGTGATCCACCGGGTGGAGCGGGCCCGCCGCCGGGGCCGGGTCTCCACGCCCGGGCTCTACCTGCGGTCCACGGTGAGCCAGTACTTCCTCGCCTCGGACCGGCGGCACCCGGCGATCAGCCTGGAGCGCCCCGGCGAGCCGGCCGAGAGCGAGTTGGCCACGGTCATCATCCAGAACACCGCACCCTGGACCTACCTCGGCGACCGGGAGATCAACCCCAACCCGGAGGCGTCCTTCGACCTGGGGCTGGACGTGCTGGCCCTGCGGCGGCTGCGGGTCGCCAGCACCACACGCACGGTGACGCAGTTCTTCTCCCGGCACCCCGATCCGCGCGGCAAACAGGTGCTCCGGATGCACGACCTGGCCGAGTTCACCCTGCTCGCCGAGCGTCCACAGGCGTTCCAGTTGGACGGCGACTATCTCGGCGAGCGGGAGAAAGTCAGATTCACATCCATTCCCGCGGCACTGAGAGTAATCTGCTAGGTCTCGGGTACTGCCCTAGGTCGACGCGGTCGCGGCACCGCACCGACGCGGCGCCGCCACACCGGGAGGCAGGTGCCGGAAATGTCAGCAATGTCACGCGGACTGTACTATATTGATCCTCGACTGTGGTACACCGGGTAACCAGAGCGCTCGGGAACCCGGACAAATGGGTTGTGGGCTTGCTCACCGCGCGGAGTTTTTCCGAGCGGCACCCTTGACATCGCGAGAGTTCGTGAAAGTATTCACAAGCGAACTTGAGTTACCGGGACATTGCCTGGATATGCTCGGCAGGTTTGAGCCTTTCCAGCAGGTCCGCGGGGCCAGCAGCCTGCTCACGCAGTGCCGAATAGCCGGACGCGAACCGTCACCGTCGGCGCTGCGGATGCATATAGGAAAAAGCACCAAAGCAATATCTGCCACCCATCCAGAATGAGGAGTGTTGCCGCCATGGACTGGCGTCACCATGCTGTCTGCCGCGACGAGGACCCGGAGCTGTTCTTCCCGATCGGGACGTCCGGCCCGGCTCTCCTGCAGGTCGAGCAGGCCAAGGCCGTCTGCCGGCGCTGCTCCGTGACCGACCAGTGCCTGCAGTGGGCGCTCGAGTCCGGTCAGGACGCTGGCGTCTGGGGCGGGATGAGCGAGGAGGAGCGGCGCGCCGTCAAGCGTCGCGGTGGCCTCCGGGTGCTGCGCGCTCACTCCGCCTGAACCACGCACCAAGCTTCACGCCCCGGCGGGTCGACCCGCCGGGGCGTTCTGCTGTCCGGGGCATTGTCGGTCGTCGAATTCGACAGTGCCCCGATCATCGCCACGCCCCCGCCCGAGCGGTCGGCATCGCCGTCACGTCCCGTGGTCGACCGCATCGTCACGCCGCGTGGTCGCCGGCATCGTCACGCCAGGTGACCGCCGCGCCGGCGTCGACCCGACGCAGCACCAGGTCGGCCAGTTCCGGGGCGTCGGTCAGCGGGTCGGCCACCGCCACCGCCCCGGCGTCCCGGGCCGCCGCCGCCACCGCGTCGTGGAACAGGCCGGGGGCCAGGAAGTACGCGGACACGGCCACCCGGCGGGCGCCGCCGGCCCGCAGCCGGGCCACCGCCGCCGCGGTGTCCGGCGGGGCCGCCGAGGCGTACGAGACCCGGCTCGGCAGGCCGAGCCGGTCGCCGAGCGCGGCGGCGACCCGACCCACCGAGCACCGGGCCGCCGGATCCCGGGTGCCCGCCGCCGCCAGCACCAGCGCGTCGTAGCGGCCGGGCCCGGCCTCGCCCAACCTGCGGTCCAGGGCCGTCAGCAGGCCGCCGTCCACCGCGCCGCCGGTCGGGCCGAGCACGTCGGTGACACGTACCGCGATCGGCGGGCCGGCCTCCCGGGCCGCCGCGACCGCCGCCGGGATGTCCACCCGCCGGTGGTACGCGGCGGTCAGCAGCAGCGGCACCAGGACCGCCCGGGGGTGCCCGGCGGACGCCAGCGACCGGAGCACCTCGGCCGGCCCGGGCCGGGTGTGGTCCAGCCAGCTGGCCAGCACCGGGGTGCCGGGCCGGGCGGCCGACACCGCCCGGACCAGCGCCCGGGTCGCCGCGGCAGCCCGCGGATCACGGCTGCCGTGCGCGACCAGGACCACGGGGTCGCTGCCCGACCCGGTCAGACGTGCAGCCCGCACTCGGTCTTCTCGAACATCGCCCAGCGGCCGGCCCGCGGGTCCTCGCCCGCCTTGGTGCGCCGGGTGCACGGCCAGCAGCCGATCGAGCCGTAGCCCTGCTTGAACAGCTCGTTGACCGGGATGTTCCAGCGGGCGATGTAGCCGTCCACGTCGGCCTGGGTCCAGGCCGCGATCGGGTTCACCTTGACCTTGCCCCGCCGCGGGTCGAAGGCCACCACCGGCGTGTTCGCCCGGGTCGGCGACTCGTCCCGGCGCAGTCCGGCGGCCCAGGCGTCGTAGCCGGCCAGGGCCCGCTCCAGCGGCTCCACCTTGCGCAGCTGGCAGCAGTCGTCCGGGGACCGGTTGAACAGCCGCGGGCCGTACTCGCCGTCCTGCTGGCCGACGGTCAGCCGGGGGCGGATCGACCGCACGGTCACCGGCAGCGTCCGGGCCACCTCGTCGCGGACCCGCAGCGTCTCGGGAAAGTGCAGCCCGGTGTCGAGGAAGACCACGTCCACCCCGGGCGCGACCCGGGACACCAGGTGGGCCAGCACGGCGTCGGCCATCGAGCTGGTCACACAGAACCGGTCGCCGAAGGTCTCCGCCGCCCACCGGGCGATCTCCTGGGCGGGCGCGCCCTCCAGTTCCCGGCCGGCCCGCTCGGCCAGCGCGCGCAGCTCGTCGGGGCTCCGCCGGGCCGGGTCGGCCGGCCGGGGCCCGCCGACGCCGACCAGTCCGAGGTTCGCCGCGGACACCAGGCTCATCGGGTCACCGCCCGGGACAGCAGGCCGTTGAACCGGACGGTGAACACCCGGGCGCAGCCGTGGCACTCCCAGGCGCCGTGGCCCTCCTCGCTCGGCCGCAGGTCCTCCTCGCCGCAGTATGGGCAGTACAGGGGTGCCGCTCGGTACTCGCTGCTCATGCCGGCACCCCGCTTCGCTCCGTGTCGTCATGAGGCACCTTCGCGCTGAGCCTGATGATTCGCTCGCTCCGCTCGCTCATCGCAGTTCCTCCTCGTCGACTCTGATCACCCACTGGGCGAACGCCTCGCCCGCGCGCCGGCCGGCCAGGTAGCGGCGGGCCAGCCGTTCCACGTACGGCGGAAGCTCCTCGGCGGTGGTCTTGAGGCCGCGCAGCTTGCGGCCGAAGCCGGCGGTCTGCCCCTCGGCCATGCCGAGGCCGCCGCCGAGGTGCACCTGGAAGCCCTCCACCTGCCGGCCGTCCGGGCCGACCACCAGCTGGCCCTTCAGCCCGATGTCGGCGACCTGGGTGCGGGCGCAGGCGTTCGGGCAGCCGTTGAGGTGGATCGAGATGTCCGCGTCGAAGTCGCGCAGCCGCTCCTCCAGCCGGGCCACCAGTTCCTCACCACGGGCCTTGGTCTCGACGATGGCGAGCTTGCAGTACTCGAGGCCGGTGCAGGCCATGGTGCCGCGCCGCCAGGCCGACGGCCGGGCCTCCAGGCCGATCTCCCGCAGCGCGTCGATCAGCGGCTCGGTCCGCTCCGCCGGCACGTCCAGCACCAGCAGCTTCTGGTACGGGGTGAGCCGGATCCGACCGCTGCCGTGCGCCTCGATCACGTCGGCGAGCCGGGCCAGTTGCCCGCCGGAGACCCGCCCCACCACCGGGGCGGCCCCGACGTAGTGCCGGCCGTCGCGCTGCCGGTGCACCCCGATGTGGTCGACCGGCTTCTCCGGCAGCTCCGGCGCGGGACCGTCGAGCAGGGCCCGGCCGAGGTACTCCTTCTCCAGCACCTCGCGGAACCGCTCCACCCCCCAGTCGGCGACCAGGAACTTCAGCCGGGCCCGGTTGCGCAGCCGGCGGTAGCCGTAGTCACGGAAGATGCCCACCACGCCGGCCCAGACGTCCGGCACCTCGGCCAGCGGGACCCACACCCCGAGCCGCTTGGCCAGCATCGGGTTGGTGGAGAGGCCACCGCCGACCCAGACGTCGAAGCCGGGGCCGTGGTCGGGGTGCTCGACGCCGAGGAAGGCCACGTCGTTCGCCTCGTACGGGGTGTCCACCAGCCAGGAGATGGAGGTCTTGAACTTGCGCGGCAGGTTGGAGAAGTCCGGGTTGCCGACGTACCGGCGGACGATCTCGTCGAGCGCCGGGGCCGGGTCGAGCAGCTCAGCCTCGGCCACGCCGGCGACCGGACTGCCGAGCACCACCCGGGGGCAGTCGCCGCACGCCTCGGTGGTCTGCAGGCCGACCGCCTCGAGCCGGCGCCAGATCTCCGGCATGTCCTCGACCCGGATCCAGTGGAACTGGATGTTCTGCCGGTCGGTGATGTCGGCGGTGTCCCGCGCGAACTCCCGGGAGATCTCGGCGACGGTACGCAGCTGGGCCAGGTCGAGCTGGCCGCCGTCGACCCGGACCCGGAGCATGAAGTGCTCGTCCTCCAGCTCGTGCGGCTCCAGCACGGCGGTGCGCCCGCCGTCGATGCCGGCCTTGCGCTGGGTGTAGAGGCCCCACCAGCGGAACCGGCCACGCAGGTCGGCCGGGTCGATGGAGGCGAAGCCCTGGTGGGCGTAGATGTTCTCGATCCGGGCCCGCACGTTCAGCGGGTCGTCGTCCTTCTTGGTCCGCTCGTTGGCGTTGAGCGGTTCGCGGTGACCGAGCGCCCACTGGCCCTCGCCCCGCTGCCGGCGGGGGGCCCGGGCGGGTCGCGCCGTCGGGTCCCCGGGCCGGGCCGGGATGCTGCTGACCGCCATCGCGGCGTCCTCCGTTGTCTGCGCGGGTGGAGAGCGCGATACGCGACGGCCGGCCCGTGGCGTACGGGCCGTGGACGGCGTTGTCGTGGAGGCCGGCGCGGAAGCGCGCCCGAGACGGATGGGTCGGGCGTCGTCAGTGGGCCGGACAGATCGCGCTGCGCACGCGGCCGTAGTCGACGTGGCGGCGGGCCACGAAGCGGCGGACGACAGCGGCGGTCATGAGGTCATGCTGCCACACCCCGAGCGGGCCGACCAATGACCGCGTGCCGGATCCCACATCACGGGCGAGCGGGCCGCGACGTGCCGTCCACCCGCCGTCGTGCCCGCCACCGCCTCAGGTTGGGCGATCGCCTGCGCGCCCGCGCGGACGGACGGCCGTGTGGAAGGCTCGACAGGTGGGCAGATTGTCCGAGAAGTTGCGACCCCGGGTGGCCCATGCGGAGCCCGGCGTCAGCGGCCGCGGGCGGACCGCTCGATCCCTGCCGGTCTGGCCGTGGCCGGCCTTGCTGACGCTGCTGGTCACCGTCGCCGGGATCGGCCGCGCCCAACTGTGGCGGGACGAGCTGGCCACCTGGAGCGCGGCCACCCGGTCGGTGGGCGACCTGGTCCGGCTGACCGGCGCCATCGACGCCGCGACCGGGCCGTACTACCTGGTCATGCACGGCTGGGTGGCGGTCGTCGGCGACTCGGTGACCGCGCTGCGGCTGCCCGCCGCGCTGGCCATGGCGGCGGCGGCCGGGCTCACCGCGCTCCTCGGGCAGCGCCTCGGCGACGCCCGAGCCGGGCTGCTCGGCGGGCTGCTCTTCGCGGTGCTCCCCGGCACCTCCCGGTACGGCCAGGAGGCCCGGCCGTACGCGCTGGCCACGTTCCTCGCGGTGCTGGCCACGCTGCTGCTGGTCGAGGCGCTGCGCCGGCCCGGATGGGCGCGCTGGGCCGGGTACGCGGCCGCGGTCGCCGCGCTCGGGCTCACCCACCTGATCGCCCTCACCCTGCTCGCCGCGCACGCGGTGGCGGTGCTCGCCGCCCGCCGTACGCCGGACCGGGCCGGTGTGCCGGCGGCGGACGCCCCGGGCGGTCCCGGCGCCCCGAACGGTCCCGGTATCTCGGGCGGTCCCGGTATCTCGGGCGGGCCTGACGCCCCGGTCGGTCCCGCCAGCGCGAGCGGTCCCGCCACCAGGGGCGGTCCCGGCGCCGCGGGCGGTCCCGGCGCGGCCGGGACGTGGCGTCGTCCATTGTGGTGGTTGCTCGCCCTGCTGCCGGCCGCGCTGCTGCTGACCCCGCTGGTGCTGGTCGCCGCCGGGCAGCGGTCCCGGCAGCTGGACTGGGTGGACACCGCCCGACCGGAGGACCTGCCGGCGCTGGCCGGCGGGGTGGCGCAGAGCGGCGTCGTGGGTGGCCTGCTGGTCGGCCTCGCCGCGCTCGGGGCCGCTCGGTGGGGCCGACGTGCCCTGCTGCCCGGCTGCGCGGTGCTGCTGCCGGTGCTGCTGGTCTTCGCCGCCGGTCTCGCGGTGCCGCTGTGGGTGCCCCGGTACCTGGTCTTCGTGGTGCCGTTCGCCGCCCTGCTGGCCGGCGCGGCGCTGGCCCCGGTGCGGCTGCCCGCGGCGCTGGCCGTGGTGGCGCTCGCCGGGCTGCTCGGCCTGCCCGACCAGGCGGCGCTGCGACGGACCCACGAATGGCCGCGCAGCGCCCCGGTCGACTACCGGGCGGCGGCCGGGGTGGTCGCGGCGAACCAGCGCCCCGGCGACGCGGTCGTCTACTCACCCCGGGAGAGCTGGCTCTTCCTCGACCTCGGCCTCCGGTACCACCTGCGCGACCGGCGTCCCGACGACGTGCTGGTGACCCGGGATCAGGCCCGCCGGGGCGACCTGTGGGCCGCCGAGTGCGACCGGCCGGCGCAGTGCCTGGCCGGTGCCGAGCGGGTCTGGCTGGTCGTCGCCGGCCGCCGGGCGGACCCGGTGGCCGCCGTGCCCGGCGCGAAGGGCGCGGCGCTGCGCGACGGCTTCACCGTCGAGCAGGTCTGGCCGCGTCCCGGCCTGACCGTGGCCCTGCTCACCCGCTGACCGCACGCGGCGGCTCTCGGCCAAGGCGCACCACCCCGGAGCCAGCGCCGGCTCAGCTCGGACAGCGGCCGGCTCCGGCCCGGGCCAGCACTCGGGCTCAGCCCGGGAGACAGCAGCCGGCACAGGCCGGGGAACAGCACTCGGCTCAGTTCGGGGAGCGGGGGGCGCTGCGGGCCAGCGGGACGACCAGCACCGCCTCGGTGCCGCCCTCCGCACCGTCGCGCAACTCGATGGAGCCGCGCAGCTCGCCGGTGACCAGCGCGCGGACGATCTGCAGCCCCAGCCGTCCGCTCTGCTCGGCGTCGAACCCGGGCGGCAGCCCGCGTCCGTTGTCGGTCACCGAGACGTGCAACTGCTTGCGGAACCGGTGCGCCGAGACCACCACCTCCGGCCTGGCCACCGGGCCCGGCGGCTCCGCGCCGTCGGCCGCCCCGGCCACCTCGGTCGCCCCGGCCGTCTCGGCCGTCTCGGCCGGCGGGAAGCCGTGCTCGACGGCGTTGAGCAGCAGCTCGTTGAGGACCATCACCAGCGAGGTGGCGATCTCCGCGGGCAGCACCCCGAAGCTGCCCCGGCGCCGCATGCCGACCGTCGACTCAGCCGCGGCCACCTCGGTCGCCGCGCTGGCCACCCGGTCCACGATGCCGTCGAACTCGACCGCCTCGTCGCTGGACATGGAGAGCGTCTCGTGCACCAGGGCGATCGAGGCGACCCGGCGTACCGACTCCTCCAGGGCGACCCGGGCCTCGGGCATCGCCACCCGGCGGGCCTGCAACCGCAGCAGCGCGGCGACCGTCTGGAGGTTGTTCTTCACCCGGTGGTGGATCTCCCGGATGGTGGCGTCCTTGGTCATCAGGGCGCGGTCCCGGCGGCGTACCTCGGTGATGTCGCGGACCAGCACCAGGGCGCCGATCGGCACCCCGGCGGGCATCAGCGGCAGCGCCCGGGTGAGCATGGTCGCGCCCCGGGCGTCGATCTCCCGGCGGGGCGGCGCCTCGCCGCGCAGCGCGGCCAGGATGCCGTTCGCCGCGTCGGTGCCCTCCAGCGGGTCGCCGGCCAGCCGGCGGTGCAGCGCCGCCAGATCCTCCCCCACCAGGTGCGAGGCGTAGCCCAGGCGCCGGTACGCCGACTGGGCGTTCGGGCTGGCGTAGGTGACCTTGCCGTTGGCGTCCAGCCGGACCAGCCCGTCGCCGACCCGCGGCGCGGACGTGGTCTCGCCCGGGTGCCGGGGCGGCGGGAAGGTGCCGTCGGCGATCATCTGGGCCAGGTCGTCGGCGGTGGTGAGGTAGTTCAGCTCCAGCTGGCTGGGGGTACGCGCGGTGGAGAGGTTGGTGTCCCGGCCGACCACGGCCACCACCTCACCGGCCTCGCCGTCGGCGGTACGCAGCCGGACCGGGATCGCCTCGTGCCGGGCGGGCACGTCGCCGTACCAGACCGGGTCGCCCTCCCGCCAGATCCGGCCCTGCCGGTAGGCCACCTCCAGGTGGGCCACCTCCGGCCCGCCGACGATCCGCCCCACCTGGTCGTCCAGGTACGCGGTGGGGGCGGTCGTCGGGCGGACCTGGGCCACGCAGAGGTACGTCCCGTCGCCGTCCACCGGCACCCAGAGCAGCAGGTCGGCGAAGGACAGGTCGGACAGCAACTGCCAGTCCCCGGCGATCCGGTGCAGGTGGTCGATGTCGGCCGGGCGGAGGCGGGTGTGCTCCTCGGCGAGGTCGCGCAGCGTGGACACGCTGACCAGCGTGCCACGTCGCCACTCACATCGTCGCGGTGACCTTCTTGAGCCCCCGGGGCGCGTCCGGGTCCTCGCCCCGGGCCAGCGCCAACGCCAACGCCAACCGTTGCAGCGGCAGGATGTCCAGCAGCGGGGCGTACCGCTCGTCGACCTCGGGCACCGCCATCCGGGTCGCGCCGGCCACCTCGGCCGAACCGACCACCACCACGTCGGCGCGGCGCTCACCCAGCCGGGGCAGCACCTCGCCCATCGACCGCCCGCCCGGCCCGGAGCCGACCACGGCCAGCACCGGCACGTCCGGGTCGGTCATCGCCAGCGGGCCGTGCAGCAGGTCGGCGCCGGAGAAGGCGAGCGCCGGCAGGTACGAGGTCTCCATCAGCTTCAGCGCCGCCTCCCGGGCGGTCGGGTAGGCGTACCCCCGGCCGGTGGTGACCAGTTGGGCGGCGAACCGGTAGCGCGGGGCGAGCTGGGCCGGGGTGGGGTCGGCCAGGGTGCGGGCGGCCAGCTCGGGCAGGGCGGCGAGCGCCTCCCGCTCGGCGGCGGGCAGCGCCCCGTCGCCGGCGCGGATCCCCTCGACCAGCATCAGCAGGGCGAGCAGCTCGGCGGTGTAGGTCTTCGTGGCGGCCACCGCCCGCTCGTGCCCGGCGGCGATGTCCACGCTGAGCTCGGCGGCGCCGGCCAGCGGGGAGTCCGGCGCGTTGGTGACGGCGAGGGTGAGCGCGCCGGAGGCGCGGGCCGCGCGGAGCACCTCGGTGAGGTCGGGCGAGCCGCCGCTCTGGCTGACCCCGACCACCAGCGCGTCGGAGAGGTCGGGTCGGGCGCCGTAGACAGTGATCGCGCTGGGCGAGGCGAGCCCGGCCGGCAGGCCGAGCCGGATCTCGGTCAGGTAGGCGCCGTAGAGCGCGGCGTGATCGGAGGTGCCCCGGGCGGTGAACACCACGTGCCGGGGCCGGCGCTCGGCGATCACGGCCGCGACCCGGGCGATCGCCCCGGCGTGTTCGGCGGAGAGCAACCGGTCGTAGCCGGCCGGCTGCTCGTCGATGTCGGCGGCCATCCCGGCCCCTGCACCCGTCACGGAAACTCCTCCCACTGCGCGATTGCCGCGCGTTTCCTGCTCAGTCTTGCACGTTTGATCTGGCCTGAGCAATCTAACGAGCAGTAGTGCGCAGATGATCACCACCTCGTTCCAACATCACCTAGGCTTGCCCGACCTCACCGAGCAGAAACGACCGAGAGGACGCCGTGTCCGAGGACGACCGCCCGCTGCCCGTGGCGGAGGAGCTGGCCCTGGCCCGGCTGGCGCTGGAGGCCGGCGACCTGCCACACGCCGCCGGCCACCTCGCCGGCGCGCTCGCCCAGGCCCCGACCCTGCCCGAGGTGCACGAGCTGCTGGCCCGGCTCGCCGCCGCCAGCGGGGACGGCGGCGTCGAGCTCTTCCCACTCGGTCACCGCGTCTTCGTCGGCGCCGTGGTCGCCCGCGCCCACCTGCTCGCCGCCGCCGGGCAGCCGGCCGAGGGGCTGGACCTGCTGGTCGCCGCCAGCGGGCACGTGCCGGGCACGGACTGGGCCGGGGTGCCCTGGGTGACCGCGCCGGAGCTGGCTGAGCGGCTGGACCCGGAGCGGATCGCCCGGATCCTGATGCAGGTCTGCGCCGTCGCACCCGATCCGGTGCCGCGCGCCGGGCGGCCGGCGCTGGCGCCGTACCTGGCCCTGGCCCGCAACGCGGTCACCGTGCACCCCGAGCACGCCCTGCTGCTGGGCGCGGCGTCCGCGCTGGCCCGGCGCCTCGACGAGGTAGCGCTGGCGATCCGCTGGGCCGCCCGCGGGGTACGCGCACAGCCGTCGAAGATCGGCGAGGTGTGGCTCGGGTACGCGTACCGCAGCGCCGGGCGCACCCGGGAGGCGCTGGCGGCGCTCGGCCGCGCGGTCGAGCACGACCCCGACGACCTCGCCGTGTACGCCGACATCGCCGGCACCCTGGCCGACAACGGCCGGCTCGACGAGGCGCTGGACTGGATCGACCGGGCGCTGGCCCGGGATCCCACCTTCGACTGCGCGGTGCACACCGCGCACCGGCTGCGGTTCCAGCGCGACGGCGACGTGGCGCACCTGGTCGCGCTCGCCGACTTCGTGCGGGAGCACCCGGACGACTCGCACGAGCACGCCGACCTGGCCGAGTGCTGCCGGAGCCGGCCCTGGCTGGGACAGGTCACCCCGGCCGGCGGGGCGGTGGTGGACGCGCTACGACTGGCCCTCGCCGGCGACCACGGCGCCGCCGTACGGCTGGACACGCCGGCGCCGCCGAGCGCCATGCGTACCGTCGCGGCGGCCGCGCCCGGGCTGCGGGTCGAGGTGGCCGACGTGGCCGGGCCGGACCCCCGCGAGCCGCGCCGGGCCGACACCCGGCAGCTCTGGCGCTACGACGGCACGACCGCCGCGCCCGCGGTGCCGGCGCCCTCGGCGGCGGCGGCGGACCGGCTCCGCCAGCTCGCCCACCCGGCCTGGCTGCACCCGCCGGCGGCGTACGACGCGGCGGTCGGCCTGGCCACCCTGGACCTGGCCGACCTGCTCGGCCTGCTGGTGCACCCGCCCGAGCCGCCGGCCACCGCGCTGGGCCGGGTGCTGGGCGGGCAGGACCCCTCGCTCTGGGTGCGCTGCGCGCAGGTGTGGACCTGTCTGGGCCTGCTGCACCACCGCACCGACGAGCCGTGGGCGGAGTCCACCCGGCGCCGGGTGCTGCTCGACCTGGTCTGGGGTGTCGAGGACTGGATCACCGAGGCGGCGCTGTTCGCCCTGGTCACCGCCGCCTGGGTGGACCCGCGGGTACGCCCGGACGTGGCCGCGGTGGTGGCCGAGCGGCTGGCCGACGTGGCGGCGGTGGCCCGGGTGCGCCCGGTGCCGATCGCCACCTCCCTGGCCCACCTGGCCCTGGCCACCCCGGCCCTGGCCCCGGACACCGCCGCCCTCGCCACCACCCTCCTCACCGCCCGCACCGGCCTCCCCCGCCCCCGCAACCCCCTCTACCGCCTCTGGCGCCGCCTAACCGCCCCCCTCCGCCCCCACCCCTGACCCCCGACGGAGGTGCAGGTTAGGCGGCGGGGGCTTTGGCTGGGGCGGTTTCGGCTTGGTCGTCGTCGGTGGGCTGGGGGGCGGGGGGTTCGTTGGCGGTGCGCAGCGGGATCTCCTTGATGAACCAGGCCAGCACCGGCACCGCCACGGTGCACAGCACCGCCCACCAGAAGACGTGCGAGATGGCGTCGGCGAGGCCACCGAGCACCAGTTCGCGGGCCTGCGCCGGCAGCTGCTTGAGCTGCGCCAGGTCCATCCCGACCCCGGCCTCGCCACCGCCGCCGGTGAAGGCGCCGCCGGCCGGGGAGTCGGCCAGCCGGTTGGCGAAGATCGCGCCGAACAGCGAGATGCCGAACGAGCCGCCGATCGAGCGGAAGAAGGTGGCCGCGCCACTCGCCGCGCCCAGGTCCTTCTGCTCCACGCTGTTCTGCGCGATGAGCATCGAGGTCTGCATGAGGAAGCCCATGCCGACGCCGAGCACGACCATGTAGAGCGAGGACTCCAGCTTGCCGGTGTGCACGTCGAGCCGGGTCAGCAGGGCCATGCCCGCGACCATCACCGCGCCGCCGATGATCGGGTAGCTGCGGTACCGCCCGGTCCGGGTGATCGCCCGGCCGACCAGCAGCGAGACCACCAGCATGCCGAACATCAGCGGGAGCAGCAGCAACCCGGAGTTGGTCGCCGAGGCGCCCTGCACGGTCTGCTGGTAGAGCGGCAGGAAGTTCATCGCCCCGAACATCGCGAAGCCGAGCAGGAAGCCGATCACCGAGATCAGCGCGAAGTTGCGGTTGGCGAAGAGTCCGAGCGGCAGGATCGGCTCGGCGGCCCGCCGTTCGACCAGGCCGAAGACCACCAGCGCCAGCACGGCGAGCGCGGCCAGGCCGAGGATCTGCGGCGAGGTCCATTGGTACTCGTTGCCGCCCCAGGTGGTGATGAGCACGATCGCGGTGATGCCGGCCGACAGCAGCCCGGCGCCGAGCCAGTCGATCCGGTGCTCGGTGCGGTACTTCGGCAGGTGCATGGTGGTGGCGAGGACCAGCAGCGCGACGCCGCCCAGCGGCAGGTTGACGTAGAACGCCCAGCGCCAGGAGAGGTGGTCGGTGATGAAGCCGCCGACCAGCGGGCCGGCCACCATGGCGATCGCCATGATGCCGGCGATCATGCCCTGGTAGCGGCCCCGCTCCCGGGGCGGCACCAGGTCGCCGATGATCGCCATCACGCCGACCATCAGGCCGCCGGCACCGAGGCCCTGGACGGCCCGGAAGGCGATCAGCTCGACCATGCCGTCGGCCGGACCGCCGAACACGTCGGAGCCGGCCATGCCGCAGAGCGCCGAACCGACCAGGAAGATCACCACGGAGGTGAGGAAGACCGACTTGCGGCCGTAGAGGTCACCGAGCTTGCCCCAGATCGGGGTGGAGACGGTGGTGCCCAGCACGTACGCGGTAACCACCCAGGTGAAGTGGTCCAGCCCGCCGAACTCGCCCACGATCCGCGGCAACGCGGTGCTGACGATCATGTTGTCGAGCATCGCCAGCATCATGGCGATCATCAGGCCGGAGAGCACGACCCGTACGTTGGGTCGTGCCACGGCCTGGGTGGCCTGAGTCATGGGTAAGCTCCCCCCGAGAAGTGACGCACTTACTTGCCGACCGGCTAGCTACCTTACTAGCCGGACGGTAAGTTGGGTACGGCAGCAGGTCAAGCGGATTGGGGTGTCTGGGTGAGGGAGAGCACAGGCGGCACGCGGGAGCGGATCAAGGCCGTCGCGCTGGAGCTCTTCACCGAGCAGGGGTACGAGAAGACCTCGCTACGGGAGATCGCCGAGCGGCTCGACGTGACCAAGGCGGCGCTCTACTACCACTTCAAGAGCAAGGACGAGATCGTCACCAGCTTCGTCGAGGACCGGCTGGAGCTGATCGACGAGCTCATCGCCTGGGCCGAGGCCCAGCCGCCCACGCTGGAGACCCGCCGCGCCCTGATCGCCCGCTACGCCGACGCCATGTTCACCAGCGAGCAACCCTCGGTGATGCGGTTCTTCGAGCAGAACCAGACGGTGCTCAAGAGCCTCTCCGCCGGGCAGCAGATGCGCGGCCGGTTGATGAAGCTGGCCGAGGCGCTCTTCCGGGGCGACGACTCACCGTCGGCGCAGCTGCGCGCGACGCTGTCGCTCTTCGCCGTGCACACCAGCTGGTTCGCCGTCCGGACCCCGCACATCAGCGACGAGGAGCGGCGGCGGATCGCCCTGGAGGTGGCCGACGAGCTACTCGCCCCCATCGGCCAGCCGGCCGGGCCCGCCCGGTAGCCCTGGGCCGGGCCGCCGCCGGCCGGCGGAACAGCCGCCGGCGCGGTCCAGTTTCGAAGCGAAGCCGCCGGGAGCGCGGTCAGTCGGCCGGGGTGAGGTCGAGACGCAGGCCGAGCAGTTCCACCCCGGGCACCGGCGACCAGTCAAGCTGGGGCGTTCGGACGAAGCCGCGCCGCTGGTAGAGGCGGTGAGCCGCGGTGGCGAAGCCGCTGCGTACGCAGATCACCACGGCCGAGCAGCCCAGCTCGGTCGCCCGCGCCACGCAGGCGTCGACCAGGGCGAGCCCCACGCCGCGCCCCTGGGCGGCCGGGTCCACGGCGAGCATCCGGAACTCCGCCTCGCCCGGGGCGGACAGCTCGGCGTACCGGGTGCCGGGCAGCACGAAGGTCACCGAGCCGAGCGTCTCGCCGGTGGCCTCGTCGGCGGCGACCAGCACCTCGCCGTGCTCCGCCCGGGTCGCCACGTCGGCCAGCGTCGCGGCGTAGCCGTGCTCGCCCTTGAGCTGCCCGTCCGCCTCGTACGCGGCCACCGTCAGCCGGGCCACCGCCGGGAAGTCGGCCGGGGCGGCCCGGCGGACCAGCAGGCCGCTCAATCGATCACCGCGATCAGGTCGCCGTCCTGCACCACGTCCCCCTCGTTCACGGCGAGCTGCCGCACCACGCCGTCGGACTCCGCCACGACCGGGATCTCCATCTTCATCGACTCCAGGATCACCAGGGTGTCCCCCTCGGACACGGTGTCCCCGGCCGACGCGACGACCTTCCAGACGTTCGCCACCATCTCGGCGCGGATCTCCTCGGCCATCTCCGGCCCTCCCTCTCGCGGGTTACCTGCCGACGTATCCAATCATGAGCGCGGCGCCGGCGGGCGCGGAGCGGGCGGCGGGCGGCGGGGCGTACCGCTGCTGCCCCGGGCGACGGCGGTGGGTGCCCGCCGCACTAGCATCAGCAGGTCGGACCTGGCGCCGGGCGGACCGGTGCGTGCACCGGCGCCGAGGTCGTGCGCAGGCGGATCCGACCATCACGAGGAGGTCACCATGGCGAAGAAGGCCCGGAAGAAGAAGGCCCGCAAGAAGAGCAACGCCAACCACGGCAAGCGCCCCAACTCCTGAGCGGCGTGCCGGCAAGGTCGGGGCGGCGAACCGCACCGGCCCGATGCCGGAGACACCGGTGGCCCGGGTCGGTCTCGACCCGGGCCACCGGTTTTTCGTCGTCGCGCCGCGCTCAGTCGGTCAGTTCCCGCGACTCGCTGCTCTCGAAGACCACCAGCTCGGAGATCCGGACCCGGAGCCGCTCGCGCAACTGCTCGGGCGCGGTCTCGTTGCCGCAGCACCGGGCGACCAGCGCCCGGACCTCCTGCTCGATGCCGTACTCGCGCAGGCAGGGGCCACACTCGTCGAGGTGGTAGCGGATCAGCGTGCGCCGCTCCTCGGCGCACTCGAGGTCGAGGTAGAGGTAGACCTCCTCGAGCACCTCACGGCAGTCCGTCTCGTGCGGCTTCCCACAGCTCACGTCACACCTCCCGGCCGGCGGCAGCGGTCGAGCCCTTCGACGACGACGCGGCACTGAAGCCCCGCTCGGCCGCGTACTGCTCGAGCAGCTTGCGCAGATTACGACGGCCGCGGTGCAGGCGCGACATCACCGTGCCGATCGGCGTGCCCATGATGTCGGCGACCTCCTTGTAGGAGAAGCCCTCGACGTCGGTGAGGTAGACCGCCAGGCGGAACTCCTCCGGCAACTGCTGGAGGGCCTCCTTGACGTCGCTGTCCGGCAGCCGGTCCAGCGCCTCGGTCTCGGCCGAGCGCAGCCCGCTGGAGGTGTGCGACTCGGCCTCGGCGAGCTGCCAGTCGGTGATCTCCTCGGTCGGCGCCTGGATCGGCTGGCGCTGCCGCTTGCGGTAGGAGTTGATGTAGGTGTTGGTCAGGATCCGGTAGAGCCAGGCCTTCAGGTTGGTGCCCTGCTCGAACTGGTGGAAGGCGGCGTACGCCTTCAGGTAGGTCTCCTGGACCAGGTCCTCGGCATCCGCCGGGTTGCGGGTCATCCGCAGCCCGGCAGCGTAGAGCTGATCGACGAAGGGCATCGCGTCCCGCTCGAAGCGGGCCCTGCGCTCGTCCGTCTTCTCGGTGGTCAACCGCACATCCCCTCGCGTCGGATGCTTTCCCGCCGAGGATACGCGCCCCGACGGGGTGGCAGATCCACTTCCGTCGGGTGTGCCGGTGCTCACCGCCGAACCGGCCGGCAGCACCGCCGCGGGCCAGTCCGGACCGTCCAGCAGTTGACGCAGCCGCCGTGCTTCCCGCTCGTCCCGTTCCCGGGCCCGTGTCTCGGTCGGCACCGGTCACCCCCCTCGCCAGAAATGTCGTCCGGGGGGTGCAACGCGAACCGCCGGCCCGATCATTCCGGCTCCGGCCCCCGTTCCTGGTCCCGGCCCCGGTCGGGACCGGCGCTGGGACCAGGAAGGGCCTGGGAGGACCGGTGCCGCCGCCCGAACCGGGCGAACGGCACCAACCGGTGCAACGACCCGGCTCCGCCGACGGAAACGGCCCGCCCGGCGCGCCGGGTCGCCCGGTCAGGTCGCCGCCCAGCCCCGCTCGCGCAGCCAGCCGAGCACCACCGCGGCCGTACCGGCCGGATCGCCGCGCAGGTCGTGCCGCTCCCCCGGCCGGGTCACCACGCGCACCGCCGGCCCCGGCTCGGGCACCCCGAACGGGTCACGGTCGCCGTTGACCACCAGCGTCGGCAGGCCGGTCGCCAACTCCGCCGCCCGGGACCGCTCCGGCCGCCCGGGCGGGTGCAGCGGGAACGCCAGCGCCAGCACGCCGGCGGCGTCCGCCGCCCGCGCGGTGCGGCAGGCCACCCGCGCGCCGCTGGACCGGCCACCCACCAGCAGCGGTACGCCGGGATGCCGGTCCCGCAGCACGGCCAGCACCGCGGTCCACGCCTCGTCGAGGTGCCCGGCCGGGGCGGGCGCGCGGCGACCGGCGACCCGGTAGGGCTGGGTCACCCGGCACACCACCAGCCCGGCGCCGACCGCGGCGTCGCGGACCGCCAGCAGGTCCGGCGCGTCGACCGCGCCGCCCGCGCCGTGCCCGAGCACCAGCAGGGCGGCCGGTGGCCCGGTGGGCAGGTCGGTGTCCACCCGGGCGGGGCCCCGTGGCGTGGCGATGTCGTCGCTGGTCGGCACCGGCTCATTCTGCGCTCCGCGCCGCCGGTCCGGCCGTGGAGTCCCGGCGCGCCCGCCGCCCGGCCGGGGGGACCCGACACCGGACCGACCCACGACGAACGACCGGCCCGTGATCCACGGGCCGGTCGCGGTCGACTCAGTCGGCGATCAGCTCAGCGGCACCAGGGTGAGCAGGCGGTCGCGCACCGGCGGCCCGGCCTCGTCGGCGGCGTCCGGATCGGGCTGCACCTCGGAGCGCCACGCGACCAGCATCGCCCGCCGTTCGCGCGGGGTGGTGCCGCCCCACACCCCGTGGCAGTCACCCACCTCCAGCGCCCAGGCCAGGCAGGAGCCCTGCACGTCACAGCTGCGGCAGAGCGCGATCGCGGCGTCCGCCGGCTCGTTCGGCGCCGGAAAGAACGTTTCCGGGTCGACACTCTGGCAGGTCCCTCTGGTCCGCCATGCCTCGTCCTGGCGCCGCTCCCGCAACGCGCGCAGCAGTCGCGGATCTCGTCGTGCGGCGGCCACCTCGTGCGGGCGGGGCATACGTGCCCGTGTCATCCACCCACCTCCCCCGTGGGACCGGCAAGATCGATGGCCGTCGTCCACCCCGTGCGGATCGACAGCCACCACCGGCGCTGTGTTGTATCGCACTTCCAGAGGCCGGGACAAGACTCTGCCGTAAAGTTGGCGGAATTTTCGGGCGACGATTCACCCGCAACACTGGCAAATCAGTCGGCGACAATGTGCCGACGGCGTCAGAACAGCGTCAATTCCTCCGGCTCGGCGGATCGCGCCACCGGCACCCGGGCGGTCAGCTCCGGGCCGTCGTTGCGGACGTCGCCGACCGCCGGGCCCACCGGGCGGATCTCCAACCCGCCGAGCCAGTCCAGCGGCGGCGGGCTGAGCAGCGCGTCCGGCTCGCCGCCCGAGATCAGCCACCCCGCCCACCGCTCGCGCGGCAGCAGCAGCGGCATCCGGTCGTGCACCTCGGCCAGCTCGCCGAGCGCGGCGGTGGTCAGCACGCTGCAGGTCAGCAACGGCCCGGCCGAGCCCTCCCAGACCGACCAGATGCCGGCGAAGGCGAGCACCGAGCCGTCCAGCGGGGTCATGTAGTAGGCCTGCTTGCCACCGCCGGCCAGGCGGACCCACTCGTACCAGCCGTCGGCCGGGACGAGGCAGCGGCGGCGGGCGAACGCGCCCGCGTACGCCCGGCTGGTGGCGACGGTCTCGGACCGTGCGTTGATCATGCGGGCCGCGCCGGCCGGCGACCGGGACCACGCCGGCACCAACCCCCACCGGCCGACGGACAGCGCGCGGTGCCCTTCGGAGGTGACCCGGACCAGCGGGACCGGATCGGTCGGCGCCACGTTGTGGTCGGGAGCGAATCGGCCGTCGGTGTCGTCGTACGACTCGAACAGCGCGCTCAGGTCGCCCGCGCTCCGGGTCGTCGCGTACCTCCCGCACATGTCGCACACGCTATCCCGCCGGCCGCCGCTCGGCTGTCCCGCCGGCCGCTCGGCTGTCCCGCCAACCGGGAGCTCACGGATCGGCCGGCGCCACCGGCCGGCCGACACGGCAGAATGTAACCGTGGGGAACCTGACCGCGACCCGGCCGCCGCAGCCGTGGACCGCACCGACCGCCTCCGATCCGGTCGCGGCCAGCGTGCGCCTGCCCGGCTCCAAGTCGATGACCGCCCGTGCCCTGGTGCTCAGCGCGCTGGCCAGCGGGCCGTCGACGCTGGCCGGGCCGCTGCGCGCCCGGGACACCGAGCTGATGGCCGCCGGCCTGCGGGCGATGGGCGCGCACATGTCGATCAGCGACGACGACCGCTGGTTGGTCCGGCCGCACCGGCTGGTCGGCCCGGCCCACGTCGACGTCGGTCTGGCCGGCACGGTGATGCGCTTCGTCCCGCCGGTCGCCGGGCTGGCCGACGGACGGATCACCTTCGACGGCGACCCGCAGGCCCGGATCCGCCCGCTCGGGCCGCTGATCGGCGCGCTGCGCTCGCTCGGCGTACGGATCGACACCCCGCCCACCGGCAGCCTGCCGCTGACCGTGCTCGGCTCCGGGCGGGTCGCCGGGGGTGAGGTGGTCATCGACGCCTCCGCCTCCAGCCAGCTGGTCTCCGGGCTGCTGCTGGCCGCCCCGCGCTTCGACCGGGGGGTGGTGGTCCGGCACGTCGGCCCGCCGGTCCCCTCCGCGCCGCACCTGCGGATGACCGTGCAGATGCTGCGCGCCGCCGGCGCGGCGGTGGACGACACCACCCCCGACGTCTGGACGGTCGAGCCGGGCCCGCTCACCGGGCGCGGCTGGACGATCGAGCCCGACCTCTCCGGCGCGGTGCCGTTCTTCGCCGCCGCCCTGGTCACCGGCGGTGAGGTGACGTTGCAGGGCTGGCCGCGCAGCAGCGCCCAGCCGGTGGAGCGGCTGCGCGAGCTGCTCCAGCTGATGGGGGGCGAGGTGACCCTCTCCACCGCCGGGCTGACCGTGCGGGGCACCGGAGTCGTGCACGGCCTGGACGCCGACCTCTCCGACGTCAGCGAGCTGACCCCGGCGCTGGCCGCGCTGGCCATGCTGGCCGACTCGCCGTCCCGGTTCACCGGGGTGGCGCACATCCGGGGCCACGAGACCGACCGGATCGCCGCGCTGGCGCGGGAGTTCAGCGCGCTCGGCGCCGACCTCACCGAGTCCCACGACGGGCTGGAGATCCGCCCCCGCCCGCTGCGCGGCGGGGTGTTCCGCACCTACGCCGACCACCGGATGGCGCACGCCGCCGCGGTGGCCGGGCTCGCCGTGCCCGGCATCGAACTCGACGACGTGGCGTGTACCTCGAAGACCATGCCCGAGTTCCCGGCACTATGGTCAGCAATGGTGACCGGCAAGAGCTGACGGTAGAGGGGACGGGTCCTGGCGACCAGGCGGCGGGAGTACGACGAGGACGACGTACGGGTCCGGCCCGGGAAGTCCTCGCGCCCGCGTACCCGCACCCGACCCCGGCACGCCGACGCGGTGGACGGCTTCGTCATCGCCGTCGACCGGGGCCGCTACACCTGCGTGCTGCCCGACGCCGGGCCGGACGCGCCGACGGTCACCGCGATGCGGGCCCGCGAGCTGGGCCGCAAGTCGGTGGTGGTCGGCGACCGGGTCGGCCTGGTCGGGGACACCTCCGGGGCGGCCGGCGCGCTGGCCCGGATCGTCCGGATCGCCGAGCGGCGCTCGGTGCTGCGCCGCACCGCCGAGGACGACGCGACCACCGCCGAGGGGCGGCTGGAGCGGGTGGTGGTGGCCAACGCCGACCAGTTGGTGATCGTCAGCGCGCTGGCCGACCCGCCACCGCGCACCGGGTTCATCGACCGTTGCCTGGTGGCCGCGTACGACGCCGACATCGAGCCGCTGCTCTGCCTGACCAAGGCCGACCTGGCCGGCCCGGAGGCGGTGCTCGGCTACTACACCGAGCTGGAGCTGCCGTACGTGCTGATCCAGCCGGACGCCGAGCTGGACGCCCTGCGCAGCCTGCTCGCCGGGCGGGTCTCGGTCATGGTCGGGCACTCCGGGGTGGGCAAGTCGACGCTGGTCAACCGGCTGGTGCCGGAGGCCGCCCGGGCGGTCGGCGAGGTCAGCGCGATCGGCCGGGGGCGGCATACCTCGACCAGCGCGGTGGCGCTGCGGCTGCCACCGGCGCCGGGCGGCGACGCCGACGGCGATCCGGGCTGGATCATCGACACTCCCGGGGTGCGCAGCTTCGGGCTGGCGCACGTCTCCGCCGACAGCCTGCTGCACGGCTTCCCCGACCTGGTGGAGGGCACCGTCGACTGCCCGGCCAACTGCCCGCACACCGCCGAGGCGCCGGACTGCGGCCTCGACGCCTGGGTGGCCGCCGGCAAGGCCGACCCGCGCCGGCTGGCGTCGTACCGCCGGCTGCTGGCCTCGCGGGCCGGTGAGGGCGACCCGCGCGGCGAGCACGAGCCGCGCGGCGAGCCGTCGGCCGGGGGCTGACGCCGGATCGGCTAGGTTGCCCACATGACCGGGTACGCCGACGACCTCGCCCTCGCCCACCTGCTCGCGGACGCCGCCGACGCGGTGTCGACGGCCCGGTTCCGCGCGCTCGACCTGCGGGTCGAGGCGAAGCCCGACCTGACCCCGGTCTCCGACGCGGACACCGCCACGGAGCGGGCGATCCGGACGCTGCTCGCCGAGCACCGCCCAACCGACGGGCTGCTCGGCGAGGAGTACGGCGCGGCGCCGGCCACCGGCCCGGACGACCGGCAGTGGGTGGTCGACCCGATCGACGGCACCAAGAACTACATCCGCGGGGTGCCGATCTGGGCCACCCTGATCGCCCTGCTGGAGGGGGGCCGGCCGGTGGTCGGGCTGGTCTCCGCCCCGGCGCTGGGCCGCCGCTGGTGGGCCGCGCGCGGGGCGGGCGCGTACGCCGGACCGGACGCCGCCGGCGGTGTCCCGATCCGGGTCTCCGGGGTGACCGCGCTCGCCGACGCGAGCTTCTGCTACTCGTCCCTGGACGGCTGGACGGCCAACGGGCGGCTGGACGGGATGCTCGGGATCATGCGGGACAGCTGGCGCAGCCGGGCGTACGGCGACTTCTACGGGTACATGCTGCTCGCCGAGGGCGCGCTGGACGTGATGGTGGAGCCGGAGCTGTCGCTGTGGGACGTCGCCGCGCTGGTGCCGATCGTCACCGAGGCCGGCGGCACCGTCACCGACCTGCACGGCACGCCGTCCCCCACGGTCGGCACCGACGCCGACCAGAGCGCGGTGGCCAGCAACGGCGCGCTGCACGCCGACATCCTCGCCCGGCTGGGTCGGCCCACCGCGCGCTGACCCCGGCCAGCCTCTATCCTCGCCAGGTGTCCACCTCCGGCTGGTGCTTCCTCGCGTCGATGATCGTCGCCTACGGCATCGCCAACCTGCTCCAGTCGGTCGCCGCCGCCCGCACCACGGTGCACCACACCTTCGATCCCGGCCTGCTGCTGCGGCTGGCCGGCCACCGCACCTACCTGGTCGGGCTGCTCTGCCAGGTGGTCGGGTTCGTGCTCGCCTTCCTGGCCCGGCGGGACCTGCCGCTGTTCCTGGTCCAGGCCAGCGTGGCGGCCGGGCTCGGGGTGACCGCGCTGCTCGGCGTGCTGCTGCTGAAGTGGCGACTACCGGCAGCCGAGGTGGTGCTGCTGGTGCTGCTCTTCGGCGGGATCACGGCGCTGGTGCTGGCCGCCCGGCCGGCGCCGTCCCGGCAGCTCGGCACGGCCGGCACGGTGGCCCTGCTGGTGGCGCTCCTCGGGATCGCGGTGCTCGGCTTCTTCGCGGTGCGGCTGCACGGCGCGCCCGGTTCGGTGGCGCTCGGCTCGCTCGCCGGGCTCGCGTTCTCCGCCGCCGCGGTCGCGGCCCGGCCGCTGGCGTCCGCGCCGACCGCCGAGGCGTTCCTCGGTAACCCGCTGCTCTACCTGCTGATCGCGCACTCCGTGGTCGGCCAGCTGCTGCTCGGCCTGGCCATGCAGCGCGGCTCCACCACGGCGGCGGTGGCGGCGATGGACGCGGCCGGGGCAGTGCCCGCGGCGATCATCGGCCTGCTGCTGCTCAACGACAAGATCTGGCCCGGCCGGGAGTGGCTGGCCGCTGTCGGTTTCCTGGTCACCCTGGCCGCGGTGATCGGGCTGACCCGGTACGCCGAGCCGCAGCACCACCACGCGGTCGCCGGGGAGCGGAAGCGGACCCTGGTCGGCGCCACCCGGGCCGGCTGAGCCGCAGCGCCACCGGGGCTAGGAACCGCCGCGCCTGGACGGGTCAGGCCGCTTCGACCGGCTTGCGGCGGCGGACCACCCGCTCGTAGAGCCGCTCCAAGGCGCCGGCCGTCCGCTCCCAGGTGTAGCTGCACCGCACCCGGTCCACCGCGGCGTGCCCGTACGCGAACCGGCCGGCGTTGTCGGCGAGCAGCCGGCGCAGCGTCACGCCCAGCGTCCGCACGTCGCCGGGCGGGACCAGCCGGCCGGTGACCTCGTCGACCACCGCGTCGGCGATGCCGCCCATCGCGTACCCGACCACCGGCACGCCGCAGGCCATCGCCTCCAGCGACACCCGGCCCGCGGAGGAGTAGTGCGGGGTGCAGGCCACCACGTCGGCCGAGCGGTACCAGGTGGCCATCTGGTCGTGCGGCACCGCGCCGACCAGCTTCACCTGCTCGGCCACCCCGTTCTGTTCGGCCAGCTCGCGCAGCCGGCGGGCCTCGGCGTGGTTGGCCAGCTGCTCTGCCGGCGGTCCGCCGGCGATCACCAGTTCGGCGTCGCCGACCAGCCGCATGGCGCGGATCAGGTCGTCCTGGCCGTGACCGGGCGAGAGGCCGCCGACGGAGAGGATCCGGGCCCGCTGGTCACGCGGAGCGGCCTCCCCGTCGGGGTGGAACTGCTCGGTGTCGACCCCCGCCGGCACCATCGCCACCGCTGTGCGTTGCAGGCCCATCCGGGTCAGCTCGTCGACCTCGTCGTTGCACTGGGCGACCGCGATGTCCACCGCCCGGGTCAGCGCGCGCTCCAGCGGGATCCGCTCGCCGGGACCGCCGTACTGCTGGCCGAGGTGGCGTAGCTGCTCCACGCCGAGCGAGTGGAAGGTCTGCACCACCGGGATGTCCGTTTCGCGTACCGCGTGCGCGGCGGCCAGCCCGCCGATCCAGTAGTGCCCGTGCACCACGTCCGGGGTCCACTCGCCCGACCAGCGGTCGGCCAGCCAGCGGCCGAACTCGGCCACGTACGGGACCAGTTCGGCGGTGGGCAGCACGGCGGCCGGCCCGACCGGGACCCGCTCCACCCGGTAGCCGTGCACGTCGGCGGTCTCCGGCAGCCCGGCGTCGTCCCGGCGTTCGTACACCCGGACGTCATGACCTCGTGCGGCCAGTTCCGCGGCGACCCGAGCGATGTGCTGGTGGGTGCCGACGGCCGGGCCGTCGGGGTGGCTGGACGGGCCGGCGTGCGCGCAGACGAGGCCGACGCGCATGGGTCACCTCCATGCGATCTTCTCCAGCGGTGGTCCTCCGGTCAGAGGGTCCCATTAACCCAGCGCTCGGGAGCCGAAACCTGGCAGATCGGGAAGAGGCCGGCGGGTAGTTGCGCGGCGGCAAGTGTTGTCCCGGCCTCAGCGGGCCACCCGTCACCCGCACCGGCACCCCTGCGGCCCGGCGGCACGCCCTCGCGCCCGCCCGGCCAGCCGCCGTCGCGCGGGTCGGCGGGCAACCCGGCCGGCGTGCCGGCGAGGCCCCGACCGGCGTGCCGGCGAGGCCCGGTTCGGCAACCCGCGAGCGCCACGGGGCGTACGGCGGCCGGCGGCCCGACCTGCATCGAGGATCCGACCGGTGTCGCCCGCATGACCCCCGGCCAGCCGGGGTACCGGCCAGGAATGCCGCTCACCCGCAGCCTCACCGACGCCACCGTGGTGATCACCGGAGCCTCCAGCGGGATCGGGACCGCCACCGCGTACGCCCTCGCCCGCCGAGGCACCGCCGTGGTGCTGGCCGCCCGCAGCGAGACCGCCCTGCGCGAGGTGGCCCGCAACTGTCGAGACCTGGGTGGCCGGGCGCTGGTCGTGCCGACCGACGTCACCGACCCGGCCGCGATGGAGCGGTTGGCCGCCCGGGCGGTGGAGGAGTTCGGCCGGATCGACGGCTGGGTCAACAACGCCGCAGTCAGCGTGGTGGGCCTGTTCGACGAGATCCCGGTGCAGGAGTTCCGCCGGGTGCTGGAGGTGAACCTGCTCGGCGCCGTGTACGGCACCCGGGCCGCGCTGCCCCACCTGACGGCGGCCGGCGGCGGGGTGCTGGTCAACAACGCCTCGGTGCTGGCCGAGGTGGCGATGCCGTACCAGTCGGCGTACAACGCCACCAAACACGGCATCCGCGGGCTGGCCGACACGGTCCGCCAGGAACTGCGGGTCACCGGCCGGGACAACATCTCGATCTGCACCGTGCTCCCGGCGACCATCGACACCCCGTTCTACCGGCACGCGGCCAACCACAGCGGGCGGGAACTGGTGCCACCGCCGCCGGTCTACCCGCCGGAGGTGGTCGCCCAGACGATCGTCCGGATGCTGCGCCGTCCGCGCCGGGAGGCGTACGCCGGCGGCGCCGCCCGGCTGATCGGCCTGCAGTGGCGGCTCGCCCCGGCGCTGGTCGAGCGGACGCTCGGCTGGTACGCCCACCGCACCCAGTTCGGGCCGGCGCCCCGGCTGGACACCGCCGGAAACGTCTTCGATCCGGACGCCGCGGCCCAGCGCGACGGAGGCTGGCACGGCCGGCGGCGGCAGTTGGTGCGGATGACGGCGGCCTTCGGTCTGGCGGCCGCCGGCACGGCGGTGGGCACGGTCGCCGCGATGGCCCGACGAACCCGGACGGATCGCTGATGGGTCCGGCCGGCCGGTCGGATGCGGGGTCCGCGTCGGGCAGGCAGAATAGGGCGATCATGCCGACCGACGTGCGTTGCCTGGTGGAGACGGACCGGTCGTCCGCCGTGATCCGGGTGACCGGGGTGCTGGACCAGGCCGGGGTCGACCCGGTGCGCGACGCGCTGCTCGCCCGGCTCAGCGACCGGCCCGGCCCGGTCGTGGTGGACCTCTCCGGGTTGCGGGTGGCCGAGCCCGCGGCCGCGCAGGTCTTCGCCGAGGTGCGCCGGGAGGTCCTCGACTGGCCCGCCGCCGACCTGCTGCTGCACGACCCGTCCGGCACGGTCGCCGGGGTGCCCGCCTGGCCGACCCTGGATGAGGCGATGGCCGCGCTGGCCGCCGCGCCGATGGCCGCCGTGCTGACCGCCGACCTGCCGCCGACGGTCGGCGCCGCCCGGCACGCCCGGCAACTGGTCACCGACGGCTGCCAGCGGTGGGGGGTGCCGCGGCTGGCCGAGCCGGGCTGCATCGCGGTCACCGAGATGGTCAACAACGTGGTCGCCCACGCGCACACCCCGATGACGGTCCGGCTGGCGCCCCGCGACAGCGAGCTGCACCTGGCCGTCCGGGACCACTCCGCGCGCCAGCCGGCGTACGCCGGGCTGGCCCCGTTGACCTCGACCGGCGGCCGGGGCCTGCTGCTCATCGACACGGTGGCCCGGCGCTGGGGCAGTAGCCCGATCCCGGACGGCAAGGTCGTCTGGTGCGTGCTGCACCCGGACGACGAGGCCGCCGCCCGGGGCTGACCGCCCAACCGGAGCGGTACGCACGGGGCGGGCCGTTGCGCCGTGGGCGGGCGGTGTGTCGTCGGCCGTCCCCGATCCGACCCGAAGACCGGCTGCGCGGCCGGTGGTGGCGGTTATGGGGGTGCCGGGAGTGGGTAGTGACCGGTCATGCGCGACGACGAGTACCCGACCCCCGTGTCCGATCCCGAGGCGGAGGGCCTGCCCGACACCGCCGACGACGACTCGACCGCCAACGACGACGTCCTGACCGGGCGCGAGGCGGACGGTCCGGAGCCGGCGCAGATTCCCGCCGACCGGGACCCGGTGGCGGTGGACCGGTTCGGGACCACCGCCGAGGAACAGCTCGACGGCGAGTCGCTCGACTACAAGCTGGCTCGGGAGACGTTCGAACGCCCGGTCGACGATCCGTTGGCCGGCCCGATCGACCCGGACATCGCCGCCGAGGCGGACAGCCGGGAGCAGGCGGCACAGGCGCAGCTCGACGCGGACGTCATCGACCCGGGACCGACCTCGGACCCGAAGTCGCCGGTCTCCATCTACGACCACGGCCAGTTGGGCAGCATCGCCGACTCCCAGGTGGGGCGGCTGGTCGAACCGGACGAGGGGGCGCACACCGACCAGGAGACCGACTCGGTCGCGTACGACGCGGGCTCGGCCGGCGGTGGCGCCACCGCGGAGGAGCTGGCCATCCACGAGACGCGCCCGCCGCACTCGGTCTGACTCAGTCGTCCAGTCCGCGCTCGATCGCGTACCGGGTCAGCTCGACCCGGTTGTGCAGCTGGAGCTTTCCCAGCGTGTTCTGCACGTGGTTCTGCACGGTCCGGTGGGACAGCCCGAGCCGCTCGGCGATCTGCTTGTACGACATCCCCTTGGCGACCAGGCGCAGCACCTCGGTCTCCCGGTCGGTGAGCCGGGGTGCCGCGCCGTCCCGGCTCCGCGGGCCGGCGCCCGCCGGGGCGGCCCCGGCCGGTTCGGCCGCCAGCCGCCGGTACTCGCCGAGCACCAGCCCGGCCAGGCCGGGGGTGAAGACCGGCTCGCCCGCGGCGGTACGCCGCACGGCGTCCAGGAACTCGGCCGGGGCGGCGGACTTCACCAGGTACCCGGTGGCGCCGGCCTTCACCGCGTCCAGCACGCCCTGTGCCTCGCCGCTGGCCGAGAGCATCAGCACCCGCACCTCGGGCAGCGCCGCGCGCAACCCCCGGATCACCTCGACGCCGGAGATGTCCGGCAGTTGCAGGTCGAGCACCACCACGTCCGGCCGGGTGGCCGCCGCGACCCGGACCGCCTGCCGCCCCTCGCCGCTGGTGGCCACCACCTGGTGGCCGGCCTCGGTCAGGTCGCGGGCCACCCCCTCGCGCCACATCGGGTGGTCGTCCACCACCATCACCCGCGCCACGGTCTCCCCCTGTCCCCGCTCACGGTGACCTCTCCCGTTCCCGACTGCGCGGCGCGTGGACCCGACGCGCTCCTCGCGCTCACCGCGGCGCCCGGGGCACTGTCAACTCCACCTCGGTGCCGGCGCCGGGCGTCGAGGTGATCCGTACGATGCCGCCGAGGTCGGCGAGGCGGCCCCGGATGGACCGGGCGACGCCGAGCCGCCCCTGGGCCGCCGCCTCGGCCAGCCGGCCGTCGGGGAACCCGGGTCCCTCGTCGCGGACCGACACCGTCACCGTCGCCCCCTCGTCCTCGACCAGCACCCAGGCCCGGCCGTCCGCGTGCCGCTCGACGTTGTCCAGCGCGGCGGCGGTGGCGGCGGCCAGCTCGCGGGCCACCGGCCCGGGCAGCGGCACCGGGGTGGCCGGCGCCGAGAGCGACACCGTCGCCGAGGCGTACCGGCCGAGCAGGGCGCGCAGGTCCACCGGGCCGCCGTCGGTGGGGACCGGGCCGGTCCCGGCGATCAGGGCCCGCAGCGCCGCCTCCTGCTCACCGGCGAGGCGGGCCAGCTCGCCGGCCTCGCCGTCCAGGTGCGCGCCGCGCCGCTGCACCAGCGCCAGCACCTGGAGCACCGAGTCGTGGATGTCCCGGGCCAGCCGCTCCCGCTCCCGGGTCGCGGCCTCCAACTCGACCGCCCGGTGCAGCCGCTCCTCGGCGGTCACCGCGAGCCGGGCCACGTGCCCCACCACCACGCCGGCGAGCAGCAACAGGATGGTGCCGTTGAGCGCGGACGGGGAGACCATCCCCCGGGTCGCCAGGTCGGCGGCGCCGAGCACCAGGGCGGCGACCGCGCCCCGGCGCCGCCCGCCGGAGACCGCCCAGGCCAGCACCGGCCCGCCCAGCCAGGCCACGGCCAGGGTGGTCACCCCGGCGGCGAGCGCCGCGCGCCCGACCACCCACGGGGTGACCAGCAGGATCGCGAGGACGACCCCGAGGTCGGCCAGGAGCAGCGGCCAACCCCGCCATCGCGGCCGGGCGTACCCGGCAGCGGTCACCCCGGTCCAGGCCGCCATCGCCAGGACCACCGCGCCCGCCGCGAGCGGGTGGGCGTAGCGATCCGCGTCGCGGAGCACGACCACGCAGACGTACGCCAGGGAGGCGACCCGGAACACCGCGACGGCCCGCCAGAGCGGGACCTCGAGACCACCGGGCGGGGACGGCACGGAGGCCACGATGCCACAGCGCCCCGCGCGGCCCGTCACCCCGGCCGGTGCGGGCGCGCTAACCGTGACGTACGGTGGAAATACCGCGAACAACTCCGAGATCCGCTGGCGGGACGGGGCCATGACGAACGCTGATCCCCCGGCACCGCGTACGGTTGTGCCCATCGAACCCTCCCTCCTGATCGCCGAAGCCTTCGACCAGGCCCAGGTGACCGAGCTGCGGCACTCGGTCACCTCCTGCGTGCGTGCCGCTGGGCTGACCGGGCAGCGGCTGGACGACTTCGTGCTCGCGGTCAACGAGTTGATCACCAACGCGGTCCGGCACGGTGGCGGGCAGGGCTGGCTGCGGCTGTGGCGGCAGGCCGGCCAGCTGCTCTGCGAGGTCGCGGACCACGGCCCCGGGATCAGCGCCCGGCGCCTGGACGACCGGAGCCGGCCGGCGCCGGACACCGCCGGCGGCTGGGGGCTCTGGCTGGCCCGCGAGCTCAGCGACAGCATGGAGGTCGAGACCGGCGCCGCCGGCACGACCGTCCGGATCAGCACGGGTGTCGGCGCCCCCGAGCACATCGGCCGGCACCGCCGCGACTGACCGCGACCGGCCGTCGCGCCGGCCGCAGGCGGCCCGGGGTGGTTCGACAAGTGCCCGGCGCCCCCGCCGTGCGCGGCGGCGGCTCGGTCCCGGCGCCCCCGCCGTTGCGCGGCGGCGACTCGGGCCTGGCGGCACCGCGCAGGGCGGCGTGACGGGGCCTGGTGACTCCGGGACCGGCCGCGCGGATCCCGGTCAGGCGAAGAGGGCGCTGACCGACTCGCCGTTGTGGATCCGGCGCATCGCCTCGGCCAGCGCCGGCGCCACCGACAGCACCTTCAGCTTCGGCACCCGCTTGTCGACCGGGATCGGCACCGTGTTGGTGCAGACGATCTCCAGCACCCCCTCCTGCTCGCTGAGCCGGTCGAGCGCGCCGCTGGAGAAGAGGCCGTGCGTGCAGGCCAGCCGGATCGAGCGGACCTTCAGCTCGCGTAGGTGCTCCATCAGCTCGATCACCGTGCTGCCCTTGGCGATCTCGTCGTCCAGCACGATCACGTCCCGGTCCGCCACGTCGCCGATCACCGCGCTGATCTTGACCCGGTCGTCGCTGAACCGCTGCTTCGCCCCGGCCGCCACCGGGGTGCCGAGCCGCCGGGCGAAGGCCGCCGCCTCCTTGGCGTTGCCCAGGTCCGGCGAGACCACCACGGTGTTGCCCAGGTCGTACCGGCTGAAGTGCTCGGCCAGCTCGCGCAGCGCGTGCAGGTGGTCCACCGGCACGCTGAAGAAGCCGTGCACCTGCGGGGAGTGCAGGGTCATCGCCAGCACCCGGTCGGCGCCGGCCGAGGTGAGCAGGTCGGCCACCAGCCGGCCGCCGATGGAGATCCGCGGCGCGTCCTTCTTGTCCGACCGGGCGTACGCGTAGTGCGGCAGCACCACGGTGATCCGGCCGGCCGAGGCGCCCCGGGCGGCATCGATCATGAGCAGCAGCTCCACCAGGTGCTCCTGCACCGGCGGCACCAGCGGCTGGATCAGGAAGACGTCCCGCTCCCGGCAGTTGGCCTGCAACTGCACTTCCAGGCAGTCGTTGGCGAACCGGGAGACCTGCACCGGGTGCAGGGGCACCCCGAGGTGGGCGCAGATCTCGGCGGCGAGTTCGGGATGGGCGGTTCCGCTGAACACGGCGATGTCACGCACGTCTGCACATCGTACGGATCATCGACGGGACCAAGACCGGACGGGGCCCACCGGCGCCGGGCGGCGCACCGCCGCCGGGCCGGGTACGGTGCTGCCGTGACCGGAGAGTACGTCGCCGCCATCGACCAGGGCACCACCTCGTCGCGGTGCATCGTCTTCGACCGGGCCGGGGAGATCGTCTCCGTGGCACAGCGCGAGCACCGGCAACTTTTCCCGCAACCGGGCTGGGTGGAGCACGACGCCGAGGAGATCTGGCGCAACGTCGAGCAGGTGGTCCGGGAGGCGCTGGACGCGGCCGGCACCGACGCCGCCGGGCTGGCCGCGGTCGGGATCACCAACCAGCGGGAGACCACGCTGGTCTGGGACCGGGCCACCGGCCGACCGGTGGCCAACGCGATCGTCTGGCAGGACACCCGCACCGGCCCGCTGCTGCGCGAGCTGGAGCAGGCGTACGGCGAGGAGCTGTTCCGCACCCGCACCGGCCTGCCGCTGGCCACCTACTTCGCCGGGCCGAAGCTGCGCTGGCTGCTCGACCACGTCGAGGGCCTGCGGGCGCGCGCCGAGGCCGGCGAGGTGCTCTTCGGCACCATGGACAGTTGGCTGATCTGGAAGCTGACCGGCCGGCACGTCACCGACGTGACCAACGCCAGCCGCACCATGCTGATGGATCTGTCCACCCTCGACTGGGATCCGCAACTGCTGGACGCGATGGGCGTGCCGGCCGCCATGCTGCCGGAGATCTGCAGCTCCGCCGAGGTCTACGGGGAGGCCACCGGGCTGCTCGCCGGGGTGCCGGTGGCCAGCGCGCTCGGCGACCAGCAGGCGGCGCTGTTCGGGCAGACCTGCTTCCAGCCGGGCGAGGCCAAGTGCACCTACGGCACGGGCAGCTTCCTGCTGCTCAACACCGGCGCCAGCCCGGTCTCGTCGGCACACGGCCTGCTCACCACCGTCGCCTACCGGATCGACGGCCAGCCCGCCGCGTACGCCCTGGAGGGGGCGATCGCGGTGACCGGCTCGCTGGTGCAGTGGCTGCGCGACAACCTCGGGCTGATCTCCACCGCGGCCCAGGTGGAGGAGCTGGCCGGCACCGTCGCCGACAACGGCGGCTGCTACGTGGTGCCCGCCTTCTCCGGGCTGTTCGCCCCGCACTGGCGCAGCGACGCCCGGGGCGTGATCACCGGGCTGACCGGCTACATCACCAAGGGGCATCTGGCCCGGGCGGTGCTGGAGGCGTCGGCCTGGCAGACCCGCGAGGTGGTCGACGCGATGAACGCCGACTCCGACGTCGCGCTGCGCCGGCTGCGGGTGGACGGCGGGATGACCGCGAACGGGCTGCTCATGCAGTTCCTCGCCGACGTGCTCGACGTGCCGGTGGTGCGGTCCCGGATCACCGAGACCACCTGCCTCGGCGCCGCGTACGCGGCCGGCCTGGCGGTCGGCTTCTGGCCGGACCTGGCGACCCTGCGCGAGCAGTGGCGCTCGGACGCCCAGTGGAGCCCGGCGATGACCACCGAGCACCGCGACCGGGAGCTGCGCAACTGGCGCAAGGCGGTCGAACGCACGTTGAACTGGGTGGACTGACGGCGGCCCGGCCGACGGCGCCGAAGGGAGACCGATGCCAACCCTGCTGCTGGCGATCATGACGGTGCTCGGCCTGTCCGGGGCGAGCTACGCGGTCGTCCGGTTCCGGCGGGACCTCGACCTGCTGCGCCGGGGTGCCCGGGTGCCGGGTGAGGTGGTGGAACTGCGACCCGTCACGTTCGGCTACGGCCCCCGGACGTACCACCCGGTGGTGCGCTTCCGGACGGCCGACGGCCGGGAGGTGACCGCGACGCCGGGACGCTGGCGGCAGACCCCGCTGTCGGCGGCTCCCGGGCCGGTCACCGTGGTGCACGAGCCGTCCCGCCCGTCCCGGGTCCTGGTCGAGGCACCGGGGATCGGCACCTCCTCGGTGGTCGTCCCCTTCGTCACGCTGCTCGGCGTCAGCGTGATCGTGCTGGTCGTCGGCGGCGCGGTCTTCCTGCGCCTGGGCTGAGGGCCGGCGCCCGCCCGCCGACCAACGCGACCAGCGACCAGCGCCTGCCGACCGACAACCAGCGACCGGGCGACCGGCGACCGGCGACCCTCCATGGTGGTCGTTGGCGGGTTGGGACTACGGTCGGCCCCGCAGCACCGACGGACGACACGGGAATGGGGGCACGATGACCGCGCCGAACGGGAACGCGCCGACGGGCGACGTGATGGCGCAACTGATGGAGCGGATGCGGGAACAGCTGAGCCGCGGGGAGGAACTGCGCACCCGGCTGGCCGGCCTGACCGGGCGGGCGGAGAGCGAGGACGGGCTGGTCCGAGTCACCTGCACCGCCGAGGATCCCGCCCACGAGCTGCACCTCGACCCGCGCGCGCTGCGCCTGCCGGCGACCGACCTGGCGGAGCTGATCGCTGACCTGCTCCGCAAGGCCCGGGCCGACCTGCAGCGCGAGACCAGCGAGGCGCTGCGCGAGCTGACCGGCCCGGCCGGCCCGGAGGCGCTGGTGCACGACCCGGCGGCGGCGCAGGCCAAGCTGGCGCAGCTCAACGACCTGGTCAGCGGGCCGCTCCGGGAGAGCACCCAGATGTTGGAGCGGCTGCGGCGCCAGCTGGGCGTCTGACGGGACCGGCCCGGAGCGGGGTCAGCGGCCGCGCCGCGCCCGCTTCGCGGCCGCCCGGAGGAACACGACGGCGAGCGCCACCAGCACCGCCAGCAGGGCGGAACCGACGAGCAGCGGGGCGACGAGCCAGCTCATCAGGTTCACCGTGGCCCGGGTGTCGTTGCCCCAGCCGGCGACCTGCTCGCCCTCGCGTACCGAGCCGCCGCCCACCGGGCCCTGGACCACCGTGCCGTCGGAGAGCTGCCAACTGCCGCGGCACCGCTCGGTCGCCTTCGGACCGTCGAGGTCGCAGGACTCGACCCGGATGGTCACCCGCTCGGCGCCGATCGCGTTGCGTCCCAGGCCGATCGGGAGCGCCAGGGCGACGGCGACCAGGACGACCGGCACCAGCAGCCGCTGCCAGCGCGGCCGGCGGGCCATCCGGGACACGTAGTCGTCGGGCGGCGTCGGGGCGGATCGTCCGGACGGCATGGCTCGGAGGCTACCAGCGCGGGGCATCCCGCCCCAGCCATGATCCGATAGGCTGTCCGCGCTCCACAACCGACGTCGATCGCGCCAACGGGGAGGGCCGATGATCGAGGTGGACCCGCCGGCGATCCGTGCGCTCGGCGAGACGATCGAGCGTGCGGTCGGCCCGGCCCTGGACGCCTGCACCGACCTGCTGGAGTCCGCCCGCGCCATCACCCACAGCAACTTCACCTCGGTGGTGCCCCACCTGGCGGTCGCCTACGTCGGCGCCGTCGAGTTCGTCGAGGAGGAGCTGCGCAGCAAGCGCGAGCACCTCACCGAGATCCGGTCGCGGTTGTCCAGCACGGCGGACAACTGGGAGGCCACCGAGACCGCCAGCACCATCGCCACCCGCTGAGGACGCCGGAGAAACCCCATGGCAGACCCGACCTACCCTGCGATCGCCGCCAAGGCCGCGCTGGTGGAGATCTCCGTGGCCGCGGCGGTCATCCCGGCCGCCTGGCCGGTCGCCCAGATCGTCTACTTCAACCAGTGCGACCCCGAGACGATCATGCGCAAGGGTGGCGACTGGCTCTCGATGTACGACCAGCTCGGCACCGCCCGCGACAACCTCGACTCGGCCGTCGGCACGCTGACCCCCGCCCAGTGGAGCGGCCGCGACCGGGACGCGTTCGGCGTGCACGTCCGCAAGTACGAGGTCCAGGTCATCGGCACCCAGGTGCTCGCCGTCACGGTGGGCGTCACCATGCTCTGCGTCGGCGCCATCCTGCTCTGCCTGGTGGTGGCGTACACGGTGGTCTCCACCATCCTGTTCGCCTTCGCCACCTTCATCGCGGCCGCCGCGGCGACCGTCGTCGGCTCGCCCGCCGCGGCCTCCGCCCTGGCCACCGCGAACTCCTTCGCCGCCTCGGCGCTCGGGTTCCTGAAGGGGATCGAGGCGATGGCCGAGGCCGTCGCCACCGGTGGGGCGGCGGCGATCGCCGCGGCCGGTGCGTTCGACGTCGGCATGCAACTGGGCACCGGCCGCACCGACGTGCTGAAGGACCTGGTCCAGGCCACCGTCGACGGGCTCGACAACGTGGCCGCCGGGTTCCTCTCCAAGTGGGAGCGGGACTTCGTCGGCTACGGCATCCACAGCAGCGGCCGGCACATCGCCGGCTCCCCCAACGGTCCGGGCTACCTGATCTACGGCGGGATGACGCAGGTGGCGCCGGCCGGCGCGGACGCCGACGGCGACACCGTCTGGGGCACCTCGGGTGTGGTGGACAACGTCTGGTCGCGGGTCTTCGGCGGGGACGTCTGGAACCACTGAGCCGGTCGTCCGGGTCGATCTCGCCGGGCGCGGCCGCCCAACTGCCGCGCAACTGCCGGCCGGCGGCGCACCGCCACCGGGCCGCCTGCCGCGATCAGCTCCAGCGGTTGCCGGTGAGCCGCTCGTAGACGTCCACGTAGCGGGCCCGGGTCGCCTCGACCACCTCGGCCGGCACCTCGGGGGCGGGTGCCTGCTTGTCCCAGCCGCTGTCGGTGGCCCAGTCCCGGACGTACTGCTTGTCGTAGGAGAACTGGACCCGCCCCGGCTGGTACGACTCGGCCGGCCAGAACCGGGACGAGTCCGAGGTGAGCAGCTCGTCGCCGAGCATCAGCGTGCCGTCCGCCGCCCAGCCGAGCTCGATCTTGGTGTCGGCGACCAGGATGCCCCGGTCCGCGGCGAGTTCGGCGCCCCGCCGGTAGACGTCGAGGGTGATCTGCCGCAGCCGCTCGGCGGTCTCGGCGCCCACCTTGTCCACCACCTCGGCGAAGGTGATCGGCTCGTCGTGCTCCCCCACCGGCGCCTTGGTGGACGGGGTGAAGATCGGCTCGGGCAGGATCGACGCCTCCACCAGGCCGCGCGGCAGCGGCACGCCGGAGACCGCGCCGGTGCGCTGGTACTCGCGCAGGCCGCCGCCGGTCAGGTAGCCCCGGGCGACGCACTCCACCGGGACCATCTCCAGCCGCCGGCAGCGGATCGCCCGGCCGGCGAACTCGTCCGGCACGGCGGTGGCGGAGAGGACGTGGTTGGGCACCAGGTCGGAAAGCTGCTCGAACCACCACAGCGAGAGCGCGGTGAGCAGCTTGCCCTTGTCCGGGATCGGCGTGGGCAGCACCACGTCGTAGATCGAGATCCGGTCGGAGGCGACCAGGATCAGGTCGTCGCCGTCGGCGTAGACGTCCCGGACCTTGCCCGAGTGCAGAAGTTCCACGTGCCCTAGTACACCACGCGCCCGGCGTACGCCCGGTCGCCGGTGCTGCCGGCGGAGAGCCACATCCGGGCGGGACCGGGTGTGGCCGGACGGCCGTTGACACCCTCCGGTGGCGCCTGCGTGAATGATCCGACCCGCCCGCCCGGTACCCAGGAGGCCCCGTGCCCGCCGTCCGCCCCAGCCCGCACCGTGCCGGCGCGGATCCGGGTCGACGCCGGGTGCTCGCCGCGCTGCTGGGCGCTCCGGTCCTCGGGCTGGCCGGGTGCACCGCGGAGGAGGCCGCCCCGACCGACGACGGGCCGGTCGAGCTGTCGGTCTTCTGGTGGGGCGGCACCGCCCGGGCCGAGCGGACCGAGCAGGCGCTGCGGCTCTACTCCGAGCGCAATCCCCGGGTCACCTTCCGGGTCACCTGGCAGGGCAGCGGCGGCTACTACGACCGGCTGGCCACCCAGGCCGCCGGCGGCAACGTGCCCGACCTGTTCCAACTCGACGACAACGTGCTCACCGAGTACGCGGAGCGCCAGATCGTCCTCGACCTCGGCCGGTACGTCGCCGACAAGCGGCTGGACCTGAGCGCCCTGCCCCCGGGCCTGGCCCGGTACGGCGAGGTGGCCGGGCAGCCGGTCGCTGTCCCCGCCGGGCAGACCGCGGCCGCGCTGGTGTTCAACCGCGACCTGCTGCGCCGGCTGCGGGTGCCGGAGCCCCGCACCGGGATGAGCTGGGACCAGTACGTCGCCTGGGCGCAGCAGGTCACCCGCGCCGGGGACGGCCGGGTCGCCGGCACCATGGACCCGTCCGGCGACCACCGGGCGCTCTGGCTCTGGCTGCGGGCCCGGGGTGGCGAGTTCTACCGCGGCCGGCAGCTCGGCTTCGCGGCCGACGCGCTGGCCGAGTGGTTCGCACTGTGGGAGCGGGCCCGGGCGGGCCGGGCCACGCCGAGCGCCACCCTGGTGGAGCAGGCCGACAGCGGTGAGCCGGCCCGGCAGCTCGTGGTCACCGGGGCCACCGCCGCCTCGTTCGCCTGGTCGCACCAGCTACCGGAACTGCAACGGCTGGCCCGGGACGAACTGGCGTTGGCGGCCCTGCCCGGCCCGCCGGCGGCCCAGTGGGCCCGCGCGTCGATGTACTGGGCGGCCTTCCGCGGCACCCGGCATCCGGCCGTGGTGGTGGACGTGCTCAACTTCCTCACCACCAACGGCGAGGCTGGCGCCGTGCTCGGGCACGACCGGGGCCTCAGCGCCAGCCTGGCCGTCCGCCGCTACACCGAGGGCGTCCTCGCCGACCCGGTGGAACAGCGCGCCGCCGCCTTCGGCGCCACGCTGGCCAACGGCCTGGGCCCGGCACCGAACCCGCCCCCGGCGGGCCACCCTCGGGTCCGCGCGCTGCTGCTCGACGCCGCCGAGAGCGTCCGGGCCGGCCGGGCCGAGGCCCGGGCCGCCGCGACCCGGTTCCTGGCCCAGGCCAACGCCGCGTTGGCCTGACGAGGCACCGACCCCCGGACGTCCCGACACCCGGACGTCACTGCGGGCGGACGGATCAGCGCGGCGGGCCACCCCGGCGGTTGCGGGTCATCCGGAACACCAGGTAGACGATGACGGCGACCACCACCAGGCAGCAGAGCAGCCCGAAGAACCCGAAGCCGCCGCCGCGCCGCCGCCGCGCGGCCTCCACGACCAGCTCACCCGTGCCGGTCGACGCCCAGGCCGCCACGGGCACGAAGACGGACAGCACCACCGCACCAAGGACCGCGCTCAGCCGGCCCCACCACTTGCCGAAAGCAGACATGTCCCCATCCTCGCCGAGAACCGCAACCCGGGCAGGACGGTCGACGGTGAATCGCCGTCGGGGGGATGTGTCGGCACGGGAAACGCCGAAGGGCCCCGGAGATCATCCGGGGCCCTTCGGGACAGTAGCGGGGACAGGATTTGAACCTGCGACCTCTGGGTTATGAGCCCAGCGAGCTACCGAGCTGCTCCACCCCGCGTCGGCCTCACCACTCTATCGCATCCGCACCGGGATGATCAGCCGCCCCCCGGATCCCCGCCGTCAGGGCCGCCGACCAGGCCACACCGCCGGTGGGACGGCTGTGACGCCGGGAGGGCTTGAGACAGCCGGTGTGCACGGAGCTGTCCGAAGCCGGCCCGCCGTGGGCCCGGAACACGGATCGGCCCCGAGAGAGAACTCTCTCGGGGCCGATCCGATGTGGTAGCGGGGACAGGATTTGAACCTGCGACCTCTGGGTTATGAGCCCAGCGAGCTACCGAGCTGCTCCACCCCGCGTCGGTCCGTCAACCGTAGCGCACCACCCCGGGGTGCCGCAAAACGACCCCTCGGCTCACCCCAGCCAGTCCTCGATGGCGGCCACCGCCCGGCGGCTGTCGGCGTCGACCTGGGACCGCTCGCTGGAGGTGTTCTCCCAGCCCTGCTCCCACAGCACGGTGACCACGTCACCGACCCGGATCGCCCGGACCAGCCGCACCTCGTCGCCGCCGGCCGGATCGCCGTAGCCCTCCCGCGTCGCCGAGCGCATCTCGAACAGCACGGACTCGTCGCCGTAGCCGCTGTCCGGCAGCAACCGCTGCCGCGAGGTCGATGGCGTGTTGTTGCTCTGCGCGTCCTGCTCGGGGCAGTCGCGTACCGCCTGGCGCAGTTCCCGCAGGAAGTCATCGGCCCGGCCGGACCGGTAGATGGTGATCGTCTGCGCGTAGCTGCCGTCCGGGACGTACCCCTCGGGGGTGCCGGCCAGCCGGTAGGCGACGTTGCGGCTGCGGCTCTGCACGATCGCGGCGGCGCTGGAATAGCGGGCATCGCAGAGCTCCGGCAGCATGGCCTTGTCCCCGATGGCCGTTTCCGAACCGGTACGGTTCGCCTTCGCCAGGGTGAAGAACGCCCGGTCGGGAATCGAGGTGGGCGTGCGGGGCGCCGCACTCGTCGACGGACCGCCCGGGCCGGCGCCCTGCGTGGTCGACGTGGCCGGCGGTGTCGACGGCGTCGCCGACGGGGTCGGGGACGGCATGGGCACCGTCGGCGTCGGGGTCGGCGTCGTCGCGGGTGGGGGCGCGGGGGCCGGGTTCGCGGTGAGGGTCAACCGGGCACCGGTCACCACCCCGCCGACCAGCACCGCCACCGCGAGCGCGCCGCCCGCGGCCCGGAGGCGGGCCCGTCGGTCGGCCCGACGCCGGAGCACCTCGGGAAGCGCGAGCTGCCCACGGTCGGCGTCCTCGGCGAGCGAACGGTAGAGATCGGACACGTCACGCGACATCGTTGGCCTCCATCTCCGCGGCGGAGTAGTCGGGCAGCAGCGCCGCCAGCCGGGCCCGGCCCCGGGAGAGCCAGGACTTGACGGTGCCGGTCGGCACCCCCGTCTCCCGGGCGATCTCCGCCACCGACATGTCGAAGAGGTAGTGCAGGGCGAGGGCCTGCCGCTGGGCGGCGGGCAGCTGGCGCAGCGCGCCCACCAGCAGCACGCTGTCCTCGGTGGGGGCGGGCACCGGCGGCGGCGGACCGTTGCGGCTGAGCACCCCGCGCAGGCCGTGCAGGCGGCGCCACCGGTCGGTCGCCAGCCGGGCCACCACCAGCCGCAGCCAGGCCTCGGGAGCCGGATGGCTGACCAGCTTCCCCCACTGCCGCCAGGCTCGGGCGAACGCCTCCTGCACCAGGTCCTGGGCCTCGGTGTAGTCGCCCGCGACCGCGTAGCCGTACCGGAGCATCCGCCGGGAGGTGCTCCGGTAGAACTCGTCGAAACTCTGCGCGTCCCTCATGACCCGACCACGCATCCCCCCGGTTCCTCGCCCTGTCTTGCAGACAGGACGGCGCACCCGGTGAGCAGGTTGCACGCCCCGGGCCGGGAATTCGGTCGGCTGGACGACACGGCCCCCGGCGCCGGGGACCGGGGTCGGTCCGCGAGGCCGGGGGCCACGTCGTGGTACGGCGGGTCAGCCGCCGCTCGGGGTGGGTGGCGCGCTGCCGCTCGGGCTCGGCGCCGGGCTGCCGCCCGGGGTCGGGGTGGCCGCCGGGGCGGCCGCCTGCTGCGCCTGCTGGAACGCGGTCAGCGCCTCGTCGAGCGCCTTCAACGCGCGGCCGTACCGCTCGAAGTCGCCGGACGCCTGGGCGGCCCGCACCTCGGTGATCGCGGCCTGGACCCGGTTGGCGGCCTCGGCCAGCTCGCCGGTGAGCGCCGGCGGGGTGGTCGGCGTCCCGGTCGGCGGCGGGGTGCCGCCGGTGGGCGGCGGCGGGGCGCCCTGGGCGGCCCGCTTGCCCTGCTCGACGAGCTGCTTGATGCCGTCGGTGAGGTTGTCGGCCAGCGCCACGTAGGAACCGCCGTCGCCGTACGACAGCAGCACCTTCTGCAGCAGCGGGTACGCGTCCTGCTGGTTGCTCTTGACGTAGACCGGCTCGACGTAGAGCATCCCGTCGCCGAACGGCAGCGACAGTAGGTTGCCGTACTGCACCTGGGCCTGGTTGGAGGAGAGCAGGTTCAGCTGCTGGCGGATGTTGGCGTTGTTCGTCATCTGCTGGTGCACCTGCACCGGGCCGGAGATCCGGGTCTGGTCCGGCAGCTCCAGCACCTCCAGCCGCGGCTGCCCGTCGACGTACGACCCGGAGATCAGCGCGGCCAGGTTCTGCCGCCCGTTCGGGGTGACCGCCGAGGTGAGCTGGAACCGCGGCGCTTCCTGGCCGGGGAACTGGGTGAACAGGTAGTACGGCGGCTGCTTCTGCCCGCTGTCCGGCGCGTCCGGCACGTTCGGCACCTGCCAGAAGTCCTGCGCGGAGTAGAAGTCGCCGGGGTTGGTCACGTGGAACTTGGTGAGCAGGTTGCGCTGCACCTTGAACAGGTCGGCCGGGTAGCGGAAGTGCTCGGCCAGCTCCGCCGGGATCTGCGCCTTGGGCAGCACCAGGTCACCGCCGAACGCCTTGTTCCATGCCTTGAGCACCGGGTCGGTCTCGTCGAACTCGTAGAGCTTGACGGTGCCGTCGTACGCGTCGACGGTGGCCTTGACCGAGTTGCGGATGTAGTTGACGTTCTCCCGGGCGAGCTGGAACGTGCCCCGCCCGGTCAGCTCGTCGGTGGTCTCCTGCTGGAGGTTGACCCGCTCGGCGTACGGGAAGGTCGCCGAGGTGGTGTAGCCGTCCACGATCCACTGCACCCGACCGTCGATCACCGCCGGGTACGGGTCGCCGTCGAGGGTGAGGAACGGCGCGACCTTCTCCACCCGGTCCCGCGGGTTGCGCACGTAGAGCAGCTTGGAGTTGTCGTTGACCGCCTCGGAGAGCAGGAAGTTGGACTCCTGCTCCTTGATGGCGTAGAGCAGCCGGCGCATGAACGAGCCGATCTCGACGCCGCCCTCACCGGTGTAGGTGTAGTAGGCCTCGCCGGCCTCGCCGCCCTCACCGACCGGCCGGTCGAACTCGGCCGGTTCGGCCCCCGAGTCGGCCTTGCCGACGATCGCGTAGTCGCCGGCCTCCATCCGCTCGCCGTAGTAGATCCGCGGCTGGCTGGCCGGGATCTGCTCGGTCTGCGAGGAGCAGGCCTCCTGCGCCTTCTCGCCGAGGAAACCGGAGACGAAGAACGGCTGGCCACCGCAGACCACCTGGTTGGCCGGCGCGGCCACCAGCCCATAGCCGTGGGTGTAGACGGTGTGCCGGTTGATCCAGTTGGCCTGCTGGGCGGTCAGCTCGCCGTAGTTGATCTCCCGGACGCCGACCACGTAGTCGGAGGTCTTGCCGTTCACCCCGTACCGGTCGATGTCCAGCTTGGGGCCGAAGTCGTAGAAGCCGCGGACCTGCTGCAGCTGGGTGTAGGTCTCGCTGACCAGCTGCGGGTCGAGCAGCCGGACGTTCGGCACCACCGAGGTGTCGGTGGCCAGGCTCGGCGGCGGGGTGAGGTTCGCCGCCGCGTACGGCGTGGTCTTGGTGGCGTCCAACCCGAACGCGGTCCGGGTGGCGTCGATGCTGCGCTGGATGTACGCCGCCTCCTTGTCCCGGGCGCTCGGCTTGACCTCGAAGGTCTGCACCGCCCACGGGTAGATGCCGCCGATCGCGACCGCGGAGACGCCGAGCAGGGCCAGCGAGATGCCCGGCCAGACCAGGTTCCGCATCCACGCGTTGGAGAACACGATGATCGCGATGGCCACCACGACCGAGATGTAGGCGAGGATCTCCTTGGCCGGCAGCAGCGCGTTGACGTCGGCGTAGCCGGCGCCGTAGACGTTGGCGCCGTCGTTGTACTCCAGCAGCATGGCCCGCCGGTCCAACACGTACGCGACCGCCTTGAGCAGCACGAAGACGGCGACCAGGGTGCTCAGGTGGGCCCGGGCGGCGTTGCTCATCCGGTCGCCCACGCCCTGCAGCCGGACCCCGCCGAAGATGTAGTGCACGGCCAGCGCGCCGATCAGGGAGAGCACCACCGCGGTGAAGCCGACCCCGAGCAGGTAGCGCCAGAACGGCAGCTCGAAGACGTAGAAGCCGACGTCCACCCCGAACTCCGGGTCCTTGACGCCGAAGTCACCGCCGTTGCGGAAGAGCAGCCACTGGTTCCACCGGCTCTGCGCGCTCAGCCCGGCGAAGAGGCCGATCACCGCCGCGACCAGCGCGATCCACAGCCCGAGCCGAGGGCTCAGCAGCATCCGGTAACGCTCCAGGGTGGCCTGTTCGGGCGAGTGCGGACGCATCCGCGGGCGCAGCCGGTGGGCGAGCCAGAGGTTGCCGCCCACGATGACCGCCATGCCCAGCCCGACGGTGAGGAAGAGCAGCAGCCGGGTGGACAGCACGCCGGTGAAGACCTGGGTGTAGCTGACCTCGTCGAACCACAGCCAGTCCGTCCACGCCTGTACACCCCAGCCCAGCAGGGTGAAGAGCACGAACACCCCGACCAGGACACCGATCGTGACGCGTCCGCGTCGGCTCATCCTCGGCAGGGGGCTGCTGCTACGCATGACCACTGTTGGCTCCGCACGCTCGATGTGATCGGCTCCGACCAGGCACCCAGAGTACGGGGTCTTCCTGAACGTGTCGGGTCACGGTCGCGCGGCAGCCGCGTGCCGCCGGTCGCGGCCCGCCCGCCGCGCCGCTCGGCGACCCGTCGGGCGCCGCTCTCCGGGCTGCTCAGCGGCCCGTTCCGGGCCGCTTTCCGGGCTGCTCGGCGAGCCTGTCCGGGCCGCCCGCGCCGGGCGGGGCGACCGAGATACGAACGGCCGGTGCCGGCCCGGTCGGCCGGCGGTCAGCAGTGGGTGGGCTGACCGCCCGCGCGCAGCGTCTCCAGGGCGGCGAGCGCCTCGTCCAGCGAACCCACCCTGACCAACGGCAGGCCGGGCTGCGGGTTGCGGACGGCCTCCGCGCAGTTGTCCGCCGGCACCAGGAACGCCGTCGCGCCGGCCTCCCTGGCCCCGACCAGCTTCTGGGCGATGCCGCCGATCGGACCGACCCGGCCCTCGTCGTCGATCGTCCCGGTGCCGGCGATGATCCGGCCGCCGGTCAGGTCCTCCGGGGTCAGCTTGTCCACGATGCCGAGGGCGAACATCAGGCCGGCGCTCGGGCCGCCGATGTCCTCCAGGTCGATCTTGATGGTGAACGGGTGCGGCTGCTGCTGCTCGATCTCGATCCCGATCCGGGGCCGGCCGTCCTGCTCGCGGCTGGTCACCGACGCGGTGGTCGCCGCGCCGTCCCGGGTGTAGCCGATCGTAAGCCGGCTCCCGGCCGGCTTCGCCCGGATCAGCTCGGTGAGCCTTGACGCCACCGGCACCGGCTGCCCGTCCACCGAGGTCACCACGTCGCCGGGCTTGAGCACCCCGGCCGACGGCCCGTCGGCGGCGACCGTCTTGACCACCACCCGCACCGGGAAGCCCAGTTCGCGCAGCGCCGCGGTCTCGGCGCTGGTCTGCGAGACCTTGAAGTCCTCGGCGTTGCGCTCCTCGACCTCCTGCTGGGTCTCCCCCGGCGGGTAGACCAGCTCGCGCGGCACCACCGCCTCATCGTCGGAGAACCAGCCGGCCAACGCCGACCGCAGTTTGACCGAGGGCTGGACGCCGACCGTGGTCAGCCGCAGCTGACCGGCGGAGGTCGAGGTCTCCCGGCCGGTCACCTCGATGACGTCCTTGCCGTCCTCCTTGCCCAACGTGTTCACGGTCGGCCCGGGACCGAGCACCACGTACGGGATGGGCGCGCCGAGCACGCCGATGCTGAGCAGGGTGGTGAGCAGAGCACCGAGCAGGACGGTCACGCCGCGACGTCTCATGCGGCAGAGCGTACCGACCGGGGTGGGGCGTCCCGGTGGGCGAACCGCGACTTCGCCCTCAGCGCAACGCCAGCGGGGGTGACCCGGGGCGTGGCACGCGTACCGTAGACGTCGTGCCTGATATTCCGTTCGGTTTCGCGCTCCCGGGTGGGCAACCACCAGACCCCAACGACCCCGCGCAGATGCAGCAGTTCATGTCGCAGTTGCAGCACCTGCTCTCCGCGTCGGGCAGCGGGCCGGTCAACTGGGACCTGGCCCGGCAGGTGGCCGCCAGCCAGCTCGCCGCCGCGGGCGACCCGGCGGTCTCGCCCTACGAGCGCAACGCGGTGGAGGAGGCGCTGCGGCTCGCCGACCTCTGGCTGGAGCCCGCCTCCGCGCTGCCCTCGGGCATCCAGACCTCGCTGGCCTGGAACCGCAACGAGTGGATCTACAAGACCCTGGACGTCTGGCGCAAGCTCTGCGACCCGGTGGCCAGCCGGATGGTCGGCGCGATGGGCGACCTGGTGCCGCCGGAGGCACGCGCCCAGCTCGGCCCGATGCAGTCGATGGTGGCCACCCTCGGTGGCGCGCTCTTCGGCGGCCAGCTCGGCCAGGCGCTCGGCTCGCTCGCCGCGGAGGTGCTCTCCGCCGGCGACATCGGGCTGCCGCTCGGCCCGGCCGGCACGGCCGCGCTGATCCCGGCCAACATCCGGGCGTACGGCGAGGGCCTCGAACTGCCCGAGGACGAGGTCCGCCTCTACGTGGCCCTGCGCGAGGCCGCCCACCAGCGGCTCTTCCAGCACGTGCCGTGGTTGCGCGGGCACGTGCTGAGCGCGGTGGAGACGTACGCCGCCGGCATCCGGGTCAACCGGGAGGCGATCGAGGAGGCGATGGGCCGGGTCGACCCGACCGACCCGGAGTCGATGCAGGCGATCGCGCTGGAGGGCATCTTCACCCCGGAGGACAGCCCGGCGCAGAAGGCGTCCCTGGCCCGGCTGGAGACCGCCTTGGCGCTGGTCGAGGGCTGGGTCTGCCACGTGGTGGACAGCGCCGCGGGCGGCCGGCTGCCGAACGTGGTCCGGCTCGGCGAGGCGTTCCGCCGGCGCCGCGCCGCGGGCGGACCGGCCGAGCAGACGTTCGCCGCGCTGGTCGGCCTGGAGCTGCGGCCGCGCCGGCTGCGCGAGGCGGCGGCGCTCTGGGCGGCGCTCACCGAGCACCGCGGGATCGCCGGCCGGGACGCCCTCTGGGGTCACCCCGACCTGCTCCCCTCGGACGACGACTTCGCCGACCCGGTGGCCTTCGCGATGGCCGAGTTCGACCTCAGCGAGCTGGAGAACTTCGACTTCTCCGCCCCCGGTGGCCCGGAGGAGCAGCCGCCGGGCGGCCCGGAGCGGCGCACCGACGACTCCGACGGCGACGACGACCGCCGCTGACCACCGCGACCGGGCCGGCCGGCGGCCTACCACCCCGCCGGCCCGGGCCACGCCCCGACCCCGGCCTCGGCACACCTCGACCTCGGCACACCTCGACCCGGACCACGCCTCGACACCGCCTGGGGCACGCCTCGTCGCGCCCGGGGCAGCTCAGCCGGGCGCACGCCCCAGGGTTGGGTCAGCCGGGTTGGCCGGCGCCGGAGAGCAGCGCGCGGGTGGCCTCCCAGCCCTCCACCGCCGGGTCGAGCCGGCTCAGGTCGCCGGGGCCGCGGAGCCGGTGCCAGCCGGGGGTCACGGCCAGGTCGCCGGGGCTCGGCGCCGCCGTCCGTACGGCCGCCGGCTGCCCGCGTTCCAGGTCCACCGCCGGCAGCCACGCCGGTACGGGCAGCCGGGCAGCCACCCCGAGCAGCCCGGGACCGCCCTCGACCGGCGCGACCGCCAGCGGCCGGCTGGTCAGCGGCCGGAGCAGCTTGCCGATGATCAGTCCGGGCAGGTCCGGGGCGTCGCCGGCGAGGACGGCCGCCTGGTCGTAGCCGTCCAGGGCGGCGAACACCGCGTTCGGGTTGGGCTCGGGCACCTCGTACACCTCGGTGCCGGGCCAGACCACCGCGTCGGCGAGCCACCGGTCGGCCGGGGTCACCGCCACCGCGGTGTGCACCTCGTTGAGCGTGGCGAGCAGGTCGACCACGTCCTCGGCGAGCGCGGTCCGCCAGGCCGTCCGGTCGATGCCCGGCGGCGCCCAACTCACCGGGCCGAGCAGCGCCACCACCACACGTCGTGCCACGCACCGACCCTACGCGGACCCGGCACACCCCACCGACCCACCGCCCCGCCCTGGTCGACGCCAGGCCGGTCGCGTCGCGATGGCTTCCCACCGTTGATCCACTCCACTTCCCGGATGTCGCGGTATCAACGACGCCCAGATACCCCCATGCACGGCAAACGGAGTGGATCACGAGGCCACCCCGATCCGGCCGCGGCGCGGCGTCCGGGCGGGAGCGTCAGTCGGCCAGCGGTGTGCCGGCGGCGGCCGCGACGCCCTCCAGGTAACCCCGGGCCCGCTCGGTCTTCGGGTACCGGCCGACCAGCGCCCAGAACCGGGCGTTGTGGCTGGGCACGATGAGGTGCGCCAGCTCGTGCAGCAGCACGTAGTCGATGACCCAGTCGGGCATGTCCTGGACCCGGTGGGAGAGCCGGATGGTGCCGTCGGCGGGGGTGCAGGAACCCCACCGGCCGTTCTGGTTGGTGACCCAACGGACGCTCGCCGGTACGGCCTGCGCGCCGTGCTCGGGCAGGTAGAGCTTGATCAACCGGGTGGCCCGGACCAGCAGCTCGTCGTCGGACCGGGCCAGTCGCCCCTCCCGGGCGGCCAGCCGGGCGAGCATCCGGTCGACCCACTCGCTCTCCTCGGCCCGGGAGAACTGGTCGGGAATGAGGACGACCACCCGCTCACCGTCGCGGTAGGCGGACACCGTGCGTCGCCGGCGCTGGCTGCGCCGTACCTCGACGACCGGCTTCCGCACCCCTGCCATCAGCGGGCCGCGCAGCCTCGGATTCCTGCCACGAAGGAAAGCTACTGCGTAGTGACCAGGGGTCCGCAAGGGTCAACCCTTCGACACGCGCCCGGAAAATGGGGATTGGTCGCCAGGAGTCCCGAAAAATTCTTAGCCGGACCCCCGCGGCGCACCACCGTCACCCTTCGTGGCGGACGGCGGGCCGCGTACACCGGCTCCCCTCCACCGTAGGTGATCACCGGTCCGGGCGCCGCTCGGGGGGCCGACAACGGCTTTCGGGGCGGTTCGGTCGGCGTGTCCTCGCCAAACTGACTTATCCGACGTAATTCGCCATGCACACTCTCGACGTCGACTTCCTCACAGTGTCGATGCACAGCTGACATGGAACCGCCCACACCTGGGTAGGGTCCGCGGACCAGCGGTCACGTGGGTGGCCGCGGAGAACGACCCAGCGCCGGTGCCCCGCGTGGCCCGCCGCCGGGACAACCGCCGGTAGGCAGTGACCGGCGGACGAGACGAGGAGGGCACCGTGGCCGACCAGGCCCAGACCTACAACGGTTACTGCGTCAAGTGCAAGGAGAAGCGCGACTTCGAGGGACGCATCGAGGTCAGCAAGACCGGGATGAACATGGCCAAGGGCAAGTGTCCGGTGTGCGGCACAACAGTGAACCGCATCCTGGGCAAGGCGAAGGTCTGACCCGGATCGGGCGTGCGGGAGGGGTGGCCGAGGGCCACCCCTCCCGCTTTTCGCTCCTACTGTCGGGTGCCTGACACCGGTTACCGGCCGGTTGTGGATATCTCGCCAATTCCTGTGGACGACCCTGGACAGGATGCCGCGCACCTGTGGACAACGATCGACGGACAGCAGGGGAACGGTCACGATCCGTCGTATGACCCGCCCCCCGCAGCCCCGGAACACCCCGCTGCCCCGGCCCACCCTGCTGCCCGGGATCACCCGGCTCTGGCGTGACCGGCACACCCTCCAACTCGGGGTCGAACCGGGCCGGGCCGTCCTGCTCGAGGTCGCCGACCCGCGCGCGGCCCGACTGCTCGACCTGCTCGACGGCAGTCGCAGCGAACGCCGCGTGCTGGCGTACGCGGCCGACGCCGACGTCCGGCCCGACCACGCCCGTACGCTGCTCGACGCGCTGCGGACGGCGGGCCTGGTGGTGCCCGCGCACACCCTGCTGCCCCGGGAACTGGCCGGACCGGCCCGGACCCGGCTCGGAGCGGAGGCCGGCGCGCTGGCCCTGGCCGCCGCCCGGCTGCCCGGCACCCCCGCCCAGGTGCTGCGCCGCCGGCTGGCCGCCCGGGTGCTGGTCAGCGGGTCCGGGCCGCTCGGTGCCGCGGTCGCCGTCGCGCTCGCCCAGGCCGGCGTCGGGCACGTGCACCCGGACCTGGCCGGCCCGGTCCGACCGGCGGACCTGGTCGGCGCCGGCATCCCGGCCGCCGAGGTCGGCCGCCCGCTCGCCACGGCGGTACGCGACGCCGTCGACCGGGCCGCCCCCGGCACCCGCACCGGACCGCTCCGACGGGGGCGGGTCGACCTGGTGGTCCGGCTCGGCGCCGACCGGCCGGCCGCGCTGCTCGCCGCCGGGTACGCCCAGCGGCGCCAGCCACACCTGCTGGTCGCCCTGCGCGAGGGCGTACCGGTGATCGGGCCGCTGGTCCGACCCCCGGTCGGGCCCTGCCTCAACTGCCTCGACCTGCACCGGACCGACCGTGACCCGGACTGGCCGGCGATCGCCGCGCAACTCGCCGCCGAGCGGCCGGAGCCGGCGTGCGCCGCCGCCACACTGCTGGCCGCCGGCGGGTACGCGGCCGGCGAGGCGCTGGCCCAGCTCGACGGCGGCACCCCGGAGACGCTCGGTTGCGCCGTGGAGGTGGCCGGACCGGGCCGGTTCCGGCGCCGGGTCTGGCCGCCGCACGCCTCCTGTGGGTGTTCCGGAGGGCGGCGTTGAGCACCGAGGGCGGCGCAGAGCAGCAGCGGGACCCTCGCGTCGGTAACAATGACCGGGTGACCGACATCCCGCGCCGGGCCGTGTCCCGGACCGCAAAGCTCGCCGCTCTGCCGCTCGGCTTCGCCGGTCGGACCGTCCTCGGCATGGGAAAGCGCGTCACCGGGCTCGCCTCCGACGTGATCTCCGCAGAGATCCAGCAGCGCACCGCCGAGCAGCTGTTCAGCGTGTTGGGGCAGCTCAAGGGCGGGGCGATGAAGTTCGGCCAGGCGCTGTCGGTCTTCGAGGCGGCGCTGCCCGAGGAGATCGCCGCGCCCTACCGGCAGGCGCTGACCAAGCTTCAAGAGGCCGCGCCGCCGCTGCCGGCGGCCAGCGTGCACAAGGTGCTCACCGAACAGCTCGGGCCGGACTGGCGTGACCGGTTCGTGGAGTTCGACGACACTCCCGCCGCCGCGGCCAGCATCGGCCAGGTGCACCGGGCGATCTGGCGGGAGCCGGGGTACGGCCCCTCCGGCGCCCCGAACACCCGGGACGTGGCCGTCAAGATCCAGTACCCGGGCGCCGGCGACGCCCTGCTCGCCGACCTGAAGCAGCTGTCCCGACTCGGCGGGATGTTCCGGGCGATCCAGCCCGGACTGGACGTCAAGCCGCTCCTGGTGGAGCTGCGGGAACGGATCACCGAGGAACTGGACTACGAACTGGAGGCGGAGTCGCAGCGCGCCTTCGCGTCCGCGTACGCCGACGACCCGGAGATCTACATCCCGTCGGTGGTCTCCGCCTCGCCCCGGGTCCTGGTCACCGAGTGGGTCGAGGGCACCCCGCTGGCCGACATCATCCGGTCCGGCAGCGAGGAGCAGCGTGACGAGGCGGGCCGGCTGATGGCCATCCTGCACCTGTCCGCGCCGCAGCGGGCCGGCCTGCTGCACGCCGACCCGCACCCGGGCAACTTCCGGCTGCTGCCGGACGGCCGGCTCGGCGTGATCGACTTCGGCGCGGTGGCCCGGATGCCGGAGGGCACCCCCGAGCCGATCGGCCGGATCGCCGCGCTGGCCCTGCGCGGCAACGCCGACGAGGTGGTGTCGGGCCTGCGGGCGGAGGGCTTCATCGGCTCCGCCGAGGAGATCGACGCCCAGTCGGTGCTCGACTTCCTCCGGCCGATGCTGGAGCCCATCGCCGCCGAGGAGTTCCGGTTCACCCGGGCCTGGCTGCGCGCCGAGGCGGCCCGGCTGGCCAGCCCCCGCTCGCCCGCCTACCAGCTCAGCCGGCAGCTCAACCTGCCGCCGTCGTACCTGCTGATCCACCGGGTGACGCTGGGCTCGATCGGCGTGCTCTGCCAACTGGAGGCAAAGGCGCCCTACCGGGGCATCCTGGAGCGCTGGCTGCCCGGTTTCGCCCCGGTCGCCTGAACCGGGACAGACGCCGAGGGGCGGGCGGCCGGGAAACCGGCCACCCGCCCCTCGTCATCGGTGGATCAGAGAACGCCCAGGTCGCGCGCCGACTGCTTGCGGCTGTTCATGGCGACGCTACGGGCGGATCGGGTTGCCTCAGTGCTCGTGGTGGTACGACCGGCCTGAGGCCGGCGCATTCGAGCCCGGGACAACGCTTCATGGAGTAGTTGCATCTCGAAGGCTCCGTTCGGAACGTGCAGCATGGTGGTCAGCTCTTTCGTCGCCGGCATGGCACCGGCGGGGTGGATACGGATCGGGTTCATGTCAGGCCGCCAGCCGGACCGCGTTCCGCGCCCCGGACAGCCCACTGGCCGCCAGGCGCGCCTCGGCCTCGACCCGGAGCGCGGCGTCCCGGGCGACGTCCTCCTTGCGCGGACGGCCACGGGGCCGCTTGCGCGGAACGACCGCGCCACGCTCGAAGATCTCGCCACCCCAGACGCCCCAGGGCTCGGACCGCTCGACCGCACCCGCGAGGCACTCGACGCGCAGCGGGCAGTCCCCGCAGAGCGACTTGGCCAGCTCGAGCTCGGCGGGCGAGTCGGAGAACCACAGGTCGGGGTCGAACTTCCGGCAGGGCAGGTTCGCCTCCAGCTCAACGCTCACGTCGAGCGGGGCCAACGCCAGACTCATCGCCCGGTCACCTCTCTCTCACTTCGATCTCGTGGATCGCATTTCCGACGTACTTCGGCGGGACAAAAACTGAGGCCGCGGATCCCGGTATGCGGGTTCCGCGGCCTCGAGGTGAGCCGGTGGTCTGGTGGTCAGACCGGTCTACCTCGAGGTGGAACGCCGCGGACATCCGTGCGCTTCTTGGCGCCATCGATGCCCATGCCGGTGAAGCCACTGGTCCCCTGGACTCCGTTCGGCACGGTGGCGAGGATCAGCTCGGCCTGAGCCTCGACCTGGTGCACCTGCGGAGCCGACGGTCGCGTGGCCGCGACGGCAACCCGGACAGCCGACAGCGGAGCGACGGCAGCGGGCAGCGCCGCCGGACGCTCGTTGATGTAGAAGATCTCCATTGGTGCCACCTCCCTGACGTTCACTCGTGATCGGCTCGGTCTCAGCCTCTTGAGCAGCCCGAATGGCGCCGCTCGCGAGGTGTGCCATGAGGCTATTCCTCGGCCCCCGGCGAGGGCAAACGATTTACGGCCAGATTTCAAAAGTTTTCTTCGGGCAGAACGTCGTCGACCGTCGCGCCGCCCACCAGCGCCAACACCGACTCCCCGTAGAGGCCCAGTTTGCGGGGCCCGATCCCGGCGATCGCGATGAGTTCCTCGGGGCGGCCCGGCCGGCGTTCGGCGAGCGCGGTCAGGGTGGCGTCGGTGAAGACCACGTATGCCGGGACCTTCTGCGCGCCGGCCACCCGTGACCGCCACTCGTGCAGCCGAGCGTGCAGCTCCTCGTCGATGTCCGACGGGCAGGTGGCGCAGCGGCCGAGCTTGCGGTCCGGGCCGGCGAGCAGGGTGGCGCCGCAGATCCGGCAGGAGACGATCTGGGTCCGGCGCCGCTCCGTACGCCGGGCCGGGCGGGCGCCGGCCCGTTCGGCGCCGCCGCCGGAGCGGTCCAGCTGGGGCAGGAACCGGGACGGCCGCCGGGCCCGTCCGCCCGGCGAGCGGGCCGCGGCGTACGACAGCCAGAGCCACTCCCGGGCCCGGGTGATGCCGACGTAGAGCAGCCGGCGCTCCTCCTCGACCTGCTCGACCGTCTTGGCGTACGTGGTGGGCAGGGTGCCCTCGGCGAGCCCGACCAGGAAGACGGCGTCCCACTCCAGGCCCTTGGCCGAATGCAGGGAGGCCAGGGTCACCCCGTCCACGGTCGGCACGTGCTGGGCGGCGGCCCGCCGGGCCAGCTCGTCGTTGAAGTCCGCCAGGGTGACCGGGCGCTCCACCGCGGCGGCCGGGCCGATCGGCAGCACCTCGGGGGTGGCCGCGTACTCCTCGGCGAGCTGGACCAGCGCGGCGAGCGCCTCCCACCGCTCCCGGGCGGCGCCGCCGGCCGGGGCGGCGTCGGGCGCCCAGCCGACCGCGCCGAGCGCCTCGACCACGGCCGCCGGCAGCGGCGTCTCCCCCGGGATCGCTCGGGTGGCGGCCCGCAGCGCCACCATCGCCTGCCGCACCTCGGCCCGCTCGAAGAACCGCTCCGCCCCCTGCACCTGGTACGGCACGCCCGCCTCGGTCAGCGCCTTCTCGTACGCCTCGGACTGCGCGTTGGTGCGGAACAGCACGGCGATCTCGCGGGCCGGGGTGCCCGCGTCGACCAGCGCCCGGCAGCGGGCCGCCACCGCGGCGGCCTCGGCCGGCTCGTCGGTGAAGATCCGCAGCTCCGGTTCCGGGCCGGGCGGGCGCTGGCCGACCAGCTCCAGGCGCAGCCGCGCCTCGGCGCCGCGCGCCTGGGAGATGACCGCGTTGGCCAGCCCGACCACCTGCGGGGTGGACCGGTAGTCGCGGACCAGCCGGACCACCGTCGCCCCCCGGTAGCGGCGGGGGAAGTCGACCAGGTAGCCGGAGGTGGCTCCGGTGAAGGAGTAGATGGTCTGGCTGGCGTCGCCGACCACGGTCAGGTCGTCGCGGCCACCCAGCCAGGCCTCCAGCAGCCGCTGCTGGAGCGGGTTGACGTCCTGGTACTCGTCGACCACGAAGTGCCGGTACTGGCCGCGGACCTGCTCGGCGACGTCGGCGTGCTCCTCGATGCCCCAGACCGCGGCGCGCAGCATGTCCTCGAAGTCGATCACCCCGTTGCCCCGCTTGAGCCGTTCGTACGCGGCGAAGACGTCGGCCACCTTCGCCGGCTCGTGCGGGGTGTCGCGCAGCGCCTTGGCCGCCGCCACCACGTACTCGGCGGGCTCGACCAGCGACGACTTGGCCCACTCGATCTCACCGGCGAGGTCCCGCGCGGCGGCCCGGTCGGTGCGCAGCCCCACCTTGGCGGCGGCGAGGGTGACCAGTCGGACCTTGCTGTCCAGCAGCTCGGGCATGGCCCGGCCCTCCAGCAGCCGGGGCGCGAAGTAGCGCACCTGGCGCAGCGCCGCCGCGTGGAAGGTCCGCGCCTGGACCCCGCTCACGCCGAGCGCGGTGAGCCGGGCGCGCATCTCGGCGGCGGCCCGGGCGGTGAAGGTGACCGCCAGCACGTGTCGGGCCGGGATCTCGCCGGCGAGGGCCCGGTGGGCGATCCGGGAGGTGACGGCCCTCGTCTTGCCGGTGCCGGCGCCGGCCAGGATGCAGACCGGGCCAGCCGGGGCGGTCACCGCGGACCGCTGCTCCGGATCCAGGCCGGCGAGCACCCGTTCGGTCGCTGAGTGAACCCCCACAGCCCGGAATTCTCGCAGCCGCGCCGGACGTTACAGCGGTTAGCCCGGGCTTGATCGGCAAGCCGTGGCCGACTGTTGGAGGATCTGACCATGTTGACGATGTATTCCACCCCCTGGTGCGGCTACTGCCACCGGCTGAAGTCGCAGCTCGACCGGGAGGGCATCGGATACGAGGTGGTCGACATCGAGCAGGACCCGAAGGCCGCGGAGTTCGTGATGAGCGTCAACGGCGGCAACCAGACCGTGCCGACGCTCCGGTTCGCCGATGGCAGCGCCCTGACCAACCCCTCGATCAGCCAGGTCAAGCAGCACCTGGCCAGCCTCGCCAGCTGACCAACACCCCCGCCGGAGCGGCCGCCCCCAGGCGGCCGCTCCGCCGCGTCTCCCCCCGCTCCTCCCCGCTCCTCCCCGCTCCTCCCCGGTGATCATGAAGTTAGTGGCCGCGCCGCCGGCGTGTCGTGGCAACAACTTCATGATCGACCGGACGGCGCGGGGTGGGGAGCGGGGGGTGGTGGGTGGGAGCGGGGGGTGGGGTGAGGGTGCGGTGGTGCCAGAGGTAGCTGCCGGCGAGCAGGGTGGCCAGGCCGATCAGCGCGAAGAGCAGCCGGTAGTCCAGCACGCCGACGAGCAGCGCGCCGGCCCCGATGGAGAGCGCCTGCGGGCCGCCGACCACCGCCTCCGCGGCCGCGGCGACCCGACCGATCAGCCCGGCCGGGGTACGCCGCTGGATGAGCGTGTGCAGCCCGACCATGGTCAGCGGCAGCGAGACCCCGGCCAGCAGCACCGCCGCGAAGCCCAGCCACAGGCTCGGGTACGCCAGCGCCAGCGCCGCCGGCCCGAAGAGGGCGACCCCCGCGGCGAGCGTGCCGACCTCGCCCACCCGGCGTACCACGCCCGCCGAGAGCAGCCCGCCGAGCAGCCCGCCGATCCCCTGCACGGTGACCAGCACGCCGACGAACGCGGCGTCCCGGCCGAGCCCCCGGTCGACGTACGCGAAGATCAGTGACTCGCTGAAACCCATCACCAGGGAGCCCAGCCCGTAGCCGAACAGCGCCCGGCGCAGCGCCGGCTCACCGGCCAGGTGTCGCAGCCCCGCCCCGAGTTCGGCCGGCCAGCGCAGGGCCGCGGTCTCCGCCGGGCTCTCGGGCACCCGCAGCGCCCCGACCACGGCGGCCGCCACTCCGAAGCCGACCATCGCCAGCGCGGCCAGCAGCCACCCGCCCACGGCCGCATAGAGCCCGGCGCCGGCCAGCGGGCCGATCAGCCGCAGCCCCTGCCGGACGGTCTGCAGCACACCGTTCGCCTCGGCCAGCAGGTCGGCCGGGACCAGCTGCCGGATCAGCCCGCTGAGCGCCGCGCTGAGCGTGACGTACGACAGGCCGTACAGCGCCGCGACCACGTAGATGATCCACACGTCGGTCCGGTCGCCGACCGCGAACAGCGGCGTGAGCAGCGCCGCCGTGACCAGGTTGGCCACCACGAAGAACGGCCGGCGGGGATGGCGGTCGACGAACCAGCCGACCAGCGGCGCCAGGGTCATCGGCGCGATGACGGCGAAGATGGTCGCGCCGGCCAGGCCGTCCGACCCGGTCAGGTCCTTCACCCAGACGGCGAGCGCCAGCAGCAGGATCGACTCCGCGGCCATGCTGGCCAGCAGGCCGACGAAGAGCAGGCGGAAGTCCGGGCGGCGCAGGACGGTGCGCATGGGTCCCTCCGGCGGGATGGCCCGCGCCCGTGGACGCGGTCGGGGCGGCGGTGGTCGGGCCCGGCGGCGGGTCACCGACCGGCCGCACCCCTCCACGCTCCTCTTTTCTGCAAGACACGCCCTCGCCGGAACCACCGACGCCGGCCGCGCCGTCCATACTGACCGTGGGGGGCGAATTTCATACAGTTACCGTCGCGTCTGCGGCGGTCGACGGGAAAGAGGACACCGTGCCTCCTGCCTCACCCAGCCCGATCCTGCGTCGCCGCAGGTTGGGCACCGAGTTGCGCCGGCTGCGCGAGGCCGCCGGTCTCACCGGAGACCAGGTCATCGAGCGGATCGGTTGGGCCTCCGCGTCCAAGCTGTCGCGGCTGGAGAACGGGCGCAGCCGACCCGACCCGCAGGACGTGCGCGACCTGCTGGACCTCTACGGCGCGGACGAGGCGCTGCGCGAGGAGTTGCTGGGCATCACCCAGGAGGCCGGCGACATGCGTGGCTGGCTTCGGTCGTTCCCGGCGATGACCCCGCAGCAGCGCGGCTTCGCCGAGTTGGAGGCGGGCTGCGCGGAGATCTCCGAGTACAACCCGGTGCTGGTGCCCGGGCTGTTGCAGACGCCGGGCTACGCGCGGGTACGGATCGCCTCGGCCCGGCAGGTCGGCGAGGACGCCGGCGACCCGGACGCCGACGACACCGAGACCCAGGTGCAGGCCCGGCTGGCCCGCCAGAAGCTGCTCACCCGGGGCACCGACGCGCCCCGCTACACGGTCGTGCTGGAGGAGGCGGCGCTGGGCGGCCGGGCCGGGCCGCCGGAGGTGCTGCGCGAGCAGGTGATCCAGCTCTGCGAGCTGGCCATGTTGCCGAACGTCACGCTGCACGTGCTGCCGAGGGACACGCCGATCGGCGAGTGGTACCTCCCGCCGACCGCGTTCTCCCTCTACCGGTTCGCCGATCCGCTCGATCCGGAGACCCTCGCCATCGAGGGTGGGTTCACCGACGTCATGTCCACCGAGGCAAACACCCTAAATCGCTATAAAGTGGTGTTCGAGTGGTTATGTACGGCGGCGCTCTCCGCATCGGACACCCTCTCCTGGCTGATCGAGGCGACGGGGCGGCTGACCGAGACGGCGGCCCCGTCCACAGTGGCGTTCGGACCGGCAACGGCGCCGGTCCAGCGTCGCGGGCGTTCCGGGCGCCTGACCGAACGGTGATCCACGGGGGACCCAGGTCGGGACGTGCAGCGACCGCTCGAGCCATCGCAACGGTTCACCTCAGGAGTGGCACGATGAAAGAATTCCGCAACACGCCGTCCGTCCTCGCGCAGCTGGCGGACGCCCCGTGGCGTACCAGCACGCGCAGCCAGACCTCCAACTGCGTCGAGGTCGCCCCGCTGCGGACCGGCCCGGCCGCGGTCGCCCTGCGGGACAGCAAGGACCGCGGCGGCCCGGTGCTGCTGTTCGACCGGGCCGGCTGGCTGGGCTTCCTCGCCGGCACCAAGAACGGACAGTTCGACCTGGACTGATCCGGTGAACGGGACGGGGCCGCCGGCAGCACGCCGGCGGCCCCGTCGCCTGTCCGGCGGCCCGACCACGTCGACCCGTCATCCGATGATCGGACGAGGCTGCGGGCCGATCGTCGCGTATGGGTTGCTGACTCGACCACGGGGCGTAACATGGCCCGCAGAGTGACGTGGAACTTCCACCCGTTCCCATCCGTCGCGGTACATCCGGAGACCGACATGCGGTTCCTGATCGTTCGCACCGACATCCGCGCCGCCGCCGACGTGGACATCGCCGCCGCCTGGGCCGGCGGGGTCCGACTGCGGGACGAGACCACCACGCCCGAGCCGCGCCGCCAGATCGTCCACGCCGACGATCGGGACGCCGCATTGCTGCTGGCCCGGGCACTGTCGACGGTCGGCCCGGTCCGCGCCGGTAGGCAACGGGTGAAGGTACTGCCGCTCGACGCGCCGGCCCGGCCACACCGCCCGCCCGGCCCTGGCAGCTGAGAAACGTCCGTCGTGGTCGGACCGGCTCCCCCGCCGTGTTCCTTGCCCCGCCGACCACGGCGGCCCGTGTTCCCGGCTCGTGACCGTCGCGGCAACGGCGGCCACGGGCCGGGACCGCACGGGTACCGGGTCAGCGCTCGCCGTCCACCCAGCCGTCCAACCAGCGGTGGATCAGGAACAGCGCGATCGACGACGGCGGCGGCAGGACCAGCCGGGCACCGCCCACGTCCACCGTCCGCCCGGCCAGCGCCGCACCGATCTCCCGCCGGGTGAACCACCGGGCGTACGCGATCTCCGCCGGATCGAGCCGCACCGGATGCTCCGGGTCGGCGGTGGCGAGGAAGCCGAGCATCAGCGACCCGGGGAACGGCCACGCCTGGCTGCCCACGTACGCGATGCCCTCGACCGGGACGCCGACCTCCTCGTGGACCTCGCGCAGCACCGCCGCCTCGGCCGACTCCCCCGGCTCCACGTAGCCGGCCAGGCAGGAGAACCGGCGCTCGCCCGGCACCCCCGGCCAGGTGGCGTTGTTGCCGAGCAGGCACCGCCCGTCGGGGCCGGGCTGCCCGTCGTGCACCAGCACGATCATCGCCGGGTCGGTACGCGGCCAGATCCGGTCGCCGTCCGGGTCGATCCGGGACCAGCCTGCCTCGTCCACCTCGGTCCGGTGGCCGCTGGCCGAGGAGTAGCGGTGCCGCAGGTGCCAGTTGACCAGTGCGAGGGCGGTGGTGAACAGCCCGGCGTCCCGGTCGCCGAGCAGGTGCCCCACCTCGCGCAGGTGCGCCGCGCGGGCGCCCGGCACCGCCGGCAGCGGGGCGTCCACCGCGAAGACCGGCACCCCGTCCGGCTCGACGCCGAGGAACATCGGCGCGACGCCGGCGGTCGGCGGCACATCGTCCGAGCCGAGCAGCACCAGCACCGGCGGGGTCACGTCGGCACGGACCAGCGCCCGACCCTCGTTCGTCGAGTCGAGCAGCAGCACCCGGGCCTGCGACCACGCCCGCGCCAGCCACTCCGGGTCGGTACGCCGGTGCGCCGCCCGGTCCAGCGTGGAGCGGGCCAGCGGGGGCGTCGCCTCCCCACTCACGCCGGCCCTCCGCCGCGCTCCGTGCCGCCACGAGGCACCACCGCGCCGAGCCCGACGATTCGCTCGCTGCGCTCGCTCACGCCGGCACTCCGCGCTCGCTCATGCCCCCACCGGCTGGACCTCGACCGGGGCCAGCGCGGCCAGCGCCGGCGCGATCCGCTCGGCGTCGCCCAGCACCACGGTGACCGCCCGGGCCGGGGCGAGGTAGCGGGCGGCGGCCGCGGCGACATCGTCCACTGTCGCCTTCGCCAACCGGGCGGCGTGCTCGGCGAGGAACTCCAGGCGCAGCCCGTTGCCGGCGTACGCGCTGGTCAGCGAGGCAAGCCCGGCCTGGGTGGCCATGCCGAGCTGGAGCGTGCCCAGGGCGTACCGGCGGGCCTGCTCCAGCTCGTCCGGCTTCGGCGGCAGCGAGGCCAGCCGGCCCAGCTCGTACGACGTCTCCAGCAGTGCCGGCCCGGTCACCTCGGTGGCCACCTCGGCGGCGGCGACCAGCACCGAACCGGCCACCGAGTGCTCGACCAGCGAGTGCGGCCCGTACGTGTAGCCCTTGTCCTCGCGGATGTTCTCCACCCAGCGGGACGAGAAGTAGCCGCCGAAGACCAGGTTGGCCAGTTGCAGCGCGGCGTGGTCGGGGTGGGTGCGCGGCACCGCCGGCAGCGCCACCCGCAGCGACGACTGCACCGAGCCGGGCCGGTCGACCAGCAGCAGCGGACCCGGCTCCAGCGGCGGTGCGGGCGGCAGGTCGGCGGTGTGGCCGGCCCCGTTCCACCCGGACAGCGCCTTCTCGGCCGCGTCCAGGGCCCGCTCCGGCTGCACGTCGCCGACCAGCACCAGCACCGCGTCGGCCGGGTGCACCCGCTGTGCGTGCAGGGTACGCAGCACGCCCGGCCGGACCGCGCGGACCTGCCCCGGCTCCGGAGTCTGCACCGCGTACGGGTGCCGGCCGTAGATCCGCTTGAGCAGCGCGGTGCGGGCCAGGTGCGCCGGCTGGCTCTGCGCCACCTGGATCCGGTCGACCAGCCGGTCCCGCTCGGTGGCGACCTCCCCGCTCGGGTAGCTCGCCCCGGTCAGCACCTCGCCGAGCAGCTCCAGCATCCGGTCCAGCCCGGTGACCAGGCTGGCGCCGGAGAGCATCAGCCGGTCCGGGTCGATGCCGGCGGACAGCCCGCCGCCGACCTTCTGCAACTCGGCGGCGAGCTGCACGCTGGTCATCGTCTCCGTGCCGGAGAGCAGGGTCTGCGCGAGCATCGCGCCGCGGGCCAGGGGTGCGCGGCCGAACGGCATCCAGAGCCGCAGCTCGACCAGGGGCACGGCGGATCGACGTACCGCGATCACGGTGAGGCCGTTGCCGAGCGTCCGCTCGGCCTGGCGGGGCAGCTTCAGCTTGCGGTGCGGACCGAGCGGCGGCAGCGTCCGCGGCCCGGCCACCGTCACCTCGCCGTCCGCCCGCGACCGCGGGGCCCGCTTGCTCTTCGCGCTCACCGGGGCCCACCTTTCGTTCGCGACTGCGGGGCTCGCAACCCCGGCTCACTCCTCGCGCTCACCGGGACTCGCCTTTTCGTTCGCGACTGCGGGGCTCGCAACCCCGGCTCACTCCTCGCGCTCACCGGGACTCGCCTTTTCGTTCGCGACTGCGGGGCTCGCAACCCCGGCTCACTCCTCGCGCTCACCGGGCACCTCCGGGGATGACCTCGACGGACGCGCGGCGCTCCGGCCGCAGGGTGGCGGCGGCGGCGCGGACCTGCTCCTCGGTGACCTCGCCGACCAGCCGGGGCAGCTCGTTGAGCAGGCCCGGCTCACCGCGCTGCTGTTCCAGCACGGCCATCCGCAGCGCCCGGGTGAGCACCGCGTCGGTGTCGCGCAGCAGGTGCGTGGCCATCCTGGCCTGGGTGCGGCCCAGCTCGCCGTCGGCCAGCCCGTCGGTGGCCAGCCGGTCCAGCTCCTCGTCGACGGTGCGCAGCACCTTGTCCACGTCGCCGCCGGGTGGCAGGTGCGCCTGGAGCAGCAGCGCCGTCGGGTCCCGCACGTCGAACGGGTCGCCCATGAAACCGAGGTAGCCACCGACGCTGGTGACCGCCCGGTCCCGCAGCACCAGCCGCTCGACCAGCCGGGACGCGTCGCCGTCGGTGAGCACCTCGGCGAGCACCACGTAGGGCAGGTAGCCGGCGAAGTCGGCGAGCGGGTCGGGCACCCGCCAGGCCGAGGCCACCGCCGGCAGCGGGGCCAGCTTGTCGGTGTACGCGGTGCGCCGCTCGACGGTCAGGTCCGGCTCGGTGAAGTCCGGCCGCTCGGGCGCGGGCCGGGCCGGCACGTCCCCGAAGTGCCGGCCGATCAGCTCGGTCGCCTCGGCCACGTCGATGTCGCCGCTGACCGCGAGCACCGCGTTGCCGCTGGCGTAGTAGCGGCGGAAGAAGTCGGCGGCGTCGGCGACGGTGGCCGACTCCAGGTCGACGAAGGAGCCGTAGCCGTCGTGCGCGTTCGGGAAGGTGTCGAACATGACCGGCGGCAGGGTCAGCCAGGGAAACCCGCCGTACGGGCGGTTGAGCACGTTGACCCGGATCTCCTCCTTGACCACGTCGACCTGGTTGCGCAGGTTCTCCTCGGTCAGCCGAGGGCCGCGCATCCGGTCGGCCTCCAGGAAGAGCGCCCGCTCCAGCGCGTTGCTCGGCAGGGTCTCGAAGTAGTCGGTGTAGTCCAGGTGGGTGGAGCCGTTGAAGGTGCCGCCCGCACCCTGCACGTGCCGGAAGTGGGCCAGCTTCTCCAGGTTCTCCGAGCCCTGGAACATCAGGTGCTCGAAGAGGTGGGCGAAGCCGGTGCGGCCCTCCGGCTCGGAACGGATGCCGACGTCGTAGACGACCGCGACGCCGATCACCGGTGCGCTGCGGTCCGGGGTGAGCACCACCCGCAGGCCGTTGTCGAGGCTGAACCGTTCGGCCGGGTACTTGGTGACTGGAATTCTCGCTCTCCGCGTCGGCACGTGATCGACTCTAACGCGTCGGCACCGCCGTGCCGGTGACCTCCGCCGAGCCGGGACCGGGCGGCGACGCCGGTCGGCGTGGCCGGGCCGGTGCCCCGCCGACCCGACCACGCCTCGCACCCCGCGACCGGGCCCGCCCCTCCGCGGGCACCGGTCCGACCGGGGTACGACGACCGCGGCTCAGCCGGCGGTCGGGTCAGTCCGCCCGGACTGGCCGGGCTCGTCCACCGCGCCGACCGGGCTGTGCAGTTCCACCGGGCCGGCCGGGGCGGCCCCGCCCGGCGTGGCGTGCCAGGGCGTGAAGACCGCCACCATGGCGAGCAGCAGCCCGGCGGCGGCGACCGCGACCACGAACAGCAGCTCACGCAGCGCCGTGGTGCCGGTGTCGCCCGCCATGGTCACCCCTCCCGCGTCGAGCCGATCGGCCCGGCCGTTCCCCCCGCCGTCAGCCTCGACCACGGGCGGCGGCGGCACAGTCGGCCACCCGACCCAGCCGGCGCTGATTGCCGACTCAGCAGGCGGCCGGCGCCGCTCCGGGCCGAGGCCAGCAGGGGGACCGACGCCTCAGGAGGCGCGGGGGCGACGCGGGCGGCGCGGCCGACCGGAGGCGCGGTGCGGAGTGCGACCGGGCGCGCCCGTGCCGTCGCCGGCGCGGGTACGGGGCGCCGGGGCCGGCGGGGCGGCGATGGTCACCGGCACGCCGGACGGCTCTCGGGCACCGGTCGCCCGGACCAGCGTGGGGTCGCCGGGGCGGACCTGCGCCGAGTGCGGCCGGATGCCGGCCGCCGCCATCAGCCGCGAGACGTCCCGGCGCTGCTCGGGCAGGACCAGCGTGACCACCGTGCCGGACTCGCCGGCCCGGGCGGTCCGCCCACCCCGGTGCAGGTAGTCCTTCGCCTCGGTCGGCGGGTCCACGTTGACCACCAGGTCCAGCCCGTCGACGTGGATGCCGCGGGCCGCGACGTCGGTGGCGACCAGCGCGCTCACCTGCCCGGTGCGGAACTGCTCCAGGATCCGGGTGCGCTGCGGCTGCGACTTCCCGCCGTGCAGCGCCGCGGCGCGGACCCCCTTGGCCAGCAACTGTCGGGCCAGCCGGTCGGCGCGGTGCTTGGTGCCCATGAACAGGATGGTGCGGCCCTCGCGGGCGGCGATCTGGGCCAGCGTGGCCGGCTTGTCCACCGCGTCGACGTGCAGCAGGTGGTGGGTCATCGCGGTCACCGTGGCGGTGCCCGGGTCGACCGAGTGGGTGACCGGGTCGCTGAGGAACCGGCGGACCAGGCGGTCCACGCCACCGTCCAGGGTGGCGGAGAAGAGCATCCGCTGCCCGTCCGGGGCGACCTGCTCCAGCAGCTTGGTGACCTGCGGCAGGAAGCCCATGTCGGCCATCTGGTCGGCCTCGTCCAGCACGGTGGTGGCGACCTGGTCGAGCCGGACGTCACCGCGGTTGATCAGGTCGTGCAGCCGCCCGGGGGTGGCCACGACCAGTTCGGCGCCGGCGCGCAGCGCGTCCGCCTGGCGCTGCAGCGACAGGCCGCCGACCACCGTGGCGCACCGCACCCCGACGGCCCGGGCGTACGGGGCGAGCGCGGTGCTGACCTGCTGGGCCAGCTCCCGGGTCGGCACCAGCACCAGCGCCAGCGGGCGGCCGGGCCGGGCTCGGTTGCCAGCGGTGCGGTGCAGCAGCGGGAGCCCGAAGGCGAGGGTCTTGCCGGAGCCGGTGCGGCCCCGGCCGAGCACGTCCCGGCCGGCGAGCGAGTCGGGCAGGGTGGCCGCCTGGATCGGGAACGGTTCGGTGATGCCCTGCGCGCTCAGCGTGGCGAGCAGGGCCGGCGCCAAGCCGGTGCCGGCGAAGGAGGGTACGACGGTGGTCAACGGGAAGCCTTCCTCGAGGCGGCACGTGTCGAGGAAGGCGCCGGAGGCGGCGCTGTCACCGGCGGAGCCAGGCCGCGGTGATCACAAGCACGAACCGAGGGGGTACGGGGCCGGCCCGCCGCGCAGTGGGGCGGGCCGGCCACCGTCACCGCGCCCGGAGGGCGCGGCGGAGGTGCCTAACTACGGGTGTCGCCGCAGATCAGAGCGGGCGGATGTTCTCCGCCTGCGGGCCCTTCTGGCCCTGGGTGATCTCGAACTCGACCCGCTGGTTCTCGTCCAGGCTCCGGTAGCCGGAGGACTGGATCGCCGAGAAGTGGGCGAAGACGTCGGCGCCGCCGCCGTCCGGGGTGATGAAACCGAAGCCCTTGTCAGCGTTGAACCACTTGACGGTGCCAATAGCCATACTTGTCTCGTCTCCTTGACGGAACGTCGAACCCGCACCTGTTGCGGGCTCGAGAGGAGCGGTCCACGCGGAGTGCGTGGCTCGCCTGTCGCTGCTGGTCGCCCCGCCCGGAGAACTCCGGACACAACAAAGAGCGCCTGGGGCCACAATCCGCCAGGCGCACACAGAGTCTCTGGAAACCAAAACTGCAACCCACCGAACCTATCACGGCTGGCGGGCGTTGTCGCCTGGAACTTCCGGCACCGCGGCGATCAGCGCGGTCAGCCCCTCGGCGTCGAGCAGGTCGGCCGGGCGCACGGTCATCCCGTCCCGGACGTAGTGGAACGCCGCGCCGACCCGCTCCACCGGCACACCCGCCAGCTCCGCCCAGGCCAACCGGTAGACCGCCAGCTGCACCGCGGCGACGTCGGCCGCGGCCCCGGTGGGCTGGCCGCCGGTCTTCCAGTCGACCACGTCGAACCGCCCGCCGGGCCGGGCGAAGACCGCGTCCATCCGGCCCCGGACCACCACCCCGGCGATCACCGTGGCGAACGGCACCTCCACCTCGACCGGCACCCGGTCGGCCCATTCGCTGGCCAGGAAACGCTCCTGGAGCTCGGCGAGCGCCTCGTCGGGCGCCGCGTCCGCGTCCGCCGCGCCAGGCAGTTCGTCCACGTCGAGCAGCCGGTCGGCCCCGAACCGCTGCTCCAGCCAGGCGTGGAAGGCGGTGCCCCGGCGGGCGTACGGATTGGGCTCGCTGGGCAGCGGGCGGCGCAGCGTCCGGGCGAGCGCGGCCGGATCGCGGCGCAGCGCCACCAGCTGGGTCACCGAGAGGTGCCCCGGCAGCCCCACCTCGATCGCCCCGGCCTGCCGGGTCAGCTCGGCCCGCTCGGCGAGCAGCAGGTCGGCCTCCCGCCGCCAGCGCGTCACCTCCGGGTCGTCGGCCAGCGGATCGCCGTCCGCGGCGTCGCCGTCGCCGTCGGCGAGGAACCGGCGGACCAGCGCCGCCGCCTCGGCCAGCGCCGGCCGGCGGGCGCCCAGCGGGTCGGCCGGCCACTCGGCCCGCAGCACCACCTCGGCGGTCGGGTTGGTCGCGTCCGGCGAGGGCTCCGGCGCCCACTCGTCGACCAAGTGCCCCGCGCCGCCGTCCAGGCAGGCGTCGTGCACCTCGCGGAGCAGCACCGACGGGCCGCGCGGCCGCTTGGTGCCCTCCCCCCACCAGTAGCCGGAGCAGAGCAGCAGCCGGCGCGGCCGGGTCACCGCCACGTACGCCAGCCGCCGCTCCTCCCGCTCGTCGTGCGCCCGCCAGGCGTCGGTGAAGTCCTCCAGCGCCCGGGCCACCCCGCGCTGGTCCTCCGCCCCGGCCAGACCCAGCTCGGGCAGGCCGTCGGCGTCGCCGCGCAGCGGGAAGGGCAGCACGCCGAGCCCACCGAGCCAGTGGTCGGAGTTGTGCACCGGCCCCGGCCACACGCCCCGGCACAGCCCGGCCACCGCCACCACGTCCCACTCCAGACCCTTGGCGGCGTGCGCGGTGAGGATCTGCACCGCCCCCTCGACCACCTCCACCTCGCCCGGGGTGAGGCCGCGCTCCTCGTCCTCGGCGGCGGCCAGGTAGGCGAGGAAGGCCGACAGGGTGGCCCCCGGGGTCTCCCCGCTGAACCGGGCGGCCACGTCGCCGAGCGCGTCCAGGTGCCCCCGGGCCAGGCCGGCGTCGCCGGCGCCGTCCCGGCCGGCCCGGACCGCGACCTCCACGTCCAGGCCGATGGTCCGCTCGATGTCGGCGATCAGGTCCGGCAGCGACTGGTCCAGCCGGTAGCGGAGCAGGCCCAGCTCCCGGGCGTACGCGCGCAGCCGCGCGTAGCCCTCGGCCGAGTACGCCTGCGCCGGGCCGAGGTCGGCCAGCGCCTCCACCAGGGTCGCCTCGTCCAGCGCGTCCGGGGTGATCTCCGGGGTGCCGTCGTCAGCCAGTTGCCGGCGGGCCGCGGCGATCGCCCGCGCCCGGCGGTGCAGCGCCACCAGGTCGCGCGGCCCGATCCGCCAGCGGGCCCCGGTGAGCAGCCGCAGCAGCGCCGCCCCGTCGGTCGGGTCGGCCAGCACCCGCAGGGTGCAGACCACGTCCCGCACCTCCGGGGTGTCCAGCAGACCACCGAGACCGACCACCTCCACCGGCAGGCCGCGGGCGCGCAGCGCCGACTCGATCGCCGGGATCTGGCTGCGCAGCCGGACCAGCACCGCCGTCGTCGGCCGCTGCGGCACCGGGATGTGCTCGGGCAGCGCGCCGGGGGTGCCGGCCGCGCCGCGCCACGCGTTCAGCACGCTGTCGGCGATCCACTTCGCCTCGTCGGCGTACGTCGGAAGCAGCGCGCAGTGCACCGTGCCGCCGGCGGCGCCGCGGGCGCTGCGGTGCGGCACCGGGTCCTTGACGCTCAGCGCCGCGTGCAGCTCCGGCACCCGGGCGCCGGCGGCCCGCAGCGGGGTGGCCAGCGCGTTGGCCACGCCGAGGATCTCCGGGCGGTTGCGCCAGCTGGTGGTGAGGCTGAGCACCTCGGCCGGGGCGCCGTCGACGCGGGCGAACTCGGTCGGGAAGCGGTCCAGGGTGCCGGCGGACGCGCCGCGCCAGCCGTAGATGGACTGGCACGGGTCACCGACCGCGGTCACCGGGTGCCCGCCGCCGAAGAGCGCGTTGAGCAGCACCACCTGGGCGTGGCTGGTGTCCTGGTACTCGTCGAGCAGCACCACCCGGAAGCGGTCCCGCTCGATCTCGCCGACGCCGGGGTGGTCGCGCGCCACCCGGGCCGCCCGGGCCAGCTGGTCGGCGAAGTCCATCGCCTCGAAGTCCTCCTTGCGCCGGGCGTACGCGCGCACCAGCGGGAGCAGCTTCAGCCGGGTCTGCGCGAGGGCGAGCGCCTTGCGCACGTCGGCGTAGACCCGGCCGGGGCGGGCCTGCACCTCGGCGAAGAAACGGCCGGTCCAGGCGGCCAGGTCGTCCGGGTCGACCAGGTGCTCGTCCAGTTCGCCGGCGAGCGCCAGCACCGCGTCGGTGATGGTGCTCGGCATCCGGTCCACCTCGGACATGTCCCCGTCGTAGTTGCGCACCAGCAGGTCGACCAGCTGCCAGCGGGACGCCTCGGTGAGCAGCCGGGTGGACGGCTCGTAGCCGGCCCGCAGGCCGTGCTCGGTGACGATCCGCCCGGCGTACGAGTGGTAGGTGGAGACGGTCGGCTCCCCGGCCAGCGGGTCGTCGAGCGGGTCGCGCCCCTGCCGACCGAGCCGGCGCACCAGCTGGTCCAGCCGGGTACGCACCCGGTGCGCCAGCTCGCCGGCGGCCTTGCGGGTGAAGGTGAGCCCGAGCACCTGCTCCGGCCGCACGTACGCGTTGGCCACCAGCCAGACCACCCGGGCGGCCATCGTCTCGGTCTTGCCCGACCCCGCGCCCGCGACCACCAGCAGCGGCTCCACCGGGGCGGCGATGATCGCCGCCTGCTCCCGGGTCGGTGCGGGCAGCCGCAGCAGCTTCGCCAGCTCGATCGGGGTGTACCGGGGGCCGGCGTCGGCCACCCGGGGCGCCGGGGTCGCGGCGCCGAAGAGCGTCGGCTGGGTCACCGCGCTGCCTCAGTTCGCGACTGCGGGGCTCGCAAGCTCACTCCTCACGCTCACAGGTGCTGCCTCAGTTCGCGACTGCGGGGCTGGCAAGCTCACTCCTCGCGGACGGTGGGCGGCTCGACCACCTGGCGCCCCTGCCCGGAGACCGGGCAGCTCGTCCGCACCGGGCAGACCCGGCACTTGGAGTTGGCGACCGCGGCAAAGGTGGCGGCGGCCATCGTATCGGCGGTGCGCCGGACCAGCGCGGTCGCCCAGCCCGCCTCCGGGCCCTCGCCGGCCGGCGGCTGGCTCTGCTCCTTCGCGTCCTTCGCCCCGGTGCCGAGCTGCACCAGGGCCGCCCCGCCGGAGGAGTCGCCGAACTCGGCGAACGCCCCCGCCTCCACCGCCGCCTGGTACGCGCCCAACTGCGGGTGCTCGGCCAGGTCGGCGGCGGTCACCGCGGTGGACTTGCCGGTCTTCAGGTCGACCACCACCAGCCGGCCGTCCGCGTCCACCTCCAGCCGGTCCACCCGGCCGGTGAGCTGTACCGGGCGGTGCGGGTCGTCGAGGCGTACCGCGAACTCGTGCTCGATGGCGAGCAGCCGGCGCGGGTTGGCGGCCAGCCAGCGCAGCAGCTTGTCCACCATCGCCTCGGCGCGGGCCTGCTCCGGGCCGGCCATCCAGCGGGCGGCCAGCTCGATCGCGTCGAACCGGGCGGCCACGTAGTCGAGCAGCGCGCCCCGGTCGGCGCTGGCGTCCTCGGCCAGCATGGCGGCGGCGTGCACCAGGTTGCCGACCCCCTGGGCGGCGCTGGCCGGGGCGCTGCCGCCGTGCCGTTCCAGCAGCCAGCGCAGGCTGCACCGGAGTGCGCTCTCCATCGCCGACGGGGTGACCCGGACCGGTTCCCCGTCGTCCACCAGCGGCCGGTCGTCGGAGAGCGGGCGCAGCCCCCACCAGTCGTCGGGGTGCGCGCCGGACACGCCGGCGGCGGCCAGCCGGGCCAGCTCGGCCGCGGCGGCCTGTCGGCGGGCGTACGGCAGGTCGGGGTCGCTGACCGCGGTCCGCAGCTCCGCCACCAGCGCCGGCAGGGTCAGCGCCCGCGGCGGCCGGCTCACCGGCAGGCTGCGCGGCCGATCCTCGCCAGCGTCGCCGGTGGACCGTCCCGGCCCGGGCGCGTCGTCGTCCGGGCCGCCGTCGCCGGGCGTCGGGGCGGGTCCGTCGGGCGGGTGACCGCCGTCGGGCGGGTCGGTGGGGCCGAGTTCGTAGAGGAAGCGGCTCGGCTGCTCCTCGTGGTCGTCACCGCCGACGGCGGCCGAGGCCACCGCGCTGACCAGCAGCCGGTGCCGGGCCCGGGTCACCGCGACGTGGAACAGCCGGCGTTCCTCGTCCAGCAGCGCCGAGGTCTGCCCGACCAGGGTGGCCACGCTGCCCCCGCCCGACCGGCCGGCGAGCACGTCGACCAGCCGTTCCGCGCCGAGCAGGCTGCCGCGCAGCCGCAGATCGGGCCAGACCCCCTCCTGCACCCCGGCCACCGCGACCAGGTCCCACTCCAGCCCCTTCGCCGCGTGCGCGGTGAGCAGCCGGACCGCGTCGCCCCGGTCGGCGGTCGGCGCCAGGGTGTCGGCGGGCAGGTCCTGACCGAGCACGTGGTCGAGGAAGACCTCGGTCCGCGCGCCGGGCAACCGGTCGGTGAAGCGGGCGGCGGCGTCGAAGAGCACCATCACCGCGTCCAGGTCGCGGTCGGCCGCCTCGGCCCGGCGCCGGCGCGCCACATCACCCTCGCCGGGCGCCGCCGCGCCCCGGCTGATCGCGGACGACCAGAGCCCGGCCAGCCCGCTGGCCCGCCAGGCCGCCCAGAGCACCTCCTCGGCGGTCGCCCCGGGCCGGGCCGCCGCCTCCCTGGCGACGGCGAGCAGACCGGCCACGGTCTGCGCCGGTTCCGCCCAGCGACGCTCGATCCCGGCCAGCTCGGCCGGGTCGCGTAACGCCTCGACGATCAGCTCACCGGACGGGCGGCGGTCACCGGCGGCCAGCGCGAGCGCCCGCAGCCCCTGCCGCAGCCGCCGCTCGGCGAGCGGATCGGCGCCGCCCAGCGGCGAGTGCAGCAGCGCGACCGCGGCCTCCTCGTCGAGCCGCTCCGGCTCCAGCGCGCAGCGCAGCAGGAGCAGCAGCGGCGCCACCGCCGGTTGCAGGTGCAGCGGCAGGTCCTCACCGTGCACCACGGTCGGCACCCCGGCGGCGTGCAGCGCCCGTTGCAACGAGGGCAGCTGTCGCGCGGTGGAGCGCACCAGCACGGCCATCTCCGACCACGGCACCCCGTCGAGCAGGTGCGCCGCCCGCAGCGCGTGGGCCAGCCAGGCCGCCTCGCTGGTCGCCGAGCGGAAGGTGTGCACCTCGACCGAGCCGGGGGCCGCGTCGGGCAGCGGGCGCAGCCGGCGGTGCGCCGCCGGGCCACGCAACCGCCGGGCCAGCCGGGCCGACGCGGACAGCAGTCGCGGCCCGGCCCGGTAGGAGGTGGTCAGCACCACCTGCGCGGCGGGCGCGCCGGAGACGGTGCGGAACCGGTGCGGGAAGGTGGTCACCCCGGCCGGGTCGGCGCCCCGGAAGGCGTACGTGGAGGAATCCGGGTCGGCGAAGGCGACCAGCGGCTTGCCGCCCCCGGCCACCGCGGCGAGCAGGTCGAGCTGGGCCGGGTCGGTGTCGGCCAGCTCGTCGACGTAGACGTACGCCAGCCGGCGCCGCTCGGCCGCGAGCAGCTCCGCGTCGTCGAGCAACATGCCGGTGGCGGCCCGGACCAGCTCGGCCGGGTCGTAGGCGATGGAACCGCGGTTGCTGACGTCGCGCAGCGCGAGCACCGCGACGTATTCGCGCAGGAAGCGGGCGGCGGCCGGCCAGTCGGCGCGGCCGAGCTTCTCGCCGAGCCGGGCCAGCTCGACCGGCCCGACCCCGCGCTCGGCGGCCCGCATCAGCAGGTCGCGCAGCTGGGCGGCGAAGGCCCGGGTGCGCAGCGCCGGTCGCAGGTCCGCCGGCCAGCCGACCGGGTCGTCGTCCGGCTCCTCGCCGACCACGTCCAGCAGCTCACGGATGATCAGATCCTGTTCCGGACCGGTGAGCAGCCGGGGTGAGGGCTCGCCCCGCTCGGCCGCGGCCCGGCGGAGCAGGCCGAAGGCGTACGCCGGGAAGGTGCGCACCAGCGGCTCACGGAGCACCCGGGGGCCGCCCCGGGCGACCCGGGCCTCGATCCGGTGCCGCAGGTCGGTGGCGCCGCGCCGGCCGAAGGTGAGCACCAGGATGCGTTCCGGGTCGACGCCCTCGGCCACCCGGGCGGCGACCGCCTCGACCAGGGTGCTGGTCTTGCCGGTGCCCGGGCCGCCGAGCACCAGCATCGGCCCGTCGGTGTGCCCGACGACCTCCGCCTGCACCGGGTCGCCGCGCCGGGGCACGAGCTGCTCGGTCGGCCGCCCGGTCGACCCGAGCTCCTCGGTCGGCCGGTCAGGCCGACGCACCAACCGGTACGCCTGCATCCGCCCATCCCACCACGCCGGTACGACACCCCATCTCCGACACTCCACCCGTCCCGGCAGCGCCCATTGGGCACGGGCCGGCGTGGGTGCGTCAGGTGAGGTGGGCTTCGAGGGCGTCGAGGGCGGCCGGGACGGTGTCGACCACGGTGAGCAGGCCGAGGCCGGCGGGCTTGAGGAAGGTGGCGTCGGCGAGCGTCCCCAGCCAGTCGAGCAGCGGCCGGTAGAAGCCGTCCGTGTCGACCAGCACCATCGGCTTGGCGTGCAGGGCCAGGGTGGCGGTGGTCCAGACCTCGAAGAGTTCGTCGAGCGTGCCGAGGCCGCCCGGCAGGGTGAGGAACGCGTCCGACTTCTCGATCATCAGGTTCTTCCGGGTGGCCATCGAGTCGGTGACCAGCAGCTCGTCCGAGGCCAGGTCGGCGACCTCCAGGTCGACCAGCGCCTGCGGGATGACCCCGAGGGTCGGGCCGCCGGCCGTCCGCGCCCCGTCGGCCACCGCGCCCATCATGCCGACGCACCCGCCGCCGCTGACCAGGGTGTGCCCGCGCCGGGCGATCTCCGCGCCGGTCTCGGTCGCGAGGTCCAGCCAGCGCCGGTCGAGGGTACGGGAGGACGCACAGAACACGCAGATTGCGGCCATGGTCAGCCCGCACCTTCCCCGTCGCCCGCCGGGCGGGCCGGACCGGCCGGCCGCTCGCCCGAGCGGTCCCCACCGACGCCGGCGATCGGGCCGGACCGGTCACCGGCAGCTCCGCCACCGACCGGCGCGGCCGTGCCACCGCCGGCCGACGGACCGCCGGTCGCCTCCCCCGCCACCCGCTGGTCGGCCGCGGTCCGGGCGACCGCCTCCTCGCGGACCGCCTCCTGCTCCGCGGAGAGGGTGGCCTCGGCCTCCACGATGTGCCGGACCGCCGCGTCGACGTCGTCGGTCACGCACATCAGCTCCAGGTCGACCGGCCCGATCTTGCCGCCGGCCGCCATCGTGTCGCGCAGCCAGTCGAGCAGCCCGCGCCAGTAGTCCGCACCCATCAGCACCACCGGGAACCGGGTGACCTTGCCGGTCTGCACCAGGGTCAGCGCCTCGAACAGCTCGTCCATGGTGCCGAAGCCGCCGGGCAGCACCACGAACGCCTGGGCGTACTTGACGAACATGGTCTTGCGGGCGAAGAAGTAGCGGAAGTCGATGGCCAGGTCGACCCAGTCGTTGAGGCCCTGCTCGAACGGCAGCTCGATGCCGAGCCCGACGGAGAGCCCGCCCGCCTCGCTGGCGCCCCGGTTGGCCGCCTCCATCACCCCCGGCCCGCCACCGGTGATCACCGCGTAGCCGGCCCGGGCCAGGGCGGCCCCCAGCGCCTCGGCCAGCTGGCACTCCGGGCTCTCCGGCAGGCTGCGGGCGGAGCCGAAGACGCTCACCGCCGGGGGCAGGTCGGCCAGGGTGTCGAACCCCTCGACGAACTCGGAGAGGATCCGCAGCGCCCGCCAGGCGTCCTTGGTCTTCCAGTCGCTGCGGGCCCGGGAGTCGAGCAGGCGCTGGTCGGCGGTACTGGTGGGGATCGCCTGCCGGCGCAGCGTGACCGCGCCCCGGTGCCGCTCCTGCCCGGGCGCGCGGCCGGCCTCCCGTCCGTTGCTCTGGCTCATGGGAGCAACCGTAGTGGAGTCGTACCGGCCGGGTGCGCGGGGCGACGAGGCCGGGAAATTGTTCGCGATCTTGGGCAACTATTTCGCTGGCTCGTACGTCTTACTATTCACATACCGGGTATGCCCCGGCGCGCGCCTTCGGGGGAGGAGTCAGCGTGATCAGCACCAGCGAGATGATCCGGATCCGCCGGCAGATGCAGCGGCGGATCCGCGACGTGGTGGCCGAGCGCCGCCGCGCCCGGCAGATGGAGCCCGTCGCCACCGATCCGGCCGGCGAGCCCACGGAGGTCCGCTCCACCCCGGACACGTCCCTGTCCATCTGACCGCCCACCGGCGCACACACCCGCCGGGTCCGTTCTCGATCAAGAGGTTCGCGTCACCGGGCACCACCCGGTCGACGCGAACCTCTTGATCATGCGTGACGACCGCCCGGTCAGGCGGGGGCCAACCAGCGGTGGAGGGTGGCGGCGCCGTCGCGGATCTTGCTGATCTCCACGTGCTCGTCCCGGTGGTGGGCCAGGTTGGGGTCGCCCGGGCCGAAGTTCAGCGCCGGGATGCCCATGGCCGCGAACCGGGCCACGTCGGTCCAGCCCAGCTTGCCGATCGGCGCGGCGCCGACGGCGGCCAGGAACTCCTGTGCCGGCGGCGCGTCCAGACCGGGCGGCGCGCCGGCCGCCGCGTCCGTCACCGCCAGGTCGAAGCCGGCGAAGACCTCCCGCAGGTGGGCCTCGGCGGCCGCCGGGTCGCGGTCCGGGGCGTACCGGTAGTTGATCTCGATCTCACAGCGGTCGGGGATGACGTTGCCGGCCACCCCGCCGTTGATCCGGACCGCGTTGAGCCCCTCGCGGTAGTCGCAGCCGTCGATGGTCACCCGGCGCGCCTCGTACGTGGTCAGCCGGCGCAGCACCTCGCCGGCGCCGTGGATGGCGTTCACCCCGTGCCAGGACCGGGCCGCGTGGGCGCGCTCGCCGTGGGTGGTGACGATCGCCCGCATGGTGCCCTGGCAGCCGGCCTCGACGATCCCGTACGTCGGTTCGAGCAGCACCGCGAAGTCGGCCACCAGCCACTCCGGGTGCGCCGCGCCGACCAGCTCCAGCCCGTTGTACTTCGACTCGATCTCCTCGGCCTCGTAGAACAGGTACGTCACGTCGTAGCGGGGGTCGGGCAGGGTCACCGCCAGGTGCAGCGCGAACGCGACGCCGGACTTCATGTCCGAGGTGCCGCAGCCGTACATCAGGTCGCCGCGCATGGTGGACGGGAAGTTGTTGTTCAGCGGCACGGTGTCCAGGTGCCCGGCGAGCACCACCCGCTGGCTCCGCCCGAGGTCGGTACGCGCCATCACCGTGTTGCCGTACCGGAAGGTGGTCAGGTGCGGCACCCCCCGCAGCACCTCCTCGACGCAGTCGGCGATCGCCTTCTCGTTGAGGGAGACGGACTCGATGTCGACGAGGGCACGGGTCAGCGCCACCGGATCGGCGAGGACCTCGGGGGTCAGCGGGTTCTCCATGGTTCGCACGGTACCGTCAGTTCAGGTGAGCGCGAGGAGTGAGCTTGCGAGCCCCGCAGCCGCGAACGAAAGGTGAATCAGTGACGTCCGCAGTTTCCGCCTGGGGCATCGGCCTGGCCACCGTCACCGCCGGCGACCAGGTGCTCGACACCTGGTACCCGACCGGCAAGCTGGGACTCGGCGAGCTGCCCCTGGTCCCGGGCGAGGACCAGGCCGACGTGCTCGACCTGCCGCCCGGCGCGGTCGGCGAGCGGGCGCTGCCCGGTCTGCGTACGGTCGAGGTGACCACGGTGATCGGCTCGCTGGACGACCCCATCAAGGACGCCGCCGACGCGTACCTCCGGCTGCACCTGCTCTCCCACCGGCTGGTCCGGCCCAACGAGGTCAACCTGGACGGCATCTTCGGCAAGCTGGCCAACGTGGCCTGGACGTCGGCCGGGCCGTGCCCGCCGGAGCGGGTGGACGAGCTGCGGGTGATCGAGCGGGCCGCCGGCCGCCACCTGGTCGTCCACGGGGTGGACAAGTTCCCCCGGATGACCGACTACGTGGTCCCCTCCGGCGTGCGGATCGCCGACGCCGACCGGGTCCGGCTCGGCGCCCACCTGGCCTCCGGCACCACCGTGATGCACGAGGGCTTCGTGAACTTCAACGCCGGCACGCTCGGCACCTCCATGGTCGAGGGGCGGATCGTGCAGGGCGTGCTGGTCGGTGACGGCTCGGACATCGGCGGCGGCGCCTCGATCATGGGCACGCTCTCCGGCGGCGGCACCGAGAAGGTGCGCATCGGCGAGCGGAGCCTGGTCGGCGCGAACGCCGGCGTCGGCATCTCGCTCGGCGACGACTGCGTGGTCGAGGCCGGCTGCTACATCACCGCCGCCTCCAAGATCACCCTGCCGGACGGCCGGGTGGTCAAGGCCCGCGAACTCTCCGGCGTGGACGGCCTGCTCTTCTGGCGCAACTCGGTGACCGGCGCGCTGGAGGCCCGGCCGCGTACCGGCCGGGGCATCGAGCTGAACGCGGCGCTGCACGCCAACGACTGACGGCCGCGCCTCCGGGTCCGCGGTACGCCGCGGACCCGGAGGTGGTACGCCTCAGCGCAGCCGGTACGCCTGGATGATCCGGGTGGTCACCGTGTTGCCCGCGGTGTCCCGGGCGGTGGCCCGCAGCGAGACGTGACCCGCACCGGCCGGGTGCCGTACGCCGGCCGTCCAGCCGTCGCCGGCCGGTCGGACCCGGGCCCGCTGCCAGGTCGCCCCACCGTCGTAGGAGACCTCGACGGTCAGCGCGGCGACCCGCCCGCCCGGTGCGCCGGGCTGCCGCCGGACCTCGACCGGGATCACGAACTGCCGGCCGGCCGGGGCGGCGTTGCCCGCGTCCAGCCGCGGCGCGAACCGGATCGCCATCGCCGGCAGCCGGGCGTAGTCCTCGCCGGCCACGTGCCGGGACCGGAACGTCCAGGCCGTGGCCACCTCGGTGCTGAGGTCGGTGAAGCCGCGCCGGGACAGCGTCTCCAGCCGGTAGTCGGCGGCGCCCGGCGGCACCTCGAACTCGCCGTAGCCCGGCTCGGCGTTCTCCCCGACCAGCACCCCGTCGCGGTACAGGGCGGTCCGGGCGGTGTCGGCGGCCGAACCGCCGGCGTGCCCCTCGGCGTCGCTGTGCAGCGGCACGTCCAGCACGATCACGTCACCCTGCCGGGTGACCCCCTGCCCGGGCCAGCGCGGCGCCGGGAAGGACGGCCCGTACGGCGCGGAGTTCCAGCTCTCCCGCAGGTGCCGGCCCGGCCGGTAGGCCCGCGCCTCGGACCCCAGCGCGGCCCGGGGTTCGAGCCAGCCGTCGTCGGTCCGCACCCCGAAAAGCAGCTCCGACGACCAGCGCACGCCTCGGGTGTTGTAGTGCTCGACCCGCTGCCCCGGCACCGCCGTCGGCAGCACCGCCGCCCAGCCGCCGACGTCCGGCTCCAGCTGCGCGTAGACCATCCGTTCGGCGGCCAGCCCGGCGTAGCCGCCCCGGAACCGCTGGGTGACCGTGGCCAGGTCGCGCGCCCGGTAGTGCCGGTCGAAGCCGGTCGGCATCCGGCCGGGGAACCCCTCGGCCAGGGCGTAGAGGTACGGGCTGCTGACCGCCTCGCGGTCGGCCCACTGGCTGGTCACCGTGCCGACGAAGCGTTCGGCCGAGCCGGCCGGGCCGACCTGTCCGCTGGCCATCCCGGTGAAGTCGAAGCCCAGCAGGCCGAAGCTGTAGGAGCTGCCGTCGGTGGCGGTGAAGTTCGCGCCGACGTCGACCAGCACCGGGGTGGCGTCCCGCCGGGGCACGGTGGTGCGGACCGGCTTCGCCCGCCGCAGGTCGACGGTGATCGTGGTGTCCCGGTCGAGCAGCAGCTCGGGCCGGGCCAGGATAGCGGAGTCGGTCACCTGGTCGCCGTCCACGGTGAACAGGTAGCTGGACAGGCCGTACCGCCCCTTGGGCACCCGCAGTTCGGCGGTGCCGTCCGGGTCGTACAGGTCGTGGACGACGAAGCCGTCCAGTCCGGCCAGGGTGCTGCTGTGCTCGCCGGTCGGCGCGCCGTCCCGCCCCAGATGCCGGACGGTGAGCGTGTAGCTCTCCACCTCCCGGTTCACCGCCAGCGGGGTGATCGCGACGGTGTCGCCGGAGCGGGCGACGACCCGGCCGGTGTAGTGGCCGTCCGGGCCGTCGGGCCGGGTGTCGGCGGTGACCGTCGCGGTGACCGTACCGCCGGCCGGCACGGTGACCTGGTTCGCGCTCAGGGTGAACATGCCGGCCGGCGCCGGTGCGCCCGCCGGGCCGGTGGCCTCGACGGTGAGGTCGAGGGTGAGCTCGCTCGGTCCGGTGTTCCGCCAGGTCACCTCCCGGGTGATCGGGGCGTCGTCGGCGTGCGGCCAGGGCGCCCGACCGAACGAGACGCTCGCCGGCTCGCTGGTCACCCGCTGGTCGATCGCCCGCGCCACGTCGACCCGGCCGGCGCCCTGCTCGTACGCGGTCTGCTCGGGGTGCGGCTTCGCCGCGGCCATCAGGGTCGCCTTGAGCTGGCCGGCGGTCCAGTCGCCGTGCCGTTGGGCGAGCAGCGCCGCCGCGCCGGCGACGTGCGGGGCGGCCATCGAGGTGCCGGAGAGCGAGACGTACCCCTCCCCCACCGGGTCGCCGATCACGCCGTCCGCGGCGCGGGCGGCGACGATCTCCACGCCCGGCGCGGTGAGGTCCGGCTTGAGGGCGTCGTCGCCGACCCGGGGGCCGCGGCTGGAGAAGGAGGCGAGCACGTCCTCCCGGTCGACCGCGCCGACGGCGAGCGCGGCGTCGGCGGTGCCCGGCGAGCCGACCGGGGCGAAGCCGCCGTCGTTGCCGGCGGAGACCACGAAGAGCGCGCCGGTCTGCGCGGTCAGCGCCTGCACCGCCGCCTCCAGCGGGTCGACCTCCGGGGTGTCGCCGCCGGTGAGGCTCATGTTGATCACGTCTGCCCGCTGCTCGACGGCGGCCCACTGCATGCCGGCCAGGATCGCCGAGTCGGTGCACCAGTCCGTCTCGCAGACCTTGCCGGAGAGCAGCGTCGCGTCCGGCGCCACGCCCCGGTAGCGCCCGCCCGAGGCGGCGCCACCACCGGCGATGATCGAGGCGACGTGGGTGCCGTGCCCGATCACGTCACCCGGCTCCGCCTCCTCGGTGAAGTTGCGCGCCTCGGCCACCCGGCCGGCCAGGTCCGGGTGCCCGGCGTCGACGCCGGTGTCCAGCACCGCGACCCGTACGCCCCGGCCGGTGAAGCCGGCCTGGTGCGCGGCCGGTGCGCCGATCTGCGGAACGCTGTGCTCCAGGGTGATCCGCCGCCGGCCGTCCAGCCAGACCCGGTCGACACCCCCCGCCGTGTCGACCCGGGCACCGGCGGCGGTGAGCGCCGCCCAGAGTTCCCCGGTGCGCTGCTTGGCCGCCCGGGCGGCCACCCCGCCGATGGCGGGCAGGTCACGGGTGACCGTCACACCCGCGGGCGCGGCGGCCCGCCGGGCGTTCCCCGCGCCCCCGGCGATCAGCACCGGCAGGTCGGCCCGCCGGGCGTCGTCGTAGCCGGCCGCGACCAGTTCGGTGACGTCGAAGAGCCGCCGGTCGACCCGGCCGGCCCGGATCAGCGGCAGGGCGTCGTGCGGCACGACGGAGAGGTGACCCCGCTCCCGGCGGGTCAGGAAGCGGACGCCGTCCCGCCCCGGACCCGGCCGCACGCTGGCGGAGCCGGTCGCGGTGACGGTGACCCGGTCGCCGGTGAGCAGGGTGACGGTGGCGGACCGCCCGGCGTTCGGCGTGTCCGGCCGGGCGGTGGCGTCCGGCCCGGCGGTGGTCGGGGCGGCCGGCGCCTGGGCCACGGCCAGCCCCGGGGTGCCCAGCACCAGACCGAGCGCGAGGCCGAGACCGGCCAGTTTTCTGATTCGGTGCAACGGATCCTCCTCGTGAAGCGTTCATCGATTGAGGGAAACATTGACAACCGTCAGAATTACATACCGGGTATGCATAATGAAGACGGAAAGATGACGGAGTTGCCAACCCGTCGACCGGCCGGGCGGGCATGATCGGCGGGTGACGTCCATGAGGGAACGCATGCTCGCCGGCGAGCCGTACATCGCCGACGACCCGACCATCAACGCCGACCTCGACCGCGCCGCCCGGCTGATGGAGCGCTTCAACACCAGTCCCGCCGCCGACCCCGAACTCCGCCTCGCCGTCCTGCGCGAACTCCTCGGCGAAGTGGGCGAGGACGCCTGGGTCCGACCACCGTTCTACTGCGACTACGGCTGGCAGATCCGGCTCGGGCCGCGCACCTTCGTCAATTACCACGCGGTCTTCCTCGACGTCGCGCCGATCACCGTGGGCGCCGACGTCCAGGTCGGACCGAACGTGCAGCTGCTCACCCCGACGCACCCGGTGGAGCCGGAGCCCCGCCGAGCGAAGTGGGAGGCGGCCAAGCCGATCACCATCGCCGACAACGTCTGGCTCGGCGGCGGCGCGATCGTCCTCGCCGGGGTCACCGTCGGGGAGAACACGGTGGTCGGCGCGGGCGCCGTGGTGACCCGGGACCTCCCGCCCAACGTCGTCGCGGTCGGTAACCCAGCCCGCCCGGTACGCCAGCTCGACTGACCCGATCAAGGCCCCGACCTGCACAAACAGCTCCTCTGCGGATGGCGGAACAGCGCCGGACCAGGCACTGTGGGTGGTGACGTCGTCACCCGGGAGGCGGGGATGGTCGGTCGCGTCCTCGAACTGCGCGTGCACGGGGTGTCCAACACCCCACCGCACCAGACGCTCGGCCTGCGCGGCGAAGCGGGCGCCGAACCGCCCCGGCCGTGGCTGGTCGCCGGTGGCCCGGTCACCGGTTTCTACCGCTCGACGGCCACCGGCCCGGACGACCCGGTCGTCGTCGAGGCGTACAGCTGGGGGCAGTTGACCTCCGGCGCGCGGACCGCACGCGACGTCGAGCGGGCCCTGTGGACGCTGCTGCTTCCGTTCACCCTGGCCAACGTCGCGCTGCACGCCCGGCCGGAGATCCCGGCCGAGCCGGACACCGAACGCTGGCGCAGCCGGGCCGGCCTCACCGCCTGGCTGATCCGACTGTTCTGCCTGAGCATGACCGGCACCCTGATGCTCACCCTGTCCGGCGTGGGCGTCGACCTGATCGGCTGGCAGTGCGTCGACCGGGAGTGCCTGGCCCGGGCCCCCGGCCCCTGGGAGTTCCTCGCCCACGGCTGGTGGCGCGAGGGCGCCCGGTCGCTCGCCGTCGGCCTGGTCGTCCCGCTCGGCCTGCTCACCGTGCTCGGCCTGGTGGCCTGGCGGACCTACCAGTACGAGGCGGAGATGCCGGCGGCGCCGACCGCCCCGGTGACCGGCCGGGCACCGGCCGAGGCCCCGGCGGACGGACCGCCCGGTGTCCCGCCCACCGTCGCGCAGCCGGAGACGGCGCCGCCCCCGCCGGAGCCGCCCTCGACCCGGCCGGTGAACCCGCTGCAGGACCCGACCTTCTGGTCCGGGGAGGGGCAGCTGCGCCGCGCCGGCCTGCTGCACCTGTGCACCGGCGCCACCGTCGCGGCCGCCGTGCCGCTCGGTGCGGTGCTCGCCATGGATCCGCCCCGCGGGCCGCGGGCCGTGGTCGCCTGGACGACGGTCGCCTGCCTCGCCACGGTGCTGCTCTGCACCGTGGTCGTGCTGGGCCGGCCGTGGCTGACCCGGCGCGCGGGGCACACCCCGCTGGGCCGGTTGAGCGGTGGCCTGATCGTGCTCACCGGGCTCGGACTGGCCGGCACCGTGCTGCTCCTGCTGCTGCCGGACGGCCCCGCCGGCACCCCGCTGGCCGCGCTGCGCCCGCCGGCCGGCTGCGCCCGGGACCCGGCCGGGCCTGGCTGCGCGGCCGACCGGTCGCTGCCGGGCTTCGACTGGGTCATCGCCTGGCTGGGCACCGGCCAACTGCTGCTGCTGATCGCCATCGGCGCGGTGTCCCGGTCCGGCCGGCGGGCCCTGGCGGCGCCGCTCGCCGCCGGCCTGCTGCTCCCCCTCGGCGTCGGGTGGATCTCCGGCTGGCTACCCGGGCTGCCGGCCGCCCCGCGGCAGCTGGAGATCTGGCTGGTCGCCCTGGTGGCGATCGTCCTGGCCGGCACCGGCCTGCTGCTCCCCCGGACCCGGTCCGCCGTCGACATCCAGCCGCTGGCGGCGCACACCGATCTGGCCTGGGGCGGCCGCGGACCGGCGGTGATCGCCGGCTTCGGCTGGGTGCTCTGCATCTCCTACAGCGGCGGGCTGCTCTACTGGGTCACCGACCGGCTCGACACGGCCCCGTCCGGCGGCCCGCCCACCGTGGTGCCGCCGGTGCCGGTGATGTGGGCCGGGCTCGCCTTCGCCGTCGCGCTGCTGGCGCTCGCCGGCACGGTGGCCGTGGCCGGCCTGCGCTTCCACCGGCTGCGCCGCCAGGAGTACGCCGCGCTGGTGCCGCCCGGGCACGCGCTCTCCGGCCACGACCTGCGACGCGGTCGGGACGTCAGCACCTTCCGGGCGCTGCACCGCCTCGTCGGCGAGCACGGCCTGCGGCTGGTCGGCGGGTACGCCGTCGCCGCCGCGGTGCTGGTCACGCTCGGCTGCGCCGCCGTGCTCACCCAGTCCCCGCCGCACCCGGTCACCGCGACCGGCGGCGCGGCGGTGGTCCGGGCGGTCGCCGACGCGGGCGACGCGTTGCTCGGCTGGCTGCCGGCGCTGGTCGCCACCGTCGGCCTGCTGGTCTACCGCAACGACACGGTGCGCCGCACGATCGGCGTGGTTTGGGACGTGGGCACCTTCTGGCCCCGGGCCGCGCACCCGCTGGCCCCGCCGAGCTACGCCGAGCGGGCCGTGCCGGAACTGCAGACCCGCACCGCCGGGCTGCTGGCGCTGGCCCCGAACGACCATCGCCGGATGGACGGGATCATCCTCTCCGGACACAGCCAGGGCACCGTGCTCTGCGCCGCGGTGATCCTCCAGCTGCCGGCCCGGTGGCGGCGCCGAATCTGGTTCTTCTCCTACGGCTGCCAGCTCACCCGCCTCTACGGGCGGGTCTTCCCGGCATACTTCGGGCCGGACCGCTTGCCGGCGCTGGCCGAGGCGCTGCGCCGGCCGGGCGGGGGCACCGGCTGGACGAACTTCTGGCGGAACACCGACCCGCTCGGCTGGCCGGTCACCGCCGGGGAACGCGACGTGGCCGTCCGCGACCCGGAGGCGCTGCACCCCAGCGCCGGCGAGGTGGCCGACCCGCCGATCCGCAACCACAGCGGCTACCCGGAGTCGTCCGAGTTCCACCGGGAGCGGTCCCGGGTGGCCTGGCTGCTGCGACAGGCGGTGCCGTCACCCCGGCGGGGGTTCGGCTAGCCGGACCACCAGGTCGGCCCGGTCGGCGGTACCGACCACCAGGGTGGCGTTCGCCTCGTCGCTGCCCATCGCCCAGGCCCGGGCCTGCTCCGGCGACCGCCCGTACGCCACGTGCCGGGCGGTCAGCCGGCGCAGCCGCAGCTCGACGTCCAGGTCGAGGAACCAGGCCTCGTGCAGCAGCGTCCGCACCTCCTCCCACGGGAAGTCGGGCAGCAGCAGGTAGTTGCCCTCGGTCACCACCAGCCGGACCTCCGGCGGCACCTCGATCGCACCGGCGATCGGCTCCTCCAGGTCGCGGCGGAACGCCGGCGCCCACACCGAGGTCGGTTCCAGCCGGCGCAACCGGCGCAGCAGCGAGACGTAGCCGTTCGCGTCGAAGGTGTCCACCGCGCCCTTGCGGTCGGCCCGGCCCAGCCGCTGCAGCTCGGACTGGGCGAGGTGAAAGCCGTCCATCGGCACCAGCCGGGCGGTCGGGCCGACCGCCGCGACGACCCGCTCGGCCAGCGTCGACTTGCCCGCGCCGGGCGCGCCGGCGATGCCGAGCAGCTGCCGTGGACCGGCCTCGGCCAGGGCGCGCGCTCGCGCCACCAGCTCGTCGACGGGGAGGACCCGGGCCGCCGGCATCAGCCCAGGACCGGCTCGCTGATCGCGAACCGCGCCTGCACGGTCGCCTGGACGGGCTGCGGCTGCGGGTCGAGCTCCAGCTCCGGCGGCCCACCGGCGGCCTGGCCGTACGCGGCCCGGGCGAACATCGGCTGCTCGGTGGCAGCGGCGTCGGCCAGCTCGATCAGGGCGGTCACCCGGGCACCGAGCGCCTCGGCGTACTCGCGGGCGCGCAGCAGCGCGTCGGCGATCGCGGCGTGCCGCGCCTCCCGGTGCACCGGGCTGTCCGGACGCAGCGACCACCAGGGCCCCGCCACCTCGACCTGATCCTGGTCGGCGAGGCGGAGCATCAGCTCACCCAGCGCGGTGAAGTCGCTGACCGTCACGGCGGTGGTCACGCTGCCGTGCCAGGCCACCACCCGCTCGGTGGCCCGCCGGGTCTCCGGCCGGACCCGCAGCTCACCGGTCTCGCGGCGCTCGATCGTCGGGCCGTACCCGTCGAGCAGCACCCGGACCGCGGCGGCCCGCTCGGCCAGCCGGGCCAGGGTGGCCTCGCGGTCGCGGTCGCGAGCCCGCGCGGTCACCGAGAACCGGGCGATCTCCGGCGGCACCTCCCGGTACGCCTCGCCACGCACCGCCACCACCGGCCCGTCCACCATGCCCTCACCCTAACGGCGGCCCGACCGCCGTGCGCCCGATGCCCGGCCGCCGGCCCGGCACGGCCGGCACCGGGTCAGGACGCCGCCGGCCCGTCGGGGCGGTGGCCGGTGTACGACACCGATCCGGCGTCGACCCGGCACCGGGTCAGGTAGCCGCCCGCCGCGCCCAGCTCCAGCAGGTACGCCAGCTCGGCCGCGCGGTCGCCGTCGACCGGGAAGTCCCGGTGGTGCGGGTGCAGGTCACGGTCGAGCAGGGCGGCGCGCACCTCCCCGGCCCGCCGGTAGTGCCCGACCAGGGCGTCCATGTCGTCCCCGCGCAACGCCTCGGCCAGCTCGCCGAGCACGGCGGTCACCTGGTCGAGCTGCCGGACCACCTGCTCCCGGTTGTTGAAGAGCATGTCGGCGGTTCGCTTCGCCGGCGTACCGGCCACCCGGGTGCCGTCCCGGAAACTGCCGGCCGCGAGCCCGAGCACCGCGTCGCGTACCGCCGAGCCGGCGACCGCGCCGGCGAGCCCGCCGGCCAGCAGGTGCGGGACGTGCGAGGAGAGCGCGACCACCGAGTCGTGCCCGGACGGGGTCATCGGCACCACCCGGGCGGCGAAGACGTCCAGGACCAGGTCGACCAGCAGCCGGAACGCCGGCAGCCCTTCGGCGGCCGGGCAGAGCACCCACGCCGCCCCCTCGAACAGCGCCGGGACGGCGGCGGTCAACCCGGACCGCTCGGTGCCCGCCATCGGGTGCCCGGGCACGAACCGGTCGGTCAGCCCGTGCTCGACGGCGAACGCCGACACCGAGCCCTTGGTGCTGCCGACGTCGGTGACGACGCAGCCGTCGGGGGCGTACTTGGTGACGGTGAGCAGGGTCTCCGGCAGGGTCGGCAGCGGCCCGCAGAGGAACACCACGTCGCGGTCCCGAACCGCCTCGCCGAGGTCGTCGGGGAACGGCACCCCGTGCCGGCGCCCCTCGACCCGGGTCGCCCCGTCCGGGTCCCAGCCGGTGACCGGCACGCCCGACTCGTGCAGCCGGAGCAGGATCGACCCGCCGATGAGGCCGGTGCCCACCACGGCGGCCCGCAACTGCCCACCGGGCCTGTCCACCATCACGCACCTCGGCGGTTCGGTCGGTACAAGTCGAGGACACCCCGACTCGGTTCGGCGCCGAGGATATCGCTTATCCGGCAGCCCATCGGCCCCGCGGTCAGTCGTGGAGCCGGCCGGGGACCGCCGCGACGTGCTCGTCCGACTCGGTCAGCGCCACCCGGACGTGCTGCCCGCCGGCCGGGCCGTAGAGGGCGCCGGCGGCGACCAGGATGCCCCGGCGGGCCAGCCAGTCGACGGTCTGCCAGCAGTCCTCACCCCGGGTCATCCAGAGGTAGAGCCCCGCCTCGGAGTGCTCGATGGTGAACCCGGCCGCGGTGAACGCGGCGTGCAGCCGCTCCCGCCGGGCCCGGTAGCGCTCCCGCTGCTCGTCGGCGTGCCGCTCGTCGCCTAGCGCGGCCACCATGGCGGCCTGCACCGGCGCCGGCACGATCATCCCGGCGTGCTTGCGGACCTTGAGCAGCTCGGCCACCAGCGCCGGGTCACCGGCGACCAGACCGGCCCGGTAGCCAGCGAGGTTGGACCGCTTGGAGAGCGAGTGCAGCGCCAGCACGCCGTCGTACGAGCCGCCGCAGACCTCGGGCGAGAGCACCGAGACCGGCTCGGCGGACCAGCCGAGCGGCAGGTAGCACTCGTCGCTGGCGACCACCGCACCGCGCTCGCGGGCCCAGTCGACGACCTTGCGCAGATGGGCGGCGGGCAGCACCCGGCCGGTCGGGTTGCCGGGGGAGTTGACCCAGACCAGCCGCACCCGGGGGGTCGGGCCGACCGCGGTCAGCGAGTCGGTCCGCACCGTGGTGGCACCGGCGAGCCGGGCCCCGTCCTCATACGTCGGGTAGCAGACGGACGGGATCACCACCACGTCGCCGGGGCCGAGCCCGAGCAGGGTGGGCAGCCAGGCCACCAGCTCCTTGGAGCCGATCGTCGGCAGCACGCCCAACCCGTCGACGCCGGCCCCGCACGCCCGGGCCACCCAGGCCGCGATCGCGTCCCGCAGCGCGGGGGTGCCGGCGGTCAGCGGGTAGCCGGGGGCGTCCGACGCGTCGGCCAGCGCCCGTCGGATCACCTCGGGGACCGGATCCACCGGTGTACCCATGGAGAGGTTGATCATGCCGTCTGGATGCGCCGCGGCCAGTGCGGCCGCGGCGTCCAGGGCGTCCCAGGTGAACTCGGGCAACCGCGACGAGACCGGCGCGGGCCGGTTCAGTGGCCCTCTCCGCGCGGCGGCTGGGCGGCGACGAAGGTCGCGTCCTTCTCCACCTTGCCGATCTTCGAGGCGCCGCCGGGCGAGCCCAGGTCCTCGAAGAACTCGTAGTTGGCGGCGGTGTAGTCCTTCCACTGCTCCGGGACGTCGTCCTCGTAGAAGATCGCCTCGACCGGGCAGACCGGCTCACAGGCACCACAGTCGACGCACTCGTCGGGGTGGATGTAGAGCATCCGGTTGCCCTCGTAAATGCAGTCGACCGGGCACTCCTCGATGCATGCCTTGTCGAGCACATCCACGCACGGCTCGGCGATGATGTAGGTCACCGATCTTCTCCTCCGCAAGACACGCCGCGATCACCCGCGACGGTTAGAGCCTAGTATCTCGCCGGGGAGGGGGTCGATCGTGCTCGGTCAGCAGGATGTGGGCCACCGGGTGGTGGTACGCCGGATTGTGGGGATTCGCGAAGGCAGACCCCTGTTCTCGGACGCCCTCGGCGAGTTGGTCGAGCTGAGCGAGACTCATCTCACCCTCACCACCGACCACGGCAGGCTCCAGGTGCCCCGATCTGAGGTGCACCGGGCCAAGCGGGTGCCGCCGTCGCGCCGGCCGACCGCCGCCGCGGTGACCGCCCTGGAGCTGGCCGCCGACGAGGCCTGGCCAGCGCCCACCCGGGAACGGCTCGGCGGCTGGCTGCTGCGCAGCGCCGACGGCTGGACCGGCCGGGCCAACAGCGCGCTGCCGGTGGGCGACCCGGACCGCCCGCTGCCGGCGGCGGTGGACGCGGTCGTCCGCTGGTACGCCGAACGCGGACAGCCCGCGCTGGTGAACACCCCGCTGCCGCTCGCCGCGCCGGTCGGCGCCGAACTGGACGCGCGCGGCTGGCAGAGCCGCCCGCCCGTGCTGGTGCAGACCATGCCGCTGGCCGGGATGCCGCCCGGCCCGCCGGAGCGTCCCGGCGCGCCGCCGGTCGAGCTGGTCGGCACGCCGTCCGACGACTGGCTGGCGATCGCCGCCGGCCGCAAGGGCGGCCTGCCGGACGCCGCCCGGCACGTGCTCACCGCCGTGGACCAGGTCCGCTTCGCCCAGGTGTACGCCGCCGGCACGCTCGTCGCAATCGGCCGGGGCACGGTCACCGGCGGCGGTCGCTGGCTCGGGCTGAGCCTGATCGAGGTGCTGCCCGAGGCGCGGCGGCAGGGGCTCGCCGGCCGGGTGATCCGGGCGCTCGCCGACTGGGGTGCGGCGACCGGCGCCAGCCACGCCTTCCTCCAGGTCGAGCAGCGCAACACCGGGGCGGTGGCGCTCTACCGCGGGCTCGGCTTCACCACCCACCACACCTACCTCACCCGGGTCGCCCCGCACTGACCCACCGCCCGGCGACCAAGCCGGGCGCGGCCGGGGTCAGCGCCGGACCGGGCGGCGCGGCTTGGCGGTCTTGATCTCGGCGTACCGCTTCAGGGTCTGCGAACGGTGGTCGAGGCCGAGCGCGGTGAGGACCAGGTAGCCGAGCAGCACCCCGGCCGCGGTGGCGGCGAGGTAGAGCCAGATCTGGGCGAAGAACGTGCCGGCACCCCCGCCGAACGGGTTCTGCCCCACCAGCAGCGGCCCGACCAGCACGGTCAGCAGCAGCGCCAGCCCCACCCCGGCGGCCATGTCGGCCGCCCAGCGGCCCACCGGCCGGCGCCGGCCCCAGACGAACGCCAGCCCGGCCAGGACCAGGCCGATCACCACGAACATCCCGAGCGACACCCGGTCGGCGGCGGTGGTGTCGTCGCCACCGTCGAAGCCGAACCGGATGATCAGCCGGGCGACCACGTTGACCGCGAACAGCGCGACCGCGAGCAAACCGATCGCGCGCCACCGCTCCCTCATCGCACGCCTCCCGCCGTACTCGCGCCCGCCGCGGCGGCGGGCCTCCTGGCAGGAATACTTACCACCGGAAGCTGTGTGTCGTCAGTCCCGTCCGGGTGCCGGCGGCGGCGCCAGGATCTGCCGGAAGCCCATCACCGCGAAGGTCATCGCGCCGGCCACGATCATCGCCAGCCCGACCCAGTTGTCCCCGGCGAGCAGCAGGTCACCCTCGTCGGTACGGACCGCGGCGACCGCCATCAGCGCGAACCAGGGCACACCGGGCAGCGCCACCGCCCACCGGTGGCCGACCGCCTCGTGGGCGAACCAGCTCAGCGCGATGTTCGCGCCGATGGCGACCAGCGCCGAGAGCCCGATCAGCTGCCCGCCGACCCGCACCGTGGCGAGCAGCAGCTCCAGCACCCCGGTCGCCACCCCGGCGAGCACCGCCACCAGGCCGCCGGCCCACCGCAGCGCGAGGTCGAGCAGCGGGTGCGGCCGGCCGGCCGGCGGCGGGGTGGTCTCGTCCGGGGCGACCGACATCGGGGCGGCGGGCAGGGTCACCGGAGACCGGCCGCCGCGACCGGGGACCGGTCCGGGCCGTCGGCCACGTCCAGCCCGGCGAACAGGTCGTCCTCCCAGCCGTACGGCCCGGAGCCCGACCCCTTCTCGCCCACCGCCAGGGTGTAGTACTCCACGCCCATGAACTCGCTGCCGAAGTTGCCGGCGATCGAGTAGAGCCAGGAGGTGGACGGGATCTGGGTGGCGTGCGCGCGCATCGCCGCCTCCTTGGCGGCGTGCTGCTCGGTGGCGTCGATCCGGGCGGCGATCTGCTCGTCCGGGGTGCCGAAGGGCAGCTCGGAGAGGTCCTCGATGCCGGCGAAGGGATTGTCCGACGACTCGACGAAGTGGTTCATGCCGGCCTCCAGCACGCTCAGCGGCATGGCCGTCCAGTAGACCTTCGCCGGGGCGAAGCCCTCCGCGGCGGCCAGCTGGTGGGCGCGCATCGCGACCCGGTGCGCCTGGATGTGGTCCGGGTGGCCGTAGAAGCCGTTGCCGTCGTACGTGATCATGACCTGGGGGCGTACCTCTCGCATGATCTCCACCAGGTGCCCGGCGGCCTCGTCGAGGTCGGCCTGCCAGAAGGCCCGGGGGTGCTCGTTGGTGGGCAGCCCCATCATCCCGGAGTCGCGGTAGCGGCCGGCGCCGCCGAGGAAGCGGTGGTCGGTGACGCCGAGCGCGGCGCAGGCGGCCGCCAGCTCGGCGATCCGGTAGCCGCCGAGCTGGTCGGCCTCGGCGGCGGCGAGCTGGGCCAGCGCCGGCACGTGGATCTCACCCTCCTCGCCGAGGGTGCAGGTCACCAGCGTGACGTGGGCGCCGGTGGCGGCGTAGTGGGCCATGGTCGAGCCGGTGCCGATGGACTCGTCGTCGGGGTGCGCGTGGACCAGCAGCAGGCGTCGGTCGGGCAGCGTCGTCACGACGGTCACTCTAACCGGCGGTTCTGCCCCGCCGACCCGTACGCGTCCAGGCAGGTCGGCCACATCACCCCGGAGCCCGCTCTACGATCTGGCCTGTGGACTTTCCGGAGCTGGCCGCCCGTACCCGCCGGTTCAGCCACGGTGCGCCGCGTGCCGTCTCGGTGGCCGAGGACGGTTCCCGGGTGGTCTTCCTGCGCTCCGCCGGCCCGGAGGATCCCGCCGACGCGCTCTGGCTGCTGGACGTCGCCAGCGGCGAGGAGCGGCTGGTCGCCGACCCGGCCGCGCTGCTCGGCGCGGACGCCGACAGCGCCGCGCTCGGGCCGGGTGAGCGGGCGCTGCGCGAGCGGCTGCGGCTGAGCGCCGCCGGCATCGGCTCGTACGCCCTCGACGGCGCCGGTCGGGTGGCCGTGTTCGCGCTGGCCGGGCGGCTGTTCCGGGCCGACCTGGTGCACGGCGACGTGGTCGAGGTGGCCGCGGTCGGGCCGGTGCTCGACCCACGGCCCGACCCGACCGGAGAACGGCTGGCGTACGTCACCGACGCCGCCGAGGGGGTGCGCCGCGGGCAGTTGCGGGTGGTCGAGCCGGACGGCGCCGACAACCTGCTGGCCGGCGAGGACTCCGGGGTCACCTGGGGACTGGCCGAGCACATCGCGGCCGAGGAGTTCGACCGGTTCCGCGGCTACTGGTGGGCGCCGGACGGCCGCTCGGTGCTGGCCGCGCGGGTGGACGAGTCCCGGCTCGACCGGTGGCACCTGCACGACCCGGCCGACCCGGCGAGCCCGCCGACCACCGTCGCGTACCCCCGGGCCGGTGGCCCGAACGCCGAGGTCAGCCTGCACCTGCTCGACCTCGACGGCGGCTGGGTCGACGTGCACTGGGACCGCGAGACCTACCCTTACCTGACCTCGGTGCAGTGGGCCGACGGCGGGCCGCTGATCACCGTGCTGCGCCGCTCCCAGCAGCACGGGCTGGTGCTGGCCGTCGACCCGCGCACCGGCGAGACGCAGGTCCACGCGGAACTGGCCGACCCGCGCTGGGTGGAGCCGATCGCCGGCACCCCGGCGCACCTGCCGGACGGCCGGGTGCTGGTCGGCGGCGAACTGGCCCACGACGGGTACGACGCACGCTGCCTCTTCGCCGACGGCACCCTGCTCACCCCGCCCTCGCTCTACGTGCGGCGGGTGGTGGGGCGGCTGCCGGGCGGCTCCGGCCCGGCCGACCTGCTGGTCGAGGCGAGCGACGGGGAGCCGAGCGAGCGGCACCTGTTCCGGGTCCGGACGACCATCGGCGGCGGTGTGGACGCCCGCCGGCTCACCACCGACCCGGGCTGGCACACCGGCGCGGTCGGCGGGGACGTGCTGGTAATGGGGAGCGCCTCACTGGACCATCCGGGCGTCCGGTGGACGGTGCACCAGGGCGACCGGGAGGTGGCGGTGCTCCGCTCGCTGGCCGCCACCCCGCCGTACTCGCCGCTGCCGCTGCTGGAACGGGTGACCGACCGGCGGCTGCCGAGCGCGGTGCTCTACCCCGACAACCACGTCACCGGTCGTCGGCTGCCGGTGTTGCTGGACGTCTACGGCGGCCCGGGGCACCAGGAGGTGGTCGCCGCCCGGGCGGCCTGGCTGGAACGGCAGTGGTGGGCCGACGCCGGCTTCGCGGTGGTGGTCGTGGACAACCGGGGCACGCCCGGGGTGGCCCCGTCGTTCGAGAAGGCGATCCACCGGCGGGTGGCCGACGTCGTCCTGCTCGACCAGGTGGACGCGCTCACCGCGCTGGCGGAGAAGCATCCCGACCTCGACCTGGGCCGGGTCGCCGTCCGGGGCTGGTCGTTCGGCGGCTGGCTGGCCGGGTTGGCGGTGCTGCGCCATCCGGAGCTGTTCCGGTGCGGCATCGTCGGCGCGCCGGTGACCGACTGGGCCCTCTACGACACCGCGTACACCGAGCGCTACCTGGGCCTGCCCGACGACGGGCTGGACGTCTACGCGCACCACTCGCTGGTGGAGCTGGCCGGCGAGCCGGTGACCGCCCCGGAGCAGGCCCGGCCGCTGCTGCTGGTGCACGGCCTGGCCGACGACAACGTGGTGGCCGCGCACACGCTGCGCCTCTCGGCGGCGCTGCTGGCCACCGGCCGCCCGCACAACGTGCTGCCGCTGACCGGGGCCACCCACATGGCCGCCGGCGGCACCGCCGAGCGGCTGCTGAAGCTGGAGCTGGACTTCCTCCGTACCCACCTCTGAGCCGAGCCGGTTTGGGTGCGTCTGTTGGCGCCTCGGCGACAACAGACGCACCCGATGCGGAGCAGCCGCCGCGGCGCCGGGGCACGGCCGGTGCGGCAACGCGGTGGCCCCCGGCCGACGACGTTGTCGACCGGGGGCCAGTCCGTGCGGTGTTACGGCTCGATGGGTGGCGTCACTGCTTGACGTAGGCGTTCACGAAGCTCGCCCAGCCGAAGATGCTGCCGACGAAGACGCCGCCGGCCTTCTCGCCGTGGGCGAGCGAGACCACCTCGGTGTACAGCGGCACGGCCGGGGCCGACTCCTTCATCAGCCGCTCGTCCAGCTTGCTCCACTCCTCGGCCTGCTTGGCCGGGTCGAGCGCGAGCACCCGGTCGAACTCCGCGTTGATCGCGTCGTTGTTCAGCTGCGAGGTGTTGCTGTTGCCCTCGGCCTTGATGTTCCGGCCGTCGAAGAGCACCGGCAGGATCGAGGCGCCGCTGGGCCAGTCGGCCGCCCACGAGTCGACCCAGAGGTCCCACGGGTTGGTCTTCTTCTTCACGTGGTCGAGGTAGCCGTCCTCGGGGATGACCTTGACGGTCACGGTGAGGCCGGCCTTCTCCAGGGCGTTCTTGATCTGGGTCGCGGTCTCCTGCGACGGGGTGTCGTCGGAGGTGCCGAGCACCAGGTTGGCGGTCTTGCCGGCGAGCACCTCCTTGGCCTTCTCCGGGTTGCCGGTCTCGCCGGCCGGGTAGGCGTCGAACTGCTTGTAGCCGAGCGTGGTGGGCGGCAGCAGCGTGGTGAGCGGCACGGCGCCGTACGGGCCGCCGAGGTTCTTGGTGATGCTGCTGCGGTCGATCGCGTGGTTGATCGCCTGGCGGACCGCCAGGTCGGTGACCCGGCTGGTGTTGATGCTCAGCCGGTACGCGTTCGGCGTGGCCGCGACGATCATCCGCTCCTTGAGCGCGGGGTCGCCGGTGACCTTGGCGATCAGCTCGGACGGAACACCGCCGGTGGCCACCGCGGCGGCGTCGTTGCCGGTGCCGGCGAGCACCCGGTTGGTCTGGGTGGCGTTGTCCGCGCCGAAGGACCAGACGAACTTGTCCGGGTACTGGTGCCGCACCGCGTCGGTGGCCGGGTCCCAGTGCTCGTTGCGCTCGAGCACCATCTCCACGCCGGGCGTGTGCTTGGTGATCTTGTACGGGCCCGAGGAGAACGGGTGGTTGTCCAGGTTGACGCCGGTGTCCTTGTCCGCCGGCAGCGGCGCGGTGGCCGGCAGCGAGACGGCGAACGGCAGGTCACAGCGGGGCTTGTTGAACTCGAAGCGCAGCGTCCGCTCGTCCGGCGTGGTCAGCCCCGGCGGCAGCGACGTCTTGTTGGCCTTGAAGTCCCACTTGGTGTCGTACTGCGGGTCGTCGACCAGCCATTCCTGGATGTAGGTCGGGCCGCCGGTGAGGTCCGGGTCGAAGGAGCGGGCGATGCCGTACGCCACCTCCTTGCTGGTGATCGGCCGGCCGTCCTCGAACTTCACGCCCTGCTTGATCTTGAATTCCCAGACCTTGCAGTCGTTGTTGACGTTGGTGCCCGGGGTCTCCGCCAGGTCGCCGACCAGGGTCACGTTCCCCTTGCCGTCGTCCTTGAAGGTGGTGAGGTAGCGGGCGTAGAGCTGGCTCCCCATCAGGCCGGCGAACGAGTAGACCCGCTGCGGGTCCAGGTGGGAGATCTTGCTCTCCCGCAGGATGTAGAAGGTGCCGCCCTTGGTGGCACCGGGCACCTCCGGCGCCGGGCCGAGGGAGTCCTTGGGGTCGGTCGCGATGGCGCCGGTGCGCGGCGTGTTGGTGTCCACGCCGGCGGCGTTCTCGCCGGTGTTCTCGCTACACGCACCGAGGGCAACCACCAGTGCGATCGCACCGCCCATGGCGGTGAGGTGTCTTGCTCGCATACTCACTCCTCCGGATCGCCGATGAAGGAAAGCTTCGCGTAGCTTTCGATGTTGGTAAATTTCGATCAGATAACGGGGCCACAACGATCGGCACCCGGCACGGCGGTCAGCCCAGCCGTACCCGCGGGTCGATGAAGGCGTAGAGCAGGTCGACGACGACGTTGGCGACGACGACGAAGAGGGCGGAGATCAACACGGTGGCCATGATGGTCGGCAGGTCGCCCTGCCGGACCGCCTCCACGGCGGTGCGGCCCAGGCCCTGGATGCCGAACGTGGTCTCGGTGATCACCGTGCCGCCGAGCGCCGCGCCGACGTCCAGACCGGCGATGGTGACGATCGGCGTGATCGCCGCGCGCAGCGCGTGCCGCCCGTACACCTGCCGCTTCGGCATGCCCTTGGCACGCGCGGTGCGGACGAAGTCCTCGGAGAGCGTCTCCAGCATCTGCGCCCGGGACAGCCGCGCGTAGATCGCGGAGAAGAGCAGCGCCAGGGTCACCCAGGCCAGCACCAGACCGCGGGCCCACTCCACCGGATTCTCGAAGATGGGCACGTAGCGTGGTGTCGGCAGGATCTTCAACGCGTAGACGAAGATCAGCAGCAGCACCGCGCCGACGAAGTAGAGCTGCAGCGAGGCGAAGGTCAGGGTCAGCCCGATCGAGATCCGGTCCAGCAGCGAACCCCGGCGTAGTGCCGAGACCATGCCGAGCCCCACCCCGATGGCGAGCCAGAGCACCGCCGCCGGGATGACGATGTTCAGCGTCACCGGCAGCACCCGGGCGAAGGTGTCCGTGACCGCCTCGCTGTTGACGTACGAGTAGCCGAGGCAGGGCGCCGCGCACTCGCCGCCCTGGGCGCTGCCCAGGTCGCGGCCGACGAAGATGCCCTTCATGTAGTTGGCGTACTGCTCGACCTTCGGGTCGTTGAGCCCCAGCTCGGTCCGCACCCGTTCCAGCCGCTCGGCGTTGCAGTTCTTCGGGCACATGCCGGTCACCGGGTCGCGGGGCAGCGCGAAGAACATCAGGAAGCTGACCACGCTCACCGCGAGCAGCACCGAGACCGCCAGCAGCACCCGCTTCAGCAGGAAGCGCACCATGCGTAGACCCCTTACCGTGACGACTTCGGATCGAGCGCGTCACGCAGCGCGTCGCCGAAGAGGTTGAACGCCAGCACGAGCGCGAAGATCGTGATGCCGGGGAAGAAGACGTAGGCCGGGTCGGTCTGCAGGTAGTCGATGCTGCGGTAGATCATCCGACCGAAGCTGGGCACCGACTCGGGCAGCCCGACGCCGAGGAAGGACAGCGCCGCCTCGCCGGTCACGTACGACGGCACCAGCAGTGAGAACGACACCAGGATCGGGGCCCAGATGTTCGGCAGCAGCTGCCGGAAGAGCATGTGCCCCAGCCCGGCGCCGCTGGCCCGGGCCGCCTCCACGAACTCCCGCTCGCGCAGCGACACCACCTGGCCGCGGACCAGCCGGGCGGTGCTGGTCCACCCGAACGCGGCGAAGACCACGATCAGCGTGGTGACCGCGAACCAGGTCGGCACCGCGTCCCGCGGGCCGTAGAAGCGCAGCGAGAACGTCGGCACCACGGCCAGCGCGAAGACCAGGAACGGCATCGCCAGCGCGACGTCGGTGAACCAGCTGATCACCGAGTCGACCACCCCGCCCAGGTAGCCGGAGATGATGCCGAGCACCACCCCGACGGTCGTGGTGATCAGGGCCGCGCCGAGCGCGATCAGCAGCGAGGTGCGGATCCCGAAGATCATCCGGATGAAGATGTCCCGGCCCAGGCCGGGCTCCAGCCCGAACCAGTGGTCGCCGCTGACCCCGCCGACGTAGCCGAGCGGCATCCCGGTGGCGTCCAGCAGCTCGCCGAACTGCTCGTTCGGCGACACCCCGTACAGCCGCTGCACCAGCGGCGCGCCCAGCGCCAGCAGCACGAAGACCACCAGCACCACGCCGCTGACCAGCGCGGTCCGGTCGCGCCGCAGCCGGCTCCAGACGAGCTGGCCCGGCGAGCGGCCGACCAGGGCCCTCTCCTCCGGACCGTCGCCGGTGGACTCGATCTCGGCCAGGGCCACGCCCTCGGTCGGGGACAGGCTCATCGGGTCACCTCCTCGGCGGTCGCGCCGGCCTCGTCGCTCCCCGCCGGCGAGCCACGGTCGCCGGCGGCGTCGCGCGCCGCCGGCGGGGCGCCGTCGCCGGTCGTCCCCGGGCCGGCGCCGATCGGCCCGGTCTCCGGGAAGTGGCAGGCGGTGGCCTGGTCGCCGCCGCGCGGCACGAGGGCCGGCTCCTCGGTCGCGCACCGCTCCTGCGCCTTCCAGCAGCGGGTGCGGAAGCGGCAGCCGGACGGCGGGTCGAGCGGCGTCGGGACGTCCCCGGCCAGCCGGATCCGCCCCGAGGCGCCGAGCTGGGTGACGTCCGGGATCGCCGAGAGCAGGGCCCGGGTGTACGGGTGCTGCGGGCGCTCGTAGATGTCGGCCCGGTCGCCGATCTCCACGATCTTGCCCAGGTACATCACCGCCACCCGCTGGCAGAAGTGCCGGACCACGGCCAAGTCGTGGGCGATGAAGACGAACGCCAGGTCCAGGTCGCGTTGCAGGTCGCGGAGCAGGTTGATGACCTGCGCCTGGATCGACACGTCCAGCGCGGAGACCGGCTCGTCGGCGACGATCAGCTTGGGCCGCAGCGCGAGCGCGCGGGCGATGCCGATCCGCTGCCGCTGGCCGCCGGAGAACTCGTGCGGATAGCGGTTGTAGTGCTCCGGGTTGAGCCCGACCAGTTCCAGCAGCTCCTGGACCCGCTTCTTCACCCCACCCGGCGGTTTGACCCCGTTGACCTCCAGCGGCATGGCCACGATCCGGCCCACCGTGTGCCGCGGGTTCAACGACGCGTACGGGTCCTGGAAGATGATCTGGAGGTCCTGCCGCAGCGGCCGCAGTTCCCGGCGCCCGGCGTGGGTGATGTCCCGCCCGTCGAAGGTGAGCGTGCCGGCGGTCGGCTCCAGCAGCCGCACCAGCATCCGGCCGGTGGTGGTCTTGCCGCAGCCGGACTCCCCGACCAGGCCGAGCGTCTCGCCCCGGCGCACGTCGAAGTCCAGCCCGTCCACCGCCCGCACCGCGCTGCGGTTGCGGAACCCGCTGCGCACCGGGAAGTGCTTGGTCAGCCCGCTCACCCGCAGCAGCGGCTCGTCGCCGGTCGCCGGCGCGTTCCTCGCGCTCACCGGAGCCCGCCTTCGTTCGCGACTGCGGTACTCCACTGCGCTGCGTTCCTCGCGCTCACCGCGCCACCCCCACCTGTGCGATGTCCTCCTGGTAGAGCCGGGTCCGCTCGGCGGCGGGCAGGTGGCAGGCGACCAGGTGGCCGTCCTCGCCGGCCGGCCCCAGCTGCGGCACCTCGGTGCGGGACCGGTCGCCGTTGCGGTCGGCGTACCGGCAGCGCGGGTGGAAGGCGCAGCCGGACGGCAGGTTGATCAGGCTGGGCGGGTTGCCCCGGATCGGCACCAGCTCCGCGTCCGCGTCGCCGCGCAGTGACGGCACGCTGGAGAGCAACCCCCAGGTGTACGGGTGCTGCGGCCGGCGCAGCACCTGCTCGACACTGCCGTGCTCGACCGCCCGGCCGCCGTACATCACCAGCACGTCGTCGGCGACCTGGCTGACCACGCCGAGGTCGTGGGTGATCATGATGATCGCGGAGTGGAACTCGGCCTGGAGGTCGGCCAGCAGGTCCAGGATCTGCGCCTGCACGGTGACGTCCAGCGCGGTGGTCGGCTCGTCGGCGATCAGCAGCTCCGGGTCGTTGACCAGCGCCATCGCGATCATCGCGCGCTGACGCATGCCACCGGAGAACTCGTGCGGGTACTGGTCGAACCGGCGCGCCGGCTGCGGGATGCCGACCCGGCCGAGCATGTCCACCGCGCGCTGCCGGGCCTCCCGCTTGCCGGCCCGCGGGTGGTGCACCCGGTACGCCTCGACGATCTGCTTGCCCACCGTGTAGTACGGGTGCAGCGCGGAGAGCGGGTCCTGGAAGATCATCGCCATGTCCCGGCCGCGCAGCCGGCGTACCTCGCCCTCGGGCAGGCCGACCAGTTGGCGGCCGCCGACGTGGATCTCCCCGGTGACGGTGGTGCGCTTCGGGTTGTGCAGGCCGAGGATGGCCAGCGAGGTCACGCTCTTGCCCGAGCCGGACTCGCCGACGATGCCGAGCGTCCGGCCGCGCTGCACCGCGAACGACACCCCGTCGACCGCGCGCACTACGCCGTCCTCGGTGTCGAACCGCACCCGCAGGTCGTCCACCCGCAGGTAGGGCGCGTCGGTACCGCGCTGCTCCGGCACGCTGGGGCGGTCGTCCGGTTGCCCGGACGGCGCCGACTCCGGCATGTCCACGACCGCCTCCCTCAGTAGTGAAGAGAACCTACAGCAAACTCCTGAGGGCGAAAATAAGCTACAAAGCCGGAGACTGTCAGCGGGCCTCAGAGTAACGAGTCGGCAACGGCTGTGAACAGTCCTCACCAGCACATCCATGGACGCAACTCGACGAGTCCACGCCCGATCGCACGGCGGGTGCGACCATGGTTGCGGCAGTCCCGGGAGGATTCCCGCCGGCAGCGAGGTGGAGGTGACCATGACCGTGGCGGTGTTCGACCACGAAGGCCCGTGGACCGAAGAGGAGTACCTCGCCCTCGGCGAGACGCAGCAACGCGTCGAACTCTTCGACGGGAGCCTTCACGTGACCCCAGCCCCCACCCCCCGGCACCAGAACATCTCCGGTGAACTCCGTTCGGCTCTCCGCGGCCCCTGCCGCGAGGCGGGGCTGCACGTCCTCGAAGGCGTCAACGTCCGCCTCCGGCCCGGTCGCATCCCGATCCCCGATCTGGTGATCACGGGTCCCATCGACTTCGACGAGGTCAACGTCGAAGCGCGCGACGTACTGCTGGTGTGCGAGATCATCTCCCCCAGCAACGCCGCCACGGACAAGGTGCTCAAGATGCACTACTACGCGGCCGCCGGGATCGAGTGGTACCTGCTGGTGGAACAGGACAACGGCACGCTGCACCTGTACCGGCGACAGGGCCGGCACTACCGGGAAATTTCGGTGACAAAGGCCGGTGAGCGCCTCGAGCTCACCGAACCCGTACGAGCGATGATCCGGCCCGCGGATCTGCTGCCCTGACGGACGTCCGTCCGCTCGCCTAGGGTCGGTCGCATGACCGAGTTCGACGCGGCGACCGCCGCGGTGCAGGCCGCGCTGAACGCGGGAGCCCGGTACGCCGACGCCCGGGTGATGCACCGCCGCTACGAGTCGATGTCGGCCCGCAACGGTGAGATCGAGGAGCTGGCCCAGGACGAGAGCATCGGTCTGGGCGTACGCGCGCTGGTCGGATCGAGTTGGGGCTTCCACGCCGTACCCGACCTCTCCGACGCCGTGGCCCGCGACGCCGGGCGGCGTGCCGCGCGGACGGCCGCCGCGAGCGCCGGCGTGCCCGGCCCGGCGGTCGACCTGGTGCCCACCGGCGCGGCCACCGCGAGCTGGGCCTCGCCGTGCGCGGTGGACCCGCTCGGCGTCCCGCTGTCCAGCAAGGGTGACCTGCTGGTCGGCGCGACCCGGACGATGGCCGAGCACGGCGCCGACGTGGCCGAGGGGCTCTACCAGATCTGGGACACCGCCAAATGGTTCGTCTCCAGCGAGGGGCACCGGATCGACCAGCGGATCCGGGAGTGCGGCGGTGGCATCTCCGCCACCTCGATCGGCGACGGCGAGACCCAGCGCCGCTCCTATCCCAGCTACCGCGGGCAGTACGGCACCAGCGGCTGGGAACTGGTCGACTCACTCGACCTGGCCGCGCACGCGGCGCGGATCGCCGAGGAGTCCCGGGCGCTGCTCACCGCGCCGCTCTGCCCGGCCGGCGAGACCGACCTGATCCTCGGCGGCGAGCAACTCGCGCTGCAGATCCACGAGTCGGTCGGGCACGCCATCGAGCTGGACCGGATCCTTGGCTGGGAGGCCGCCTTCGCCGGCACCTCCTGGCTCGACCTGGCCCAGCTCGGCTCGCTGCGCTACGGCTCGGAGCTGATGAACGTCACCATCGACCCGACCATCCCCGGGGCGCTCGGCAGCTTCGGCTACGACGACGAGGGCTCGCCGGCGGTGCGCCGGGACGCGGTGCGCGAGGGGCGCTGGGTGGGCGTGCTCGCCGGCCGGGACTCGGCCGCCGTCGCCGGCCTGGACTACGGCGGCAGCGTACGGGCCGACGGCTGGGCCCGGCTGCCGATGGTGCGGATGACCAACGTGGGCCTGGAGCCCGGTCCGCACACCCTGGAGGAGATCATCGCCGCCACCGACGACGGGGTGCTGATGGACATCAACCGCTCCTGGTCCATCGACGACAAACGGCTCAACTTCCAGTTCGGCTGCGAGATCGGCTGGGAGGTCAGGAAGGGCCGGCGTGGGCGGATGCTGCGCAACCCCACCTACACCGGCATCGGCCCGCTGTTCTGGCGGTCGATGGACATGCTCTCCGCCGAGATCGTCGCCTGGGGCACGCCGAACTGCGGCAAGGGCCAGCCCGGCCAGATCGGGCACACCGGCCACCCGGCCGCGCCGGCCCGCTTCCGCAACGTCCGGGTGGGGGTGCGGGCATGACCGCGTCGGAACTCGCCGAGCTGGACCTCGCCGGGCAGGTGGTGGAGCTGGTCCGTCGACTCGCCGGGCCGGACGCGCAGGCCGAGGCGGTGGTGACCCGCAGCGACCTGGCGCTGACCCGGTTCGCCAACTCGTTCATCCACCAGAACGTCGCCGAGTCCACCGTCGGCGTCCGGCTGCGACTGCACGTCGACGGGCGGACCGCGGCCGGCAGCGGCAGCCTGGTCAGCGCCGACGGGCTGCGCGCGCTGGTCGAGCGCACCCTGGCCGCCGCCCGGCTCTGCCCGCCCGACCCGGGCTGGCCGGGGCTGACCCCGCCGTCGCCGGTGGCGGCCGGCGTCGCCGTCGACGAGGCCACCGCGTACGCCGAGCCGGACGAGCGGGCGGCCCGGGTCCGCGCCTTCGTGGACGCGCTGGGCGGCCTGGAAGCGGCCGGGTACTGCCGCACGTCCCACCGGTCCAGGGCGTTCGCCAACTCCGCCGGCCAGTACGCCCAGGGGCGGGCGGTGGAGGCGGCGATGGACGGGATCGCCCGCACCGGCGGCTCGGACGCGGTGGCGCGCCGCTGCGCGGACCGCCTCGCCGACCTCGACGGCGCCGCCCTCGGTGCCCGGGCGGCGGCCAAGGCGCGCGCCGCGGCCGAGCCGGTGGAGTTGCCCCCGGGCCGCTACGAGGTGGTGTTCGAACCGGCCGCCGTCGCCGACCTGTTGCAGAACCTCTCCTGGTTCGGCTTCAACGGCAAGCGGTACGCCGAGCGGCAGTCCTTCGCGGAGCCGGGCCAGGCGCAGTTCGACCGGTCGGTGACCCTGGTGGACGATCCGCTGCATGGCTCCGGCCTGCCGTACGACCTGGAGGGAACGGCACGGCGGGAGCTGACCCTGGTGGACGCCGGGGTCACCCGCGCGGTGGCGCACGACCGGCGCAGCGGTGCCGGTATCGGCGCCAGCTCCACCGGTCACGCCGCGCCCGGCGGGGCCACCTTCGGCCCGATCCCGCACAACATCCGGCTGCTCGCCCCGTCCGTCGCCGGCGGCGCCCCGGACGGCGCAGCGGTGGCCGCCGACGGCCCGCCGCCCGCGACCGGCGTGGCCGGGGCGGTCGCCGACGCCGACACGGCGGCGCTGGTCGCCGGGGTGCGGCGCGGGCTGCTGGTCAGCGACCTCTGGTACACCCGGGTGCTGGACCCGAAGAGCCTGGTGGTCACCGGGCTGACCCGCAACGGGGTCTGGCTGGTCGAGGACGGCATGGTCACCCGCGCGGTACGCGACCTGCGCTTCACCGAGTCGTACCCGCGGGCGCTCGGCCCGGGCGCGGTGCTCGGCCTGGGCCGCCGGGCGGTGCGCCAGCCGGACCGGGTCGACGGAGTCTGGTGGGAGGCCCCGCCGCTGCGGCTGGCCGCGTGGAACTTCACCGGCGGCGCGTCCGGGTGAGCCGGCCCCGGCGCGCCGGCGGGGCCGGCAGTGAAGTTCTTAACATCGCGACATCGATCTTCATACGGGGCTTTCCACCAGCCAGGACACACGGGACACTGCCTTGCGCGGACGGCCCGCGGAGATCGGCGTAACGTGTGTCACTTAGCTGCGCCGGTTCGCCCGGCGTGGTCGTTGGTGTGCGCATGACGTGGCAAGCGGGTGCGGGTTCGCGGTCCGCGTGCCGACCGGAGGAAGATCCGCCCGCCTGTCGCGGGCCGGCGCCAGGGAGACGACTCGAATGACATCAACGGCAACGAAGCCGGGGGGCGTGCGGAACCGCGCCGCCATCGCGGCGAAGACGTTGCGCACCGACCGCTGGTGGTTCGCCCCACTGATCACCGTCGTCGGTCTCAGCGCCTGGGTCGCGTACGCGACGGTCCGGGTCTTTCAGCACGACAACTACTGGGTCGAGGACTACCACTACCTGACCCCGTTCTACTCCCCCTGCGTGACGGACCGGTGCCTGCCTGACGCCGCGCACTTCGGACGGTTCCTCCCCGACTGGTGGATCATCCCGGACGCCGCGCTGACCCTGCCGTTCCTGCTGCTGTTCCGGCTCACCTGCTACTACTACCGCAAGGCGTACTACCGGTCGTTCTGGCTCTCGCCGCCGGCCTGCGCCGTGCCGGACGGGCACAAGTCGTACAGCGGGGAGACCCGGTTCCCGCTGCTCGGGCAGAACCTGCACCGCTACTTCTTCTACGCCGCCGCGATCATCTCGCTGATCAACACCTGGGACGCGATCCTGGCCTTCCACTCGCCGGAGGGCTTCGGGTTCGGCCTGGGCAACCTCATCCTGCTCGGCAACGTGGTGATGCTCTGGGCGTACACCATCTCCTGCCACTCCTGCCGGCACATCATCGGCGGGCGGCTCAAGCACTTCTCGAAGGCTCCGCTGCGCTACCGCGCCTGGACCGGCGTGTCCTGGCTGAACGTCCGGCACATGCAGCTCGCCTGGATCACGCTCGGCACCCTGGCGCTGACCGACTTCTACGTCATGGCGGTCGCGGCCGGCTGGTTCAACGACCTGCGGTTCATCAACTAAAGGGCCCCTGGACATGACTACGACCACTCGAATCGAACGACACCACTACGACGTCGTCGTGATCGGGGCCGGCGGCGCCGGCCTGCGCGCGGCGATCGAGGCCCGGCTCGCCGGCAAGAAGACGGCGATCATCTCCAAGTCGCTGTTCGGCAAGGCGCACACGGTGATGGCCGAGGGCGGCGCCGCCGCCGCGATGGGGAACGTGAACAGCCGGGACAACTGGCAGGTGCACTTCCGGGACACCATGCGCGGCGGCAAGTTCCTGAACAACTTCCGGATGGCCGAGCTGCACGCGAAGGAGTCGCCGCAGCGGATCTGGGAGCTGGAGACGTACGGTGCGCTCTTCGACCGCACCAAGGACGGCAAGATCTCGCAGCGTAACTTCGGCGGCCACGAGTACCCGCGGCTGGCGCACGTCGGCGACCGGACCGGCCTGGAGCTGATCCGCACCCTCCAGCAGAAGATCGTCTCGCTCCAGCAGGAGGACAAGCGCGAGCACGGCTCGTACGACGCGCGGATCCGGGTCTTCGCCGAGACCACCATCACCGAGCTGCTGCTCGACGGCGACCGGGTCGCCGGCGCCTTCGGCTACTACCGGGAGTCCGGCGAGTTCGTCCTCTTCGAGGCGCCGGCGGTGGTGCTGGCCACCGGCGGCGTCGGCCGCTCCTACAAGGTCACCTCGAACTCCTGGGAGTACACCGGGGACGGGCACGCCCTGGCGCTGCGCGCCGGCGCGACGCTGATCAACATGGAGTTCCTCCAGTTCCACCCGACCGGCATGGTCTGGCCGCCATCGGTGAAGGGCATCCTGGTCACCGAGTCGGTCCGCGGTGACGGCGGCGTGCTGAAGAACTCCGACGGCAAGCGGTTCATGTTCGACTACGTCCCCGACGTCTTCCGCAAGCAGTACGCGGAGACCGAGGAGGAGGCCGACCGCTGGTACACCGACCCGGACAACAACCGCCGTCCGCCGGAGCTGCTGCCCCGCGACGAGGTGGCCCGGGCGATCAACAGCGAGGTCAAGGCCGGTCGGGGCACCCCGGCCGGCGGCGTCTTCCTGGACATCGCCAGCCGGCTGCCGGCCGAGGAGATCCGCCGCCGGCTGCCGTCGATGTACCACCAGTTCAAGGAGCTGGCCGACGTCGACATCACCAAGGAGCCGATGGAGGTCGGCCCGACCTGCCACTACGTGATGGGCGGCGTCGAGGTGGACCCGGACTCCGGTGCCGCCTTCGGTCACGTCCGCGGTCTCTTCGCCGCCGGTGAGGTCTCCGGCGGCATGCACGGCTCCAACCGGCTCGGCGGCAACTCCCTGTCCGACCTGCTGGTCTTCGGCAAGCGCGCGGGCGGCCACGCCGCCTCGTACGCCGACGGGCTGACCGCCCGGCCGAAGGTGTCCGTCGGCGCGGTGGAGGCCGCGGTGGAGACGGCGCTGGCCCCGCTGCAGCGGGACACCGGCGAGAGCCCGTACACCCTCCAGCAGGACCTCCAGGCGGTGATGGGGGATTTGGTCGGCATCATCCGGCGGGAGGGCGAGCTGGTCGACGCGCTGGGCCGGCTGGCCGAGCTGCGCGAGCGGGTGGCCAAGGTCAGCGCGTCCGGCGGTCGCCGCTACAACCCGGGCTGGCACCTCGCGCTGGACCTGCGGAACATGCTGCTGGTGTCGGAGTGCACCGCGAAGGCGGCGCTGGAGCGGCGGGAGTCGCGCGGCGGGCACACCCGGGAGGACCACCCGGCGATGGACCCGTCGTGGCGCCGGGTCAACCTGGTCTGCTCGCTCGACGGCGACGCCGTACGCCTGGAGCGCAAGCCGCTGCCGAAGATCCGCGCGGAGCTGATCCGCCTCTTCGACCGGGCGGAGCTGGCCAAGTACCTCACCGACGAGGAACTCGCCGAGTTCGACGCCCTCGTCACCGACGCCGAGGCCGAGGAGGCGGGCAAGTAATGGCGGAGCAGAAGTCCACCGGGGCCGGCAAGTCCGGCACCAAGCGCCAGTTCCGCATCTGGCGGGGTGACGAGAGCGGCGGCGACCTCCAGGACTACATGGTCGAGGTGAACGAGGGCGAGGTCGTCCTCGACGTGATCCACCGGCTCCAGGCCACCGACGCCCCCGACCTGGCCTGCCGGTGGAACTGCAAGGCGGGCAAGTGCGGCTCCTGCTCGATGGAGATCAACGGCAAGCCGCGGCTGAGCTGCATGACCCGGATGTCGACCTTCGAGCCGGACGAGACGGTCACGGTCACCCCGCTGCGCACCTTCCCGGTCATCCGGGACCTGGTCACCGACGTCTCGTTCAACTACGAGAAGGCCCGGGAGACGCCGGCGTTCGCGCCGCCGGCCGACCTGGCGCCGGGCGACTACCGGATGCAACAGGTCGACGTCGAGCGCTCGCAGGAGTTCCGCAAGTGCATCGAGTGCTTCCTGTGCCAGAACGTCTGCCACGTGATCCGCGACCACGAGGAGAACAAGCCGGCCTTCTCCGGGCCGCGGTTCTTCATCCGGGCCGCCGAGCTGGACATGCACCCGCTCGACGCGAAGACCGACCGCAAGGAGTACGCACAGCAGGAGCAGGGCCTCGGCTACTGCAACATCACCAAGTGCTGCACCGAGGTCTGCCCCGAGCACATCAAGATCACTGACAACGGGATCATCCCCATGAAAGAGCGGGTCGTGGACCGCAGGTACGATCCCCTTGTGTGGCTTGGTAGCAAGATCTTCCGTCGGGGTGAGACGCCCCAGACCAGCGTGACCACCCCCCGTCCGGGCTCGGCGGCGGCCGCCGGCGGCCCCGCCGGGGTGCACTCGCACGCGGGCGGCTCGCACGACCCGCGCGCCGAGGTGCAGGCGCAGCGCGGGGTGAACTGGCACCGCGAGGTGCCACACCCGACCGCCCCGGCGGTCGACGACCGCGGTCGGCTGCCGCTGACCGAGCTCACCTTCGACCGGGCGGCGGCGCCATCGCCGTTCGGCGACGACGTGACCTTCCCACTGCCCCCGGAGCACCTGAACTTCGCCCACCCGGAGCAGGACAAGCACTGAGGACCACAGTGACGACGGGGGCCGCGGCTGTTGCCGCCGGCCCCCGTCCCGTTTTCGCCCACCTGTCCGATTCGACGTCCAGGCGCGGGGCCGCGCGCCGCCCGACCCTCGGCGGCGCGACCGGCGGTCACGGCGGTCAGCCGCGGGTGAGCATCGGGCGCAGCGCGGCGACGATCGGCGCGTCGGCCGGCAGCCAGGTGACGTCGTCCAGTTCGGCGGCGGTGAGCCAGCGCAGCGCCGAGTGCTCCAGCGCCTGGGGCCGGTCGCCGTGCAGCAGGCGCGCCGCGTACACCTTGAGCACCGACCGGCCGTGGGCCATCCGGACGTTGCGGCCGACCCGCTCACCGATCTCCACGCGTACGGCGAGTTCCTCGGCGCACTCGCGGACCAGCGCGGCCGTCTCGCTCTCCCCCGGCTCGACCTTGCCGCCGGGGAACTCGAACATCCCGGCGACCTCCGGCGGGGCCGACCGCGCGCAGGCCAGCACCCGCCCGCCCTCGATGATCGCCGCCCCGACGATCACCTTCAGGTCCCGTCGCTCGATCTGCCCGCCGTGGTTAGCCCGTTCGGTCCGCACGGGCGTCCAGCGTGCCAGATCAATCGGCGGTTTGGGTAGCTTGGCCGACCGTCAGGCCAGGAAGACACGGAAGTGTGGGCGTGGACACACCATCCGTGCGACGACAGACTAGAGGGCACCGACAAGACACGGGACGGCGACGATTTGGCCACAAGCCGGCAACGGCGCCTGGGAGGTGCGGTGATGCGCGCGCTGTTCAGCGGTCGTGCGAAGCATGACTACCTCAGCGACGCCCTCGCTCTGCTGAACGGATGGGTCCGCGAGGGCGAGCAGATCCGACGGACTCTCGTGATCGACGACGCGCAGCACGCGGCCCTGACCGAGCGGGTCAAGGTGGTCGCCGACGCCCTGCACCTGCGCCCGGAGATCAGCCGCCGGGCCGACCACACCCAGATCCGCGTCGGGCACGGCAACGCGCCGCTGACCGAGGGCGAAGTCCTGCTGGCCGCCCGGATCGAGGACGCGTACCGCGCGGTCACCGCGCCCTGACCTACGCTGACCGGTCGCCCGCCGCCCCGCCGAGGTGCACCGGACGAACACCCGGACCATCAGCGACATCGAGCAGTGGTCGAGCGCCGCCGGAGGCGGCCGTCGGGGTCCCGGTGCCGGCGTGGCCGTGGGATCGACTTTAAGTTTTGCTTATCAGGGCTCCTGATCCACCTGCAAGATCGGTACCTTGCCCGGATGCGACACATCGGAACCGTGATCGCCGCCGCCGTCGTGGGTCCGCTGGCCTGGGTCCTGTTCGCCCTAGGCCAGGATCGGTCGGCGCAGGCGTTCGCCGACGCAGCGGACGGCGGTTCGCTGGACGGCGCTGACTTCGTACGACCGGCGCTGGTGCTGGCCGCCGCCGGTCTGCTGCTCGGGCTCATCGGCACGCTCCGGTTCTCGCCGCTGGGCGCGGCGGTGACCGGGCTGGTCTACTCGGCCAGCTACCTGGGCCTGCTGATCAGCCCGAGCGCGGTGATGAACCTGGTCGACCACGAGCCAACCCTGATCGGCTACCAGGTCGACCTGGCGACCCCGGTCCGCAACGGGACGACCCTGCTGATGGGCGCGCTGCTGCTCGTCGGGGTGGTCAGCATCCGCCGCTGGCAGCGCTGGCCCCAGCCCGCCCCGGCCGACGACACGCCCGAGGCGCTGGTGCCGGACGAGGTCATCCCGCCGCTGGCACGCCGGGAGCGCCCACTCGGTGCCGACGGGCTCGGCCTGGGTATCCCGCGCGAGAAGGCGCCGGAGCCGGAGCCGGAGCCGGTCCGGACCGGCGGATCGGACTGGGCCGGCCGTTCGGACTGGGCCGGTCTGGTGTCGAGTGACGCCGGGGACAAGACCGCCCGGTCGACGGACTGGACCCGCCAGCCGTCGCGCTGAGCAGCCGGCGGCTCAGGCCTCGCGCCCCGGGTTCCGGTGGGCTGGCTCCCCACACCCACCGGAACCCGACACCGGCTCAGCCCGCGTCCTGCGGGTACCAGCGCAGTTCGACCGAGTTGCCGTCCGGGTCGCGCACGTAGATCGAGGTCGCGCTCCCCCGCGCCCCGAACCGGCCGACCGGCCCCTCCAGCACCTCGAAGACGCCGGACGCGATCACCTCGGCCCACTCCAGCGGCTCGACCACCAGGCAGAAGTGGTCCACGTTCGACTCGCCCCGCGGGCGGTGGACCAGGTCGATGATGGTCTCCGGGCCGACCCGTACCGAGGGGAACGGCACCTTGCCGGCTCGCCACTCGTCGACCCGTACCGGGGCCAGCCCGAGCACCCCGCAGTAGAAGTCGAGGGCCCGCTCGACGTCGGCCACGTTGAGCACCAGGTGGTCGAAGGCCTTCACCCGCACCGCGCTCACTTCGCCTCCAGCTGTTGTCGTCTTCATGCCGTTCACCATCGCCCGCCCCGCGACCGCGACCAAGGCATGATCGGGCTACGATCGTTGATCCCGGTTCAACGATGGGACGTGACGTGCTCGAACGGTACGAGGTGGAGACCTTCCTGACCCTCGCCGAGGAGCTGCACTTCGGCCGCACGGCCGAGCGGCTCGGGGTGACTACCGGGCGGATCAGTCACGTGGTCAAGAAGCTGGAACGCCGTATCGGCGCGCCGCTGTTCGCGCGGACCAGCCGGGTCGTCCAACTCACCGCGATCGGCCGCCAGCTCGCCGACGACCTCGCCCCGCTGGTCGCCGGCATGGACGAGGCGGTACGCCGGGCCGTCGACGCCGGGCGCGGCGTCACCGGCCGGCTGCGGGTCGCCTTCCTCGGCGAGTGGACCGCGCCGGTGCTGCTCAAGGCGGTCGCCCTGTTCACCGAGCGGCACCCGGAATGCCAGGTCGAGGTGCACGAGGTGCAGCTCTACAACTCGCGGCCGAGCCTGGTGGACGGCTCGATCGACCTGCTCATGGCGGCGTACCCGTTCGACGGGATGGCCTGCGGCCCGCCGCTGCTGACCGAGCGCCGGTTGCTCGCGGTGCCGGCCGGGCATCCGCTGACCCGCGCGGCGTCGGTCTCCCTGGAGGTCCTCGCCGACCATCCGGTGGTCCAGTACCCGGCGGTGACCTCGGCGGAGTTCAAGCGCGACCGCACCCCCGAGCACACCCCGTCGGGCCGGCCGGTGCCGAAGGGCCCCACCGGGAACACGTTCTCCGAGATGCTGACCCTGGTGGCGCTGGGCCGCGGCGTGCTACCGGTGGGCGAGCACACCCGGCACTACTACCCCCGCCCGGACGTCGCCTACGTGCCCATCCACGACGCACCGCCGATCCGGCGTGGCCTGGTCTGGCGGGAGGACAACACCACGGCCCGGGTCCGCGAGTTCGTCCGCGCCGCCAGCGACGCGAACGGCTGAGACGATCCAGCCATCATGCGACACGGAGAGTTCCGCGATCCGCGGCTGGTGACCGTCTACGACGCGGAGTGCACCTGGTCGCGGGACGACGACTACTTCCTCGCCGTGGTCGGCGAGGCCCCCGCCCGGGTCCTCGACCTCGGCTGCGGGACCGGCCGGCTCACCCTCGCCCTGGCCGCCGCCGGGCACACCGTCACCGGCGTCGACCCGGCCGCCGCGTCGCTGGCGGCGGCCCGGGCCAAGCCGGGCGCCGAGCGGGTGACCTGGATCGAGGGCACCTCGGCCCGGCTGCCGGACCGGGCGTACGACGTGGCGGTGCTGACCAGCCACGTGGCGCAGTTCCTGGTGACCGATGCCGAGTGGGCGGCCACCCTGGCCGACCTGCGCCGGGCGCTGGTTCCCGGCGGCCGGCTGGTCTTCGACGCGCGCGACCCGGCGGACCGGCGATGGGAGCGGTGGAACCCGGACGAGTCCCGGCGGTGGATCGCCCTGACCGACGGCGGCGTGGTGCGGGGGTGGACCGAGGTGACCGCGGTGACCGGTGGGGTGGTGAGCTTCGTCCACCACTACCTCTTCCCCGGCGGCGACGAGTTGCTCAGCTCGGCCACTGTGCGGTTCCGCACGGAGGAGGAGCTGCGCGGCGCACTGCGGGCGGCCGGGTTCACCGTGGAGCGGATCCACGGCGGCTGGGGCGGGGAGCCGGTGGGGCAGGGTGACGGCGAGTTCATCGTCCAGGCCCGGGCCGGCGGCGACGATCTTGCCGGTGGCGCGCCGGACCTACCGTGAGGGGCATGGCGAACGCGACCTATGACCGCAAGGAGCAGTTCCAGCAGATCCAGAGCGGCCTGCTGGACGGAGAACAGATCATCGCCGTCTACGACGCGGTCGGCACCGGCACCGGCTTCCTCGGGTTGACCGACCGGCGCGTCATCATCCAGGACCGCTCCTTCATCGGCAAGCGGTACGCCATCACCAGCATCCCGTACTCGAAGATCACCAGCGTGAGCGTGGTGAGCAACAAGTCGTGGGGCGGGTCGTTCTTCTCCACCGGCGCCATCGCCATCCACGTCGGCACGCACACCTACGAGGTGGAGTTCCGCGGCGCCCAGAAGAGCCACCACGTGCACAACGTCATCCTGCACTACATCAGCTGACGAGCCTCGTCGCCGCCGGCGCCACCGACCCACCGGCGACGACATCACCTTTCCCGGTCACGGCCGTTCATCCTTTGATGACCGCTGACGGGGGGCGCTGTGAAGGAATATCCGCCGGTCGAGGACCACGGGATCATCGGCAACCTGCAGACCGCCGCGCTGATCTCCCGGGACGGGACGCTGGACTGGTTCTGCGCTCCCCGGTTCGACTCGCCCAGCATCTTCGCCGGGCTCCTCGATCGGCAGCGCGGCGGATTCTTCCGGATCACCCCGGACGGCGTCCGTTACGTGTCCAAACAGCTCTACCTGCCGGACACGCCGATGCTCATCACCCGGTTCATCAGCGCGGACGGGGTCGGCGAGATCACCGATTTCATGCCCGTCGCGGGCGAGCAGGTCACCGACCGGCATCGCATCGTGCGGATCATCAAGGTGGTCCGCGGCAGCATGCGGTTCCGGGCCGAGTGCCGTCCACGGTTCAACTACGGGCGCGAGACCCACGAGATGGAGCGGCACCCGGACGGGAGTGTCTTCCGCGCCGCGTCGATGAGCCTGACCCTGCACACCACCCGGGCGCCCGGTCGGCTGATCCCGGAGGAGAACATCAGGAACGAGAACGGGGACCTGATCGCCTTCACAGACCTGCACGAGGGCCAGACGGGCGCGATCGTCCTGGAGACCGCCGCTCCGGGAGGTCCGCAGGCCTTCCCGTTCCAGGAGATCCAGGCGATGTTCGAACAGACCCGCGACTACTGGCGGCGCTGGCTGGACCGCTCGCACTACACCGGGCGGTGGCGGGAGATGGTGGAACGGTCAGCGATCACCCTGAAGCTCATGACGTACGCGCCGACCGGCGCGATGATCGCCGCACCGACCGCCGGGCTGCCCGAGAAGATCGGGGGAACCCGCAACTGGGACTACCGCTACACCTGGGTTCGGGACACGTCGTTCTCGGTGCACGCCCTGCTCGGCCTCGGCTTCACCGACGAGGCCCACCGCTACGTGGACTGGATCGACGAACGCGTCCGCAGGGCGGGCGACAACCACGTGCCGCTGAAGATCATGTATCGCGTGGACGGCACGTCCGACCTGCACGAGGAGACGCTCGACCACCTGGAGGGATACCGCGGCTCGGCACCGGTCCGGATCGGCAACGGCGCCGCCGAGCAACTCCAACTCGACATCCACGGCGACGCGTTGTACGCCATGTACTTCGCCGACCGGCACGGCATCCGCGCACCGCACCAGGTCTGGCTCAGCACGGTGCGGCTGGTCGACTGGCTCTGCCGCAACTGGGACCAGCCCGACGCGGGCATCTGGGAGAGCCGCCACCACCCCCGCGACTACACCCACAGCCGGGTGATGTCCTGGGTCGCCTTCGACCGGGCGGTCCGCCTCGCCGAACGGCACGGTCGACCGGGCGAGATCGCGCGCTGGGTCGAACAGCGCAACGCCGTGTACAACCAGATCATGGAACGCGGCTACCACCGGGAGCGCCGTTCCTTCGTGCAGAGCTACGGCGGTGAGGTCGTCGACGCCGCCCTGCTGATGATGCCGATGGTCGGCTTCGTCGCCCCGAACGACCCGATCTGGCAGTCCACCCTTCGCACGATCGAGGACGACCTGGTCTCCGACAGCCTCGTCTACCGGTACGACCCGACCCACGCCCCCGACGGCCTGCCCGGCGACGAGGGCACCTTCAACATGTGCACCTTCTGGTACGTCGAGGCCCTCGCCGAGGCCGGTCGCCTCGACGACGCCCGGCTCACCTTCGAGAAGATGCTCACCTTCAGCAACCACCTCGGCCTCTTCGGCGAGGAGATCGCCCCCACCGGCGAACAGTTGGGCAACTTCCCTCAGGCGTTCAGCCACCTGGCGCTGATCAACACCGCGCTCGCCCTCAACCGACTCCTCGACGAGAGCCGCCGGTAGCGACCGTCCGGTTCGCCCGGGCCAGGGTCGGCTGCCTGGCCCCGGATCACACGCTGCTCGGCCGGGCCGGATCGAACACCTCGCTCACCAGCCCTCGGTCGAGCGCCTTGAGCAGCGCGTCGGTGCCCTCGGGTGCGCAGCGCACCATCCGCGTGATCACCGCCGCCAGGTAGGGCACGTCCGGGGCCGTACGGCTGCGCCGGGTCCCCGTTCGGCACCGAGTGCCACGCGCGCCGGTGTCGACCCGACCGGGACATCGTCGTGTCGCCGTTCTGGTCCGCCGGGCTAGGCGGCGGTGGTCAGGTCGTTGTAGCCGTCGGCTGGTTCCTGCCCGGACAGGTCCCGGATGGCCGCCATGATCTCGTCGGTGACGGCCCGCCGGGCCTGGCCGACGCTGCCGGCGGGCTGCGTGAAGTGCAACGGCGCACCGAATCGCACCGTCACCTTCCCGAGTCGGGGTAGTCGGGCGCCGATGGGCTGGATCCGGTCGGTGCCGAGGACGGCAACGGGGACCACCGGAGCGCCGGAGGCGAGCGCGAGCCAGGCGACGCCGGTACGGCCGCGGTAGATCCGGCCGTCGCGCGACCGGCTGCCTTCGGGGTGGAGCCCGAAGGCTCGCCCCTCGGCGAGGACGTCGAGAGCCAGTTGCAGCGACGCCCGGGCCTCCCGGTGGCCGCCCCGCTGCACCGGGATGGCGTCGATGCCGGTGAGGCAGGTGCGGGTCAGCCATCCCTTGAACCCCGGGCGCCGGAAGTATTCCGCCTTGGCCAGGAAGGCGACCGGTCGGGGCGCCACGAGCGGGATCACCACGCTGTCGATGAAGGACAGGTGGTTGGCGGCCAGGATCACCGGGCCACGCCGCGGAACGTTCTCCCGGCCCTCGACGACGGGCCGGTAGAGCAGCCGGGCGAGCGGAGCGATCACCAGGCGTACGGTCGCTTGCAGCAGCACTCGTCCTCCCGACGGTCAGTACCGGTTCACGGGCCGCTGGTGCGGCGCGAGGGTCTTCGGCGCCCGACATGGGCGTCCAGTGCCGCGCGCAGCAGCGGTTCGACATCGTCCGTCCGCACCGTCGTCTGGAGGCTGCCCCACTGCCAGAGTTCGGCGATGCCGTGCAGGCTGGCCCACAGCGCGGCGGCGGTGACGGCGGGCGGTGGCGCGCCGGCCACGGCGGGCCGGGCCCGGTCGACCAGGTCGACCAGTACGCCGAACAGCGCCTGGCTGGCCTCCCGCAGGCCGATCCCGTTGCCCCGCAGCAGGTCGTGCCGGAACATGAGTTCGAACATGCCGCGGTTGTCCTGCGCGAAGCTCAGGTACAGCCGGCTGAGCGCGAGTAGTTGTGCGTGCGGGTCCGGGTCGTCGCCGCCGACCAGCTCGGCGACCTGCTGGCCGAGTCGCTGGTAACCCTCCCGCGCGATGGCGGCCAACAGGGCCTGGTGGGTCGGGAAGTAGCGACGCGGAGCGCCGTGGGAGACCCCGGCCCGACGGGCGATCTCGCGCAAGGTGAGGGCTCGGGGCCCCTCTTGCGCCAGTAAATCGACGCCGACCTCAACCAGGCGTACGCGAAGACCACCTTCCAGCTCTGGCATAGACAGTGTCTACCACTCCGCGGTAGACACTGTCTACCGCGCCAACGGCCGCCCCTCATCCCAGTGTCGACTGCACGTGCCATGATCAAGTGCCGGAAGGCGGGTCGACCAGCGGCCGGAGAAGTTCTTCCGTCGCGACGGCCGGACATTCACCCGACGAGAGGGCGGGCAACTCGAGCGTGGGTCTCATCGCGATTTCCCTCTGCCTCGCCACACCCACCCTGCTCGTCCTGTGGCTGTGGATCAGGCCCGTGCTCGCCGGCCGATGGAGGACTCCAGGCTGGTTCGTCCGGACAGCCGCGATCTGCGCCGTCGCCACCGCTGTCACCTGGTTCCTCGGCGCCTTCGCGGGTTCCTCCCTGGACCCGGCGGAGTCCTGCCACGCGGCCGGCGTCACCTACGACGACGCCTACCGCTCCGCCCATTGGCGGGAGTCTTCGCGATGGTTCCCCCTGCACAACAAGTGCAACGCCACCCATGACCTCGTCCCGGTGTGGGTCAACCCGGCTCTGGTGCTGTTGCCCCTGCTGGCCGCCACCTGCCTGGGCCTGGCCGTCTGGCTGGCCGTCGTACGCCGACGGACCCGGATGGGCAGTGCGTGACCTCGGGCCCGCTGCCCTTCGGTGCCTGACGTCGAAGCGGCGTCTGGAGCCGTGACGAGGGGGCAACCGACCTCAGCCGGTAAGCCCGAGGTGCGGCATCCGTGTGGTGCCAACAGAATGGCTCTCGGAGGTGGTCGAGGGTGGTCGACCGGGAGGGTGTGCCCAAGCTGTGTCAGGTGGTGCTCGACTGCACCGACGCCAGGGCTCTGGCGGAGTTCTACCGGCGCCTGCTGGGCCTGGTCTACCGACCTGGCGACGAGCCGCCGGCGGCGGGACAGGCCGACGAGCGCGGTCGCGACTGGCTCGTCCTGAGGACTCCCGAGGGCGCCTCGCAGCTGGCGTTCCAACAGGTGGATCACCTGCCGGAGGTGACCTGGCCGGAAGGTCCGGTGGCCCAGCAGCTGCACCTGGACCTGACCGTGGAGTCGGTCGAGGAGTTGCGGGTCCAGCACGAACGCGTCCTGAACCTCGGTGGCCGGCTGCTGTACGACCGCATCGACGACCCCGAGGAGCCGCTGCGCGTGTACGCCGACCTGGCCGGACATCCCTTCTGCGTCTTCGTCGCCTAGCCGCTGCCCGCCGCCCGAGCGGAGGGTCCGGAGCGCGTCGGTGAGCGCCCGACGTGGTCCGGCTCGGCAGCCGGTGCGGCCTGTGGCGGCCCGTCCGCCTCGCGTGCGGCGCGCACCAACTGCTCGGTTGTCCGGCGGACGGCGGCCAGGAACACCGCGCCGACGTGGTGACCGAGCTCGGCGGCGATCGCCTCCAGCCGCGGAGGGTCGCAGTCCCGACCGTTGTCCAGCAGATCACGCAAGACGTCGATCCGCGTCATGGCGATCACCGTACGACATCGGCGAGGTCGTCGAGGGGTCCCAGGCGTGCTGACGCGGGCAGGCCCGACCAGCAAACAGTCCGCGGGTGTCGGTGACAACGTCCGACCACTGAACCTGCGGGACGGAAAGTGTCAGGACCTGCGTGACCGACCCTTGCGATACTGACCCGTGTGATGGTTACCCAGCGGCTCAGCCTGGTCCCGCTCGACCACGAGACAGCGCAGGCGATTGTGGACAATGACCGCACCGGCCGGGCCTGGCACGAGCAGTTCCCCCGCGAAGACGACCGCGACGGGGTCAATGGGTGGCTGCGCCAGGGCGACCCGGTGTTCGGCAACTTCGTCATCGTCGAGCAGGCGTCCGGCCAGGCCGTGGGCACCATCGGCTTCTTCGGCCCGCCTGACGAGACCGGCACGGTGATGGTCGGCTACGGCCTCGTCGAGCCGGCCCGCGGTCACGGCTACGCCACCGAGGCGCTGCGGTCGCTGGTCGACTACGCGGCGCGGCAACCGGCGGCCAAGCGCGTGGTCGCCGACACCGAGAAGGTCAACCTGCCCTCGCAGCGGGTGCTCGACAAGGCCGGCTTCGCCAAGACGCACGAGACCGACGACGCCTGCTGGTACGCGCTGGACCTCTAGGTTCTACAACAGGTCGTCGTCCCGCAGCAGCCGCCACAGACCGGACAGAGCCGGGCACAATGACCGGATGCCGGCCGACCAAGCCCAGCTCTGGCAGCTGCTGCACTCCCTCGACGACCCGAAGCACCTCGAGTTCCCCGCGAACTACGACCACCGGCGGGCGAGGGCACGGTTCAACCAACTGGTCGAACGGCTCGACCGGGACTTCGGCTGCCACTGCGACGTCGACCGGGAGGCGCAAGACGCCAGCTTCCACGGCCACATCGACATTCCCGCCGCAGCCACAGCCACCGGCGAGCGCCTCGTCACCGTCAACTGGGTCAGACGTTGAAGCGGAACTCCACCACGTCGCCGTCCTGCATGACGTACTCCTTGCCCTCGATCCGGACCTTGCCGGCCGCCTTGGCGGCGGCCATGCTGCCGGCCGCGACCAGGTCGTCGTAGGAGACCACCTCGGCCTTGATGAAGCCGCGCTGGAAGTCGGAGTGGATCACCCCGGCGGCCTCCGGCGCGGTCGCGCCGATCGGGACGGTCCAGGCCCGCGCCTCCTTGGGCCCGGCGGTGAGGTACGTCTGGAGCCCGAGCGTCCGGAAGCCCACCCGGACCAGCTGGTCGAGGCCGGGCTCGTTCTGCCCGATCGACTCCAGCAGCTCGCGGGCCTCCTCCTCGGGCAGGTCCACCAGCTCAGACTCGATCTTGGCATCCATGAAGATCGCCTCGGCGGGGGCGACCAGCGCGCGCAGCTCGTCGAGGAACTCGGCGTTGCCCAGCTCGGCCTCGTCGACGTTGAAGACGTACAGGAACGGCTTGGTGGTGAGCAGGTGCAGCTCGCGCAGGTGCTCCAGCTCGATGCCGGCGTCCTTGGCGCCCGCGTACAGGGTGACGCCGGTGTCGAGCAGCTCGACGGCCTTCTTGGCGGCGGTGGCGGCGGCGGCCCGGTCCTTGCGGAGCTTGGCCTCCTTCTCCAGCCGCGGCACGGCCTTCTCCAGGGTCTGGATGTCGGCCAGGATCAGCTCGGTGTTGATCGTCTCGATGTCGTCGGCCGGGGAGACCTTGCCGTCGACATGCACCACGTTCGGGTCGGAGAAGGCCCGGACCACCTGGCAGATCGCCGAGGCGTCGCGGATGTTGGCCAGGAACGCGTTGCCCCGGCCCTGCCCCTTGGACGCGCCCCGCACCAGGCCGGCGATGTCGACGAACGACACCGGGGCGGGCAGTACCTTCTGCGAGCTGAAGATCTCGGCGAGCTTGTGCAGCCGCTCGTCCGGCAGCCCGACGACGCCGACGTTGGGCTCGATGGTGGCGAACGGGTAGTTCGCCGCGAGCACGTCGTTCTTGGTCAGCGCGTTGAACAGGGTGCTCTTGCCGACGTTGGGCAGGCCGACGATGCCGATGGTGAGACTCACGACGAGCCAGCTTACGCCGCCGACCCCCGCCGGCTGGAACGCGGTGCGGTGTCGCCGACCACCGCTGATCGGATCTTGGAAGGAAACGGCCCCGCAGGGGCACTTCCGTTCCCAGATCTACCGGGTCAGCCGAGCAGGCGGGGGCTGATCGGGGTTTCCCGGGGGGTGCCGTCGGGGCCGCGGGTGACCTCGTACGCCGAGACGCCGGGGCGGTCGGCGACCGCCTCGACCAGCTTCTCGCCCCGGTAGAGCAGCCCGGTGCCGTCGTCGGTGCAGTGCGCGGTCGGCAGCGTGCCGTCGCCGACCAGCCGGTGCATCAGCGGCCGGCGCTGCTCCTCGCTGTCGTAGTGCACCCCGTTGCCGTACGGCAGCCAGCCCAGGCCGTCGGTGAAGCCGCGCAGGTCGGTGCCGAAGCTGTCGGTGGCGCCCCCGACGTGCCAGCAGATCGAGCCGGCGGAGACGCCGCCGAGCACCACCCCGGCCGCCCAGCACTCGCGCAGGATCTCGCCGAGGCCGTGTACCCGCCACACCGCGCAGAGGTTGGCGACGCTGCCGCCGCCCACCCAGATCACGTCCTGGCCGAGCAGGTGGGCGCGGATGTCGTCCACGTTCGGCATCGGGAACAGCGCCAGGTGCGACATCCGGAACCGGCTGCCGGCGAACGCCTCGTAGACCCGGGTCAGCGTGGTGGGCTGGTCGCCCTCGGCCTGGTTGAGGAAGCAGATCTTCGGCTGCGGCCCGGCGTCGGCCAGGTCGGCGGCCAGGTCGAAGACCGGGTTGACCCGGCGCGGCTCGCCGCCTCGGCGCGGCGCGTAGATGCCCATGCTGGTGGCGAGGATGGTCGGTTCGCTGGCGGGCACGGGTCGTCCTTCCGTCGAGGGCTGACGCTGCCCATCCTGCCCGAGCCGGCGGTCCCGGCGACCGCCGGGCGCGCGGTCCGCGCGCCGGTCACCGCCCCCGCTCGGTGATCGCGCCGAGCAGCGTACGCAGCAGGTCAGCGAGGCGGTCCTGGTCCTCGGGCGGCAGCGCGTCGAGCAAGCGGCGCTGCACGGCCAGCCCCGCCTCGGCGGCCTCCTCGACCAGTTGTCGCCCGGTGGGGGTGAGCGTGATCTGGAGCCCGCGCCGGTCGGCCGGGTCGGGTGAGCGGCGGACCAGACCGGCCCGTTCCAGCCGGTCCAGCCGGCCGGTCATCCCGCCCGAGGTGAGCATCATCGAGGCGGCGAGCTGCTTCGGCGCCAGCGTGTACGGCTCACCGGAGCGCCGCAGCGTGGCCAGCACGTCGAACTCGCCCCGACTGATCGACCAGCGCGCGTAGGTGCGTTCCTGCTCGTCGCCGACCAGGCGCGCGATCCGGTAGATGCGGCCGAAGACCGCCATCGGCTCGGGCCGCATCCCGGGCCGCTCGCGCCGCCACTGCTCGACGATGCCGTCCACGTCATCCCGCTGCGCCACTCCCGGATTGTGCCGCACGCCGCCCTTCCCCTTTCGCTTGACCTCAAGTAGCTTAGCTCTAAGCTATTTATCGTCAAGCTATCTTGGAGCACCGATGGACCGCCGCTGGGCCGACCCCCTGCTCACCGCCGTCACGCCGATCACCTGGGGCACCACGTACCTGGTCACCAGCGAGCTGCTGCCGCCCGGCCGACCGGTCTGGTCCGGCGTGATCCGGGCCCTCCCGGCCGGCCTGCTGCTGCTCGCGCTCACCCGACACCGCCCGCACGGCGCGTGGTGGTGGCGGTCGGCGGTGCTCGGCGCACTGAACATCGGGGCGTTCTTCCCGCTGCTCTTCTACGCCGCCTACCACCTGCCCGGCGGCACCGCCGCGGTGCTCGGCGCCACCCAGCCGCTCCTGGTCGCCGGGCTGACCGTGCTGCTGCTCGGCGAGCGCCCCCGGCCCCGGGCCCTGGCCGCCGCGGTGGCGGCGCTGGTCGGAGTGACCCTGGTGGTGCTGCGCCCGACCGCCGGGCTGGACCCGGCCGGCATCGCCGCCGGGCTGACCGGCACCGCCGCGATGGGCACCGGCCTGGTGCTGACCCGCCGCTGGGGCCGACCGCCCGGCGTCGGCACGCTGACCGCCACCGGCTGGCAGCTCACCGCCGGCGGGCTGATGGTGCTGCCGCTGGCCCTGGCCGTCGAGGGGCGGCCGCCGACGCCCGACCTGGCCGGTCTCGCCGGGTACGCCTGGCTGACCCTGGTCGGTACGGCGCTGGCCTACGCGCTGTGGTTCCGGGGCGCCGCCCGGCTGCCGGTCACCCAGGTCTCACTGCTCGGGGCGCTCAGCCCGCTGACCGCCGCGGTGCTCGGCTGGGTCGTGCTCGGTCAGGCGATGACCGGGTGGCAGCTGGCCGGCTTCGCGGTGGCGGTGGGCGCGACCGTGGTCGGGCAACTGCCGGCCCGACCGGTCGGCACCGGTCAGCCCCGCTGGGCCGGGCCGGGCTGGCGGGGGATCATCGCCGCGATCCGCCCAGCGGCGTCCGGCCCGGGCCGGGACGTGGCGGGCGCGGGCGGTGCGAACGGCTCGGCCACGGGTGGCCCGCCGGTCGCCGGCCGGCCCACCGGCAGCTCCTCGGGCGCGAGCGAGCCCGGCGGCAGCTCGCCGGCCGCGACCAGGGGCAGCGTGAAGCGGGCGTCGGCGGCCGGGCCGGCCGCGTACGACTCGCGGAGCATCCAGCGCACCTCGTCGGCCGTCCAGCCGAGCCGCGAGCGGCCGGCGATCTCGCGGAGCAGGCGCAGCCCCACCCGGGTGTCGTCGTCGTAGAACCGCATGCACCAGTGGTGCACCCACATGCCGAGCGCGCGGAGCCCCGGGGCGTCGAGCGAGCGGACCAGCCGGCCGCAGGCGGTGTCGCCGAAGGCGCGGCCCGGGTCACCGGCCCGGTCGCGCTCGATGGCGCCGACCGCGGCCGGGGCGACCGCGCGCATCCGGTCGTAGAAGCCCTGCACCACGGCCCGGTCCAGCGGGGGGTGCCCGTCCCGTGTCGACGCCGCTTCTCGACCCGCCACGCTCGCCATCGCTCGCACCCCTTCTTGAGTTGGTGCCGGGACGGTACCGACCACAACCGACAGTTTCGGCGGCCGACGACGCCCGCCGCCGTCACCGCCGGCCGGTCACCGGCCGCCGTCGCCGGCCCCGGGCGGGCCGCCGGCCACCCGCCCGCGGTGCCGGTGGCCCCAGTCGACCAGGGGTTGCAGCACCCTCATCAGCTCGGCGCCGTCGCGGGTCGGGGCGTAGCGGACCTGCACCGGGGACGTCGGGATCACGGTGCGCTCGATGAGGCCGTCGGCCTCCAACTCCTTGAGCCGCTGGGCGAGCAGTCGGTCGGAGATCCCGGTCACCGCCACCCGGTACTCGCCGAACCGACGGGCGCCGCGGGCCGCGGCCAGCAGGATCGCTCCGGTCCACCGGCGGCCGACCAGTTCCAGCGCGTCCTGGAAGACCCGACAGCCCGCGTCGTCGATGTCCTGGTACGCCCGACTGATGGGCGGTGGTCGATCGGTCACTTACCAAAGATTAGTAACTAACCTGGGGTTTGGCAAGCGGATCCGGTCCGCGCAGCCTGGGGTCATGACCGATCACCAACAGCCGCTGACGTTCGGGGTGAGCCTCGACCCGTCAGTCGACAAACTACCCGAAACCCGACAGATGGCCCGGGCGGCCGTCGCGGGCCGACTGGACTACCTGGCCGTCCAGGACCACGCCTACCAGCCCAGCTACTTCGACACCTGGACCCTGATCAGCCACCTGGCCGCCGAGACCGAGCGGATCTCGTTCCTCACCGACGTGGCCGACCTGCAACTGCGCCCGCCGACCATGCTCGCCAAGTCGGCCGCCTCGCTGAGCGTGCTGACCGGCGGCCGGGTGGTCCTCGGCGTCGGCGGCGGCCCGAGCCCGGACGCCATCGCCGCGATGGGCGGGCCCCGGCGCGGCGGCCCGGCCACCGTGGCGTACACGGCCGAGGCGCTGCAGATCATGCGGCGGGCGCTGGCCGGCGAAGCGGTGCGCTTCCGCGGCGAGCAGCACACCGTCGAGGGCTACCAGGCCGGGCCGGTGCCACCGGCCCCGGTGCCGCTCTGGCTGGGTGGCCAGCGACCACGCATGCTCAGCGTCGCCGGCCGATACGCCGACGGGTGGATCTCACCGCTGAACATCTACGTGCCGTCGGCCGAGGTGCCGGCCCGCCAGCGGGTCATCGACGAGGCGGCCCGGGCGGCCGGCCGGGACCCGGCGTCGATCCGGCGGATCTACAACGTCATCGGCGCCATCGGTCCGTACCGCGGCGCCACCGGCCTGGTCGGCGACACCGACGTCTGGGTGGACACGCTCACCCGGTGGGCCGTCGACCTCGGCTTCGACACGTTCGTCTTCTGGCCGGTGACGGCCCACCGGGCCCAGCTCGAGGTGTTCGCCGCGCAGGTGGTGCCGGCCGTCCGCGAGCAGGTACGACAGATCAGGGGGCAGCGGTGAACCAGGTGCGAGCCAACCTGCCGGAGCAGCTGACCGGCAAGCTCGTCACGCCCGGCGACCGGCGGTACGCGATGCTCCGCTCGACGTACACCACCCGGGCCAACCCGGCGGCCGTACTGCTGCCGGAGACCACCGCGGAGGTGGTCGCCGCCGTCCGCCACGCCCGCGAGCAGGGGCTGCCGGTCGCGGTCCGCAGCGGCGGCCACGGCCTGTCCGGCTCCGCCAGCAACGACGGCGGGGTGGTCATCGACCTGTCCGCGCTGAACCGGGTCGAGGTGCTCGACCGGCGCACCCGGCTGGTCCGGGTCGAGGCCGGCGCGCGCTGGGCGCAGGTCGCCCAGACGCTGACCCGGTACGGGCTGGCGATCAGCTCTGGCGACCACGGCAACGTCGGCGTCGGCGGCCTGGCCACCGGTGGCGGCGTCGGCTGGCTGGTGCGCTCGTACGGGCTCACCATCGACCACGTCCGCGCGGTCGAGGTGGTGCTGGCCGACGGGACGGTGCTGCGCGCGGACGCGGAGCACGAGCCGGAGCTGTTCTGGGCGGTCCGGGGCGCCGGCGCGGGCGTCGGCATCGTGGTGGCCTTCGAGATCGAGGCGGCCGAGATCCGCACCGTCGGCGTGGCCCAGCTCGCCGTCGAGGCGAGCCCGGACGGCAGCACGCTGCGGGAGTGGGCGGGCCGGCTGGCCGAGGCGCCGCGGGAACTCAGCACGGCGGTGGTGCTGTTCCCGTACGGGTCGTCGGCGGTCATGCAGATCACCGCCGTGGTCGCGGCGGAGAGCCCGCGCCGGGTCCGGCCCGCCGTGGCACCGCTGCTGGAGATCGGCAAGCTGCTGGAGCACCGCAGCGACCTGGTGCCGTACGCCGCCCTGGTGCCGCCGGCGCACCTGCACCCGAACGTGGGCCAGCAGCCGTCGCTCACCACCAACGGGCTGCTGCCCGAGCTGGACGAGGGCAGCGCCCGGGCGGTGATGCGGACGGTGACCGGCCCGCACCGGGCCCTGGTGCAGCTGCGGTCGGTCGGCGGCGCGGTCAACGACGTCGCCCCGGAGGCGACCGCGTACCCGCACCGGCACCAGAGCACGCTCGTGGTCGCCTCGGTCTTCCCGCCGCAGGGCGGGGCGGCGCTCGACGCGGCCTTCCGGGACGTCGCCCGGCACACCGACGGGGCGTACGTGAACTTCGAGTCCCGGCCGGACCGCGCCGCGTTCGACCGGATCTACCCGGGCGAGACCGGCCGCCGGGTGGCCCGGGCGTGGCGCCGCTACGACCCGGACGGCCTGTTCCGGCCGGCCCTGCTCGCCGAGCGCGGTCGACCCGAGCGACCCGGTCGGCGCCGCTGACCCGGCGGCGCTGACCGAGCCGGGCCGGGCCGGGTCAAGCCGGGCCGGGCCGGGACGGCGGCGACGCTCGCACCCGGGCCGGCGGGCACTGGCCGGCCAACCCGGCAGAGGCGGCGGACACCAGCCGCACGGCCATGTCCGAATCCCGCGAGCCAGGGGCCGCGAGCAGGAGCATCATCGGTGTCGTGGAATTGGACTTCGAACGGTGCTACCGAGCCGTCGACAGCCGCGACCAGCGGTTCGACGGGTGGTTCTACACCGGGGTGACCTCGACCGGGATCTACTGCCGGCCGTCCTGCCCGGCGATGACGCCGAAGCGGCAGAACGTCCGGTTCTTCCCGTCCGCCGCGGCGGCCCAGGGCGCCGGGCTGCGTGCCTGCCGCCGGTGCCGGCCGGACGCGGCGCCCGGTTCGCCGCAGTGGGACGTCCGCGCCGACGTGGTGGGCCGGGCGATGCGGCTGATCGCCGACGGGGTGGTGGACCGGGAGGGCGTGCCGGGGCTGGCCGCCCGGCTCGGCTACACCGAGCGGCACCTGCACCGGATGCTGCGTACGGAGATGGGCGCCGGGCCGCTCGCACTGGCCCGGGCGCAGCGCGCGCAGACCGCCCGCACCCTGATCGAGACCACCGACCTCGGCCTGGCCGAGATCGCGTTCGCGGCCGGGTTCGGCAGCGTACGGCAGTTCAACGACACGGTCCGCGAGGTGTACGGGGTGCCGCCGTCCGAGTTGCGGGCCGCCCGGCGGCGGCCGGCGCCGGGCGGGGCGGGCACGATCACGCTGCGGCTGGCGTACCGCCCGCCGTTGCACGCCCGCGCGCTGCTGGACTTCCTCGCGCTGCGCGCGCTGCCGGGCATGGAGGAGGTGCGCGACGGCACCTACCGGCGCGGCCTGCGGCTGCCGCACGGCACCGGCGAGGTGGCGCTCACCCCGGCCGACGGGCACGTGTCGGCGACGCTGCGGCTGACCGACATGCGCGATCTGGCTCCGGCGGTGGCCCGTTGCCGCCGCCTGCTCGACCTCGACGCCGATCCCGCCGCCGTCGACCAGACCCTGGCCGCCGATGCGGCGCTGGCCCCGGTGGTCGCCGCCGAGCCCGGGATCCGCCTCCCCCGCTCGGTCGACGGCTTCGAGATGGCCGTCCGCGCCATCGTCGGCCAGCAGGTCTCGGTCACCTCCGCCCGCACCACCCTCACCCGCCTCCTCACCCACACCCAACCCGCGCCCACCGCCGCTGCCGCCGTTGATCATGAGGTTGACGGCGAACTGGATCTCCGGAACCACCGCCAACCTCATGATCAACACCCTGAGGGCGGCGAGCGCCCCGGGGGCGGGGGTGGGGGGTTGCGGGGGTTTCCGGGGGCGGCGGAGGTGGTTGGGCTGGCGGATGGGGCGTTCGGGATGCCTGCCGGGCGGCGGGAGACCATTCGGGCGCTGGCCCGGGCCGTTGCCGACGGCGAGCTCGACCTCGATCCGGGTGGGGACCGGGAGGAGGCGGTGCGGCGGCTGCTGACGCTGCCCGGGATCGGGCCGTGGACCGCCGGCTACGTGGCCATGCGCGCACTCGGCGACCCGGACGTCCTGCTCCCCACCGACCTGGCCGTCCGCCGTGGCGCCGCCGCCCTCGGCCTGCCCACCGACCCGAAGACCCTCGACGCGTACGCCGAACGCTGGCGCCCCTGGCGCTCGTACGCGGTGATCAGACTCTGGAGAGCAGCATGAGCACGACCATCGACAGCACCGTCCTCACCACCCCGACCGGACCGCTGAGCATCCTCGTCGACGCCGACGGCGCGGTCCGGGCGGCCGGCTTCACCGCCGACCCGCAGCAGCTGCTGCCGGTGATGCACCCGAGCCTGCGGGCGCCGCTGCGGCACCGGGCCGACCTCGGCCCGGTCACCGCCGCCGTGGCGTCCTACCTGGACGGCGACCTGACCGCGATCGACGGGGTGCCGGTACGGCAGCACAGCGGCGGCGTCTTCCTGGCGCACGCCTGGGACGTGCTGCGCGAGGTGAAGCCGGGCGAGCCGGTCACCTACACCGGGTTCGCCGGGCTGGCCGGCCGCCCGCAGGCGGTACGCGCCGCCGCGGCCGCCTGCGCGCGCAACGCCGCCGCGCTCTTCGTCCCCTGCCACCGGGTGCTGCGCACCGACGGAACCCTCGGCGGCTATCGCTGGGGGCTGGACGTGAAGAAGTGGCTTCTCGGTCATGAGCGGCGGTTGACGGCAAGCTGACACCTGTCGATCTCATGTTTGCCGATACCGTCGGGTAGTGCCTGCGGAGAGCGACGGCAACCCGGCTCCCGGGGTCGCGGCTGGCCGGCATCCGCTGCACAACCTCTGGCGACTGCGCCACTACCTGCGCCCGTACGCGGTCGAGTTCGGCTGGCTGCTGCTCGCCGCGCTGGCCGCCACCGGGGCCAGCATCGCGATCCCGCTGGTGGCCCAGCGGGTGGTCGACGGGCCGGTCGCCCGGCAGGACCCGGCCGGCCTGTTCCGGCTGGCCGGGCTGGCCCTGCTGCTCGGTCTGGCCGAAGCGCTGCTGATCTTCGTCCGGCGGTGGGTGCAGTCGTCCTCGTCGGTGGCCATGGAGGCGGCCATCCGGGCGGACGTCTACGCCCACCTGCAACGCCTGCCGGCCAGCTTCCACGACCGGTGGCAGTCGGGCCAACTGCTCTCCCGGATCACCAGCGACCTGTCGGTGATCCGCCGGTTCCTCTCCTTCGGCCTGTTCTTCCTGGTGCTCAACCTGGTCACCTACCTGGTCGTGGTGGTGCTGCTGATCCGGCTGCACCCCGCGCTGGGGCTGCTGGTGGCGGCCAGCGCGGTGCCGCTGCTGCTGATCAGTCGCCGCTTCGCCCGCGCGTACCACACCGCGTCCCGGCGGATGCAGGACCAGCAGGGCGACGTCGCCACGCTGGTCGAGGAGACCGCGCAGGGCCTGCGCACCATGAAGGCGTACGGCCGGGGGCCGGAACTGGCGGCCCGGTTCGCCGCCGGCGCGCGGGCGCTGCACGACACCGGGGTGGGCAAGGGGCGGCTGTTGGCCCGCACCTCCGCCCGGCTCGACCTGGTGCCGAACCTGACCCTGGGCATCGTGCTGGTGGCCGGGGCCGCGGCGGCCGCCGCCGGGGTGCTCACCATCGGCGAGCTGGTCGCCTTCGTCAGCCTCCAGCTGATGCTGATCTGGCCGGTGCAGTCGCTGGGCTGGATCATCGCCAACGGGCAGGAGGCGGCCACCGCGGCGGACCGGGTCCAGGAGGTGCTGGACACCCCGCCGGCCATCGTGGACGCCCCCGGGGCGGTGTCGCTGCCCCGCGCCGCGGTCCGCGGCCGGCTCCGCTTCGAGCGGGTCAGCTTCCGCTACCCCGGGGCCGGCACCCCGGTGCTGCGCGACGTGGAGTTGACCGTCGAGCCCGGCGAGACGCTGGCCCTGGTCGGCGCGACCGGCTGCGGTAAGAGCACGCTGCTCTCCCTGGTGCCCCGGCTGCACGAGGTGACCGGTGGGCGGATCACCCTCGACGGGCACGACCTGCGGCAGGTGCGGCTGGCCTCGCTGCGCCGGCTGGTCGGGGTGGCGTTCGAGGAGCCGACGCTGTTCTCCATGTCGGTCTGGGAGAACCTCACCCTGGGCCGGCCGGACGCCGGCGAGGACGAGGTCCGGGCCGCGCTCGCGCTGGCCCAGGCCGACTTCGCGTACGACCTGCCGTGGGGGTTGGCCACCCGGGTCGGCGAGCAGGGGCTCTCCCTCTCCGGCGGGCAGCGGCAGCGGCTCGCGCTGGCCCGGGCGGTGCTCGGTCGGCCGGCGCTGCTCGTCCTCGACGACCCGCTCTCCGCTCTCGACGTGCAGACCGAGGCGCTGGTGGAAGCGGCGCTGAAGCGGGTGCTGCGGGAGACCACGGCGCTGCTGGTGGTACACCGGCCGTCGACCATCGCGCTCGCCGACCGGGTGGCGCTGCTCGACGGCGGCCGGATCGCCGCGGTGGGCCGGCACACCGACTTGCTCGCCACGGTGCCGGCGTACCGCGCGGTGCTCTCCGCCGAGCCGCCGGACGCGACCACCGAACCGGCGCCCGGCGGTCGTGGCCTGGTGCGGTCGTGACCGCCGAGGCCGGGTCCGGCGAGGAGGCCGACGACGGGCCGGACCTGGCCCGGTGGCGCGGAATCGCCACCGACCCGGAGGCCGACCGCAGCCGAGCCGAGGAGGCCACGCCCGAGGCGGTGGCCCGGCTGCGGGCCCGCAGCCGGTTGCTGCTGCGCGACCTGCTCCGCCCGCACCGGCGCCGGCTCGGCACGGCGGTCGCCTTGCTGCTGAGCCAGAACGCGGCCGCGATGGCCGGGCCGTACCTGGTGATGCTCGGCATCGACCGGGCCATCCCGCCGCTGCGCGCCGGCGACGCCGGCCCGCTGGTCGCCGTCGCCGGCGCGTTCGGCGCGGCCACCGCCGTCGAGTTCCTGGCCCGGCGCGGCTTCCTGACCCGCTCCGCGCAGCTCGGCCAGGCCGTCCTGCTCGACCTCCGCCAGCGGGTGTACGGGCACTTCCTGCGCCTGCCGGTGGCGTTCCACGAGCGGTACACGTCGGGGCGGATGGTCTCCCGGCTGACCAGCGACCTCGACTCGATCGCCGAACTCGTCGACGGCGGCATCGACAGCCTGGTCCTCGCCGTGCTGTCGATCGTGTCGGTGGCCGCCATCCTGCTCTGGCTGGACCTGCCGCTGGCCGCCGTGACGCTGCTCGCCTTTCCGTTCCTGTTCTGGCTCTCCCGCTGGTTCGCCCGCGCCTCGGCCGGCGCGTACCGGCACACCCGGGAGGCGATGGCGCTGGTCATCGTCCACTTCGTCGAGTCGACCCGGGGCATCCGCGCGGTCCAGGCGTTCCGCCGGGAGCCGCGCAACCAGCGCATCTTCGACGCGGTGAACGACGACTACCGGCGGGCCAGCCGGGACGCGTTCCGGCTGATCGCGACGTACTCGCCGGGGATCAAGGTGATCGGCAACGTCACCGTGGCGGTGGTGCTCTGTTACGGCGGCTGGCGGGTGCTGGGCGGGGCCACCGGCGTCGGCGTGCTCGCGGCGTTCCTGCTCTACCTGCGGCGGTTCTTCGAACCGATGCAGGAGCTGAGCCAGTTCTACAACTCGTTGCAGTCGGCCACGGCCGCGCTGGAGAAGCTCGCCGGGGTGCTCGACGAGCGACCGGCGGTGGCCGAGCCGGCCCGGCCCGTACCGCTGCCCGCCGGGCCGCCGCGTGGGGCGGTGGCCTTCCGCGCGGTCACCTTCGGCTACCGACCGGAGACGCCGATCCTCACCGAGCTGGACCTGACCGTCCCGGCCGGGCAGACCGTCGCGCTGATCGGGCCGACCGGCGCGGGCAAGTCGACCATCGCCAAGCTGCTCGCCCGGTTCCACGACCCGCTCGCCGGCACGGTGAGCCTGGACGGGGTCGACCTGCGGGACGTGGCCGACGCGGAGCTGCGCCGGGCGGTGGTGCTGGTCACCCAGGAGACCCACCTGTTCGGCGGTACGGTCGCGGAGAACATCCGCTTCGGTCGGCCGGGCGCCGACGACGACGCCGTCGAGGCGGCCGCCCGGGCGATCGGCGCGCACGACTTCATCGCCGCCCTCCCCGACGGGTACGCCACCGAGGTGCACCGCCGCGGCGGCCGGCTCTCCGCCGGGCAGCGGCAGCTGGTCGCGTTCGCCCGGGCCTTCCTGGCCGACCCGACGGTGCTGATCCTGGACGAGGCGACCTCGTCGCTGGACGTGCCCACCGAGCGGCTGGTGCAGCGCGCACTCGGCACCATCCTGCGCGACCGCACCGCGCTGGTGATCGCGCACCGGCTCTCCACCGTGGAGATCGCCGACCGGGTGCTGGTCCTCGACGGCGGTCGGATCGTCGAGGACGGCCCGCCCGCGCGGCTCGCCGCCGGCGGCGGCCGGTACGCCGATCTGCACCGGCAGTGGCGCGAATCGCTGCTCTGACTACAATCAGCCAGCCACTGCGCCGCCGCCTCGGCAGGATCGTGGGCGCGGCGCCGGACACACGGGGGAAGGTGTGGGCGTGCGGACACGACGGCGCATGATCATCGCAGGGCTGGCCACGGCCGTCTGCGTGCTGGGGACGACGGCGGTGGTGCTGGCGTCCGGGGCGGACCGGGAGCCGGCGGGCGGCCCGCCCGCCGCGGCGACGACCGGCACGGCCGACGCGGATCCGGGCGAACCGGCCGGGACGGCCGGCCTCGGCGCGGCCCGCCCGTCCACTGCCCCGGGCTCGGCCGCCGCGGCCGGCGCCGCCCGCCCGGCGGACGCGGTCGCCAAGGACGGCCCGGCGTCCACCTCCTACCTGCGGGCCCGCTACCGAGTCGGCGCCGACGAGGCGGCCCGCCGGCTCGCCCTCCAGGAACTCTCCGCGCCACTCGCCGAGGAACTGACCACCCGCTTCCCCGACCAGTACGCCGGCATGTGGCTGGACCAGGCCGGCGGCGGCGTGCTCACCATCGCAGCCACCGACCCGGCGCCACTGCGCGCGGCGGTGGCCGGCCTGCCGGACGCGGCACACGTCAAGGTGGTGCCGGTGCGGCACTCGCTGCGGCAGCTCACCGCCGGGACGACCCGGCTCGCCTCGGCCCTGGACGCCACCGCCGGCAGCGACGTGGTGGTCGACGTACAGGCGAACGAGGTGGCGGTGCTCACCGGCGACGTGGTGGCCGCCGACGACCCGCGGCTGGCCGACGCGCTCGGCGCGGCCGGGGTGCCGGCGCGGGCGCGTACCCGGCTGCCCGCCGGCACCGTGCAGAAGGCGTGCGACCCCCGCTACTGCGCCCAGGCGCCGATGCGCGGCGGCATCCGGCTCGACGTGCCCCGCGACGACGACACGGTGGGCGGCTGCACCTCCGGCTTCAACCTCCGCGCCCGCTCCGGGGCGTACTACGTGCTGACCGCCGGGCACTGCGTGGTCGGTGGCCGGCACCAGGAGCAGGACCGCACCTGGCACCAGTTCCTCGGGCCGAAGGTGCCGATCGGGGTCGAGTCGACCAGCCCGGTGCTGGCCGAGAACGCCACCTTCCCGAACGACTACGCGGTGATCCCGTACCAGCCGGGTGCGGCGGACCGCTGGGCGTACCCGCGCCGCGCCACCACCGACCCGGTCAACCTGGTCAACTACTGGTGCGTGTCGGACAACCCGAACTGCACCGACGAGGAGGGCAGCCGGGACGTGCCGATCACCGGGTACGTCGCGGCGAGCGCGGTCCAGGTCGGCTGGATCGTCTGCGCCACCGGGTCGGCGTACACGCCGAAGGCGGGCGAGACGTACGTCGACTCGGGCGCCGGCGCCGGTTACGTGCCGGGCACCCGGTGCGGGGAGGTCTTCGGCAAGGCCAGCGGCGGCATCGACGTGTACATCTGCGCCCGGCCGGGCGACAGCGGCGGCCCGCTGTTCGTCGAGTCGACCGGCACGGCGCTGGGCATCCTCTCCACCGGTGACCCGGGGCAGGGCGCCTGCACCAACCCGAACGAGCGCAACTACTACGCCCCGGTCTCCACCATCCTCGACCGGGTGAACGCGCGCACCGGGCTCGGCTTCCAGCTGCCCACCCGCGGCCCGCTGCTCGGCCCGATCGCACCCTGACCGGCCCCCTCCTGGCCGCGTCCACGGGCGGCGCGGCCAGCGGGGGTGACGGGCCTGCGCGGCGGTGGCTCAGGCCGGGCCGGTGGCCCGCTCGCCGGCAGCGGGCTCGGCCGGGCCACCGGTGACCGACGCCGGATCCGCCGGGTCGGCGGCGACCGGCGCCGGGTCGGTCGGGGGTGTGCGCCGCCGGTCACGGGTCGACAGGTCGACGGCGAAGAGCAGCACCACCACCAGGGCGGCCCCGGCGGCCAACGCCGGCACCCCCCAGGTGCGCACCCCGGGCTGGTCCTCCCCCGCGCCGAGCAGCACCGGCAGTACCAGCTGGCAGCCGAGCAGCAGCGCGGCGACGCCCAGGGTCAGCAGCCCGGCGGGTGGTTCCGGCGCCGGATCCGGCCGGCCCGCCGCCCGGAGGAAGGCGGCGACCCAGCCCAGGGCGAAGGCGAGGACGAGCAGATGCCCGGCGGTCGTGGCATCCTCGCGCCCGAACGACACCTCCGCAACCAGCGCGTACGCCCCGCCGAGCAGCAGCAGCGCCACCGCGTCCCAGGGCAGCGCCCGCTCGGCGTACCGGGTGACCACGACGGCGACGGCGACGACCGCCAGGACCAGTGGCAGCAGCAGCGCCGAGGCCCGGTCCGGGCGGCCGCCGAAGACGTAGAGCGTGGCCGGGCCCAGCACGTAGGCCGCCAGCGCCCAGCGGGCGCCCGTGGCACGCCAGGCGTACCAGGCGTAGCCGACCAGCACCATCGCGGCGAGCACGGCCAACCCGATCTGGTACGGCCGGTCCGGCGGGTGTGCCGCCAGCACGTCCCGCTCGTCGGGCAACCGGGGCGACGACCGTTCCACCAGCCACCACCGCACGGCCGCCGCGGCCGCCGCCACGGCGACGACCAGCGGCACCACGCCCCGCCGGACCGGCGGGCCGGGCACCGTGAACGTGCCACCGCCGGTCAGCAGCGCCGCGCCCGCCACCAGCAGCAGAGCAACCCAGGCGACCAGGTCGACGGCGGTGTCGGCGGAGCGGCCGGGGTCGGCGAGCGGGGTGGCTGGCTGGAGCACCACCCCGGCCGCGAAGGCGACGGCGACCACCTGCCGCGACCGCCGGCCGAGCTGGGCGAGGGCGAGCAGCGTCCCGCCCACCGCCAGGCCGCCGCCGGACACCGCGACCAGGATCATCGCGGTGGACCGGGGCAGCTGGTCGGATTCGCCGGTCAGCGCCGGCACCAGGTCGACGACGGCCAGCGCGGTGAGGCCGGCGGCCGCCAGCCACCAGCCGCCGGCCCGGGCGAGCAGGAGCGGTGCCACCAGGGCGAGGAGCAGGACGGGGGCGGCGAGCAGCCCGGTCACCGTCCACTCGGGGCTGATCAGGCCCTCGATGCCGGCGTAGACGGCGACCCGTACCGGCTCGGTGGCGAAGTACGCGCCCACGGCGAGCGCGGCCAACGCGCCGGCGACCGTCTCGCCGACCGGCATGGCGGGACGGGACTGCGGTTCCACAGCCATGAGCGGCCTCCCGAGCGCGATGGAGGCCGATGGTGTCACAACCGATCAACCCGCCGCTGCCCCGCCCGGGACGGTCGGACACCGGGCGGCGGGCCGCTCCCGGTCGGCGGGCCGAGCGGCCCGAATTCGGTCGCGGCGCGCGGGTTAACGCGTGGTCCGGGCACCGGCTGCTGCCTACGATCGACGGATGACCGATACGGCGAGGACGGCCCGCGCCGGCGTCCCCGAGCGTCCGACCCTGGACGGGCTCGAGGAGACCTGGGCGCGCCGCTGGCAGGAGGAGGGCACGTACGCGTTCGACCGCTCGAAGCAGCGCTCGGACGTGTACGCGATCGACACCCCGCCGCCGACCGTATCGGGCGAGCTGCACATGGGGCACGTCTTCTCGTACACGCACACCGACCTGGTGGCCCGCTTCCAGCGGATGCGCGGTCGGGCGGTCTTCTATCCGATGGGCTGGGACGACAACGGCCTGCCCACCGAACGGCGGGTGCAGAACGTCTACGGGGTGCGCTGCGATCCCGCCCTGCCGTACGACCCGGGCTGGCGGCCGCCGGCCACCCCGGTCAGCGACGCCGCCCGCCGCGACCCGACGCCGATCTCGCGGCAGAACTTCATCGAGCTGTGCGAGCGGCTGACGGTCGCCGACGAGCAGGTCTTCGAGGCGCTGTGGCGCCGGCTCGGCCTGTCGGTGGACTGGTCGCTGACGTACACCACGATCGGCCGGGCGGCCCGGGCCACCTCGCAGCGGGCGTTCCTGCGCAACCTGGCCCGGGGCGAGGCCTACCAGGCGGAGGCGCCGACCCTCTGGGACGTCGGTTTCGCCACCGCGGTCGCCCAGGCGGAGCTGGAGGACCGGGAGCGTCCCGGCGCGTACCACCGGCTGCGGTTCGCTGGCCGGGGCGGGCGCGAGGTGCTGATCGACACCACCCGCCCGGAGCTGCTGCCGGCCTGCGTGGCGCTGGTCTGCCACCCCGACGACGAGCGCTACGCCGACCTGGTCGGCGGCACCGTGCGCAGCCCGCTCTTCGCGGTCGAGGTGCCGGTGCGCGCGCATCCGCTGGCCGACCCGGCGAAGGGCACCGGCATCGCGATGGTCTGCACCTTCGGCGACCTGACGGACGTGACCTGGTGGCGCGAGCTCCAACTGGACACCCGGGTGGTGATCGGGCGGGACGGCCGGCTGCTGCCGGAACCGCCGGCCGGCGTGCCGGCGCAGCCGTACGCGGCGCTGGCGGGGCAGACCGTCAACGGCGCCCGGCGGACCATCGTCGAGCTGCTGGCCGACGCGGGTGACCTGGTCGGCGAGCCGCGACCGATCACCCACCCGGTGAAGTTCTACGAGCGCGGCGACCGGCCACTGGAGATCGTCTCGACCCGGCAGTGGTACCTGCGCAACGGCGGCCGGGACACCGCGCTGCGCGACGCGCTGCTGGCCCGGGGGCGGGACCTGCGCTGGGTGCCGGAGCACATGCGGCACCGCTACGAGCACTGGGTCAGCGGCCTGACCGGCGACTGGCTGGTCAGCCGGCAGCGCTTCTTCGGCGTGCCGGTGCCGGTGTGGTACCGGCTCGACGACGCTGGCGAGCCGGACTTCACCCACCCTCTCACGCCGGCGGAGTCCGCGTTGCCGGTCGACCCGTCCAGCGACGCCCCGCCCGGGTACGAGGAGTCCCAGCGCGGGCGGCCGGGCGGCTTCGTCGGCGACCCGGACGTGCTGGACACCTGGGCCACCTCGTCGCTGACCCCGCAGATCGTCGGCGGCTGGGAGACCGACCCGGACCTGTTCGCCCGGGTCTTCCCGATGGACCTGCGCCCGCAGGGGCAGGAGATCATCCGCACCTGGCTCTTCTCCACCGTGGTGCGGGCCCACTCCGAGCACGGGGTGCTGCCCTGGCGGGACGCGGTGCTCTCCGGCTGGATCCTCGACCCGGACCGGAAGAAGATGTCGAAGTCCAAGGGGAACGTGGTCACCCCGATGGCGCTGCTGGAGCAGCACGGCTCCGACGCGGTCCGGTACTGGGCGGCGAACGGCAAGCCTGGCATGGACCTCGCCTTCGATCCGGCGCAGATCAAGGTTGGCCGGCGGCTCGCCACCAAGCTGCTCAACGCGTCCCGGTTCGCCCTCGGGCTGGGCGCCGCCGACGCGTTGCGCGCGCCGGCGACCGAGCCGCTGGACCGCGCCATGCTCGCCGAACTCTCCGGCCTGGTCGCCACCGCGACGTCCGCGCTCGAGGCGTACGACCACACGGCGGCGTTGCTGGCCACCGAGGCGTTCTTCTGGCGGTTCTGCGACGACTACATCGAACTGGTCAAGGAGCGCGCCTACGGCTCCGGCCCGGGAGCCGAGTCGGCGCGGGCCGGGCTGGCCAACGCGCTGTCGGTGCAGTTGCGGCTCTTCGCCCCGGTGCTGCCGTTCGTGACCGAGGAGGTCTGGTCCTGGTGGCGGTACGGCTCGGTGCACCGGGCGCCGTGGCCGACCACCTACGAGGTGGGCCGGGCGATCCAGGGCGAGGGCGATCCGGAGCTGCTGCGGCTGGCCGGTGACGCGCTCAGCCAGGTGCGGCGGGCCAAGTCGGAGCGAAAGCTGTCGATGAAGGCGGAGGTGCCGTTGGCCGAGGCGCTCGGCCCGGCCGCGCTGCTGGAGAAGCTGACCCTGGTCGCCGACGACCTGCGGGCCGCCGGTCGGATCAGCAAACTGGACCTGCTTCCCGACCGTACGCCCGAACTCGTCATCGCCTGCGCGTTCTGACCGCGACCCCGCCGCGCCCGCCAGCGCGGCGGGGTTCCGGCCGTCCCGGGCGCCGGGGGCGGCCTCAGGCGGACGACCTCCCGGAGTAGCCGAAGCCGAGGAGGCCGGCGAGCTCGCGCAGACACTCCTCGTAGACGGGCTCCAGGTCGGTGTAGGCGAAGTCCAGTTGGTGCAGGACCTCCATGCACAGCAGCCCGTACAGCCGGATCCAGCAGGTCAGGAAGAGGTGCGCGGCTTCCGGCGGCAGCTGCCCGTCGATGGCGGCGGAGTAGGCGGTCAGCTGCTCGCGCAGGGACGGGGGCAGGTCGGCCAGGTCGGGCACGGGGAACGGCCGGGTCCGCCACAGCTCGACGATGAGGTCAAGCAGAACCTGCTCGAACCGCTGGGCGGCCTGGTGCCGCGGGGAGCCCGGCCGGCGGTTCGGCGCGGCGATCGGGCTGGCGAAGATCCAGCCGAACTCGGCCGGATGGGCGACGGCCCAGGCGCGCATGGCTCGGCACACCGCCAGGATGCGCTCGCCGACCGGCGCGTCGGAGTGGGCGTCCCGGGCCTGTTCCATCGCGGCGGCCATCTCGCGGAAGAAGCCCGCCGTCACCGCGCCGACCAGCTCGTCGTGGCCGGCGTAGTAGTGGTAGAGGGCCGGGCCGCTCATGCCCACCTCGCGGGCGACCCCGTTGATCGTCACCGCGGCCGATCCCTGCTCGACCAGCAGCTTCCGGGCCGCCGCGTGGATCTCCGCCACGGTGGCCTGACGCAGTCTCGCTCGCCTGCCGGTTGGTGCGGACATCGTCACCCCTCTTGTCGCCCGGTTCCGCCGTTGACAGCTTAGGGTACGTATGTTTTCTTAGAACCTCTAAATAGTCTAGAGACTCTAAGGAGAAGTCGATGGAACCTCGCTGGTGGCTCCTTTCCGGCGCACTGCTGCTCCTCACCGCCGTGTGGTGGCGGATGTCCAGGTCCGCTCACCTCCGGCGCGGCCTGCCCGGCCCGGCCGGCCGACCCGAGGACTCCTGACATGGCCCGCACGCGCAACCCCCTGGTCAGCGTCTTCGGCAAGTACGCCAAGGAGGCGACGGTCACCGACACCGAGCAGGTCACCCCCACCATGCGGCGGCTGCGGCTGGTGGCCGACGAGCCCGTCGCCTTCCCCTACACCCCCGGCCAGCACATCCGGATCCAGCTGATGGACCCGCTGTCGGTGTCGGGCATCCTGCGCCCGGCCGAGACGCTGCGCACGTACACCATCTGGGAGCTCGACCCCGACAAGCGGGCCATCGAACTGCGCATCCACCTGTACGCGGGCGACGGCATCGGGCTGCGGTGGGCACGCGCGGCCCGGGTCGGTGACCGGGTGACCTTCTGGTGGCCGCAGGGCGACCTCTTCACCCGCCCCGCGCCCTACCACGTGTTCATCGGGGAGGAGACCGCCAGCGCCGCCTTCGGGCCGATGATCCGGGCGCTGGACGCCTCGGCCGAGGTCCACGGGGTGCTGGAGAGCGAGGCCCCCGAGCACGACCTGCCCATGCCCGGAACCCGGCCACTGCGCCGCGTCCATCGCCGCGGGCGGCCGGCCACGTCCTCCCCGGTACTGCTCGCGGCCGTGGCCGACCTCGATCTACCGGGCGAGGCCGGGGCCGCGTACGTGGCCGGCGAGGCCAGGACCTGTCAGCTGGTACGCGACTTCCTGGTCCGCGAGCGCCACTGGCCGCGTACCGCCATCAAGGTCAAACCGTTCTGGGCCCCGGGCAAGCGGGGCCTGCACTGAACCGGCGGCGACCACGACACGAGGAGAATCATGACCCTCCCCCGGATCCTGATCATCGTGGTCGGACTGGTGACCACGGTCAGCGCGGTCCTCGCTGACCTGGTCATCCCCGACCTGGCGGCACAGCACGTCCACAATCCCCACTGGCCACCACACGCCAAGTTCCACGACGCCCAGTACCTGGTGATGACCGTCCTGCTCGGTCTCACCGGTCTGGTGCTCACGACCCGGCGGGGTGTGGACCCGCGCCCCCAGCTGCGCTGCGCCACCGTGGTGCTGGCCACCCCCTGGCTCGGCATGATCGGCGCGCTGCTGTTCCCGGGTACGGCCGCCTACGACCCGGAGTTCGCCGATCGGACCGTCTTCGTCCTCGGCCTGCACGGGCAGATCTTCCTGGCCATCGTCATGTTGGCTCTGCTCGCCGCGGCGGCGGGGACTGCCGGCGGACCCGGCCGTCGCGCGGTCACCAGCCGCGCAGGAAGCGCAGGCCGAGCAGGAAGGAGATCACGGCCGGGCCGACCAGCAGGGTGATGGCCTGGAGCCGGTACGGCATCCGGTGCCGGGTCAGCTCGACCGCGTTGCCGAGCACGATCACCCCGGCCAGCATGAGGTACGCGCCCCACCAGCCGGTGTCGCCGAAGTCCACCAGACCGGCCCGGATCAGCTGGAAGGTGCCGCCGAGCAGGGCGCCGGCCAGGGCCAGCAGGGCGGCGGCCCGGTGCAGCCCGCGGGCCAGCGGATGCGCCGGCCGCCACAGGTAGGTGCCGGCGACCGCCAGGCAGGGCAGGATGATCATGACCGGCCAGCCGCGGCCCATCACGCCGAACATCAGCAATGCGCCGACGGCGAAGACCAGCGTGCCGAGGCAGGCGACCACGTACCCGGCGAACGCCCGCCCGCCGCCGCGGGCCAGCAGCGGGCCGCCGGTGGCCGCGATCAGCGCGCCCGGGATCAGCACGAACCCGGCCCACCAGTGGAAGTGACCGCTGCCCTGCGCCGCCGTCGTGGTCACCGCGGCGGCCAGCCCGGCCGCCGCGAGGCTCACCAGCCAGTGCCGCGCGGCCGGGTACGGCTGGCGCGGCAGGACGCGTCCCGCTTCTGCACTCACCCGTCCAGCCTCGCCGACCGGCCCGGCCCGGTCCATCCGGCCAGCCCTACCATCCGCCCACCGGCAGCCCGGACGCCCCTGGCGCCAGCCGTCCCACCGCGGCGGCGGGCCGGCGCCGGTGAGGACGCCCAGCCCGGAACCGGCCGGCCGTCCGGGCCGATACGGCGCGAGGGTGATACCGCTGAGTCATCGTGCTGACTCAGCGGTATCACCCTCGTGGAACCATGTCGCCCTCGTCGAGCACGTCCACCGGGAGCGGGGCACCGGTGAGCGGATCCAGCGCCGCGAGCGCCCGGCGCGCCGCCACGGGAGATGTGTCCGGCGCGCGCCGGCCGCGTGCCGGCCAGCGTCGCTCAGCTGGTCTCGCCGGCCACGCTGAACGAGCGCAGCCGGTCGATCGCCAGCACGGTGAAGCCGACGCTGATCAGCGTGGTCATCACCGCCGCCACCGGCACGGAGACGTCGGCCTCCAGCATGCCGGTCGGGGCGAGCCGGTCGGCGAGGGCGATCACGTACTGCTGGATGGAGAGCACCTTGGTGCCGCTGACGAAGTTGCCCAGCAGCCCCTCCCAGATCAGCACGTAGACCAGGCCGAGCAGGACCGGTCGCCGGGTGACCAGGCTGAGCGCCACGAACAGCGCCGAGTAGGCCAGCGCCCCGGCCGACGCGGCGGCGGCCAGCGCCAGTCCGAGGCGTACCGAATCGGCCAGCACGCCCGCGACGTAGAGCGGCACCGCTACGGTGACCGCGCTGACGCCGGTGGCCACCGCGAGCTTCGGCAGCACGATCTGCCAGCGCGGCAGCGGCTTGGTCAGGATGTGCACCACGGTGCCGTCGTCGATCTCGGCGCCCAGCACGCCGGTGCCGACGATCAGGGCCACCACCGGCAGCACCACGGCCAGGCCGAGGCCGACCAGCACCGCCGGCCCCCACTCGCCCGGGTCGACCCCGAGCGCGCGGGAGAGCACGGCGAGCAGCACCAGCACCGCCGGGAGCGGCAGCAGCAGGAGGAACCGGCGCCGGCCGAACAGTCCCCGCGCGGTGATCCAGGAAACGGTCGACATGTCAGGCCTCCACCAGGTAGGAGAAGACGCTCTCCAGGGACTCGTCCTCGGGCACCAGTTGCCGGACCCGGATGCCGTGCGCCAGCGCGATCCGCGGCAGCGCCCGGGTGAACGCGCCGTAGTCGCCGGCCCGCACGGTCAGGCCGGTGCGGTCCAGCTCGACGCCGGTCACCGACGCCTCGGCCATCAGCGCGACCGCCAGCGCCCGGTCGTCGGTGGAGCGCACCGCGAACACGTGCGGCCGGTTGGTCATCAGCCGACGGATGGTACGGAAGTCGCCGGAGGCGGCCAGCCGGCCGGCGACCATCACCTGGACCGTGCCGGAGACCTGCTCGACCTCCTCCAGGATGTGCGAGCTGAACAGGATCGTCCGGCCCGCGTCGCCGAGGCGGTGCAGCAGCTCCATCATGTGCAGCCGCTGGCGCGGGTCCATCCCGTTGAACGGCTCGTCGAGCAGCAGCACCTGCGGGTCGTGCACGAGGGCCGCCGCCACCCGGGCGCGCTGCCGCATGCCCTTGGAGTACGTGCCGATCCGGCGGTCCTGCGCGCTCTCCATCTCGACCAGCGCGATCGCCCGTCGGGCCGCCTCCGCCGGGTCCGGCAGCCGGTGCAGCTTCGCGCTGGCCAGCACGAACTCGTGGGCGGTGAGGAAGGTGTGTACCGCCTCCCGCTCGCTGACCAGGCCGAGTCGGCGGTAGACGTCGGGGTTGCGCCAGGTGGGTCGGCCGTCCAGGGTGACCGCGCCGCGCGACGGGGCGAGGAAGCCGGCCATCATGTGCAGCAGGGTGGTCTTGCCCGCGCCGTTCGGGCCGAGCAGCCCGGTGACACCCGGGCCGAGGCTCATGCTGACGTCGTTGACCGCCACCACGTTGCCGTACCAGCGGGAGACGCCGGCCAGCTCCAGGGTGCTCACGGTCGGGGCGGGCGGCTCACCGGCCGCCGTGGGCCGGGTGTCGGCACTCGTCGTGCTCATCGGGCGGCCACCTTCCGGTACCGGGCAAGCAGCAGGGTGACGCAGACGGCCACCAGCAGTACGGCGGCGACCGCGTAGACCGGGCCGAAGTCGCCGATCAGGCTGCTGAACGGGGCCGCGTCCTCGGTGACCAACAGGTCGCCGAGAGACCAGACCCCGACCCCCTGCACCAGGGTGGACGGCGAGGCGATGAAGGCCAGCTCGTTGACCGTCTGAGAGGGCAGGATGGAGAGGATGCCGACGATCGGCGTGGTCATCAGGAAGACCGCCACGATCCCGCCGGCGGCGAACGCCCGCTTGCCGGTGAGCGAGGCGATCAGCAGGCCGATCGAGGCGAAGACCACCGCCCAGAGCCCGGCGTAGAGCAGCCCCGGCAGCAGGTCGAGCAGCTCGTTCCAGACGCCCCGCATCCCCTCCTTGGTGGTGAAGGCGGCGCCCAGGAACATCACCAGTTGCGGCGCGCCGAGCAGCAGCCAGAGCGCGGTCGCCATCGCCAGCAGCTTGGCCAGCGGGTAGTCCGACCGGGGCAGCGGCCGGGAGAAGTAGAGCGGCAGCACCCCGCTGCGCAGGTCCCGGGAGACCAGCTCGGGTGCGACCACCGCGACGAAGAAGATGACCAGCCAGCTCATGTTGTCGGCGAACTGGGCGTATGTCATCACCACCTCGCCGATCTGGCTGCGGACCGCTGTCGCGCCGGCGGCCACCACGGTGACGATGCCGACCACCAGCCAGGGGAAGATCTTGGCTTTGGCGCTGCGACCCAGACCGAAGGCGGTACGCAGGCCGTGCAGGTAGAGGGCGCCGAAGACCTGGCGGCGCCCCAGCCGGGGGCCGGTGTAGCGCTGGTATCCGATGTCGTGGATGACGCCGGTGGGCTCAGACATGGCTGGGCTCCCTCGTGGCGAAGAGCTCGGCCACCCGGTGCCGGCGCTGGTCCAGCCGGTGCAGCGGCAGGTCCAGCTCGGCGACCGCGCCGAGGATGAGGTCGTAGGTGGCGTCGTCGGCGAGTTCGACGAGCAGCAGTCGGCCGTCCCGGCGCACCGGCAGCCGCAGCGCGCCGAGCCGGGCGGCCAACTCCTCGGTGCCCTCGCTGACCTCGACGGCGAGCACGTCGGTGGCCGAGGTCATCGCGTCGATACGGTCGGCGCGCAGCAGCCGCCCGCCGTCGATGGCGATCAGGGTGTCGCAGATCCGCTCCACCTCGCCGAGCAGGTGCGAGCAGACCAGGACGGAGATGCCGAACTCGGTGCCGATCCGGTGCACCAGGGCCAGCATGGCGTCCCGGCCGGCCGGGTCGAGGCCGTTGGTGGGCTCGTCGAGCAGCAGCAGGTCGGGGTCGTGCACCAGCGCCTGGGCGAGCTTCACCCGCTGCTTCATGCCGGTGGAGTAGCCGCCCACCGGGCGGTAGCGCTCCTCGTAGAGCCCGACGTGCCGCAGCGCCTCGGAGGCCCGCTCGCGGGCCACCGTACGCGGCAGCCCGCTGATCCGGCCGAGATGGGTGACCAGCTCGGCGGCGGTGAGGTCGGGCGGCAGGGCGTCGTGCTCGGGCATGTAGCCGACCCGCGCGCGGACGCCCGCGGATTCGGTGGTGGGGTCGAGGCCCAGCACCCGCACCCGACCGCTGGTCGGGGCGAGCAGGCCGAGCAGGATCTTGATCAGCGTCGACTTGCCGGCGCCGTTCGCGCCGACCAGGCCGATGATCCCGGGCTCGACCGCGACGGTCAGGTCGGCCAGCGCGGTGACCCCACCCCCGTACGTCTTGGTCAGCGACTCGGTCGCGATGAGTGTCACGCCGCCCAGCGTAGGCATTCCGCGGCCGTCGCGGGCCTGGTGGACCCCTGGCGCGCCCCTGATTCTGCGGCCGGGGTCCCCTAGGGTCCCGACGGCCTGCCCCCACAGCGGGCGGCATCGCGACCAGAATGGTGCCGTTCGTCGACGACTGTCCGGACGCCATCCCGAGCGGTACCGAACCCACCGGAGGACAGATGACCCTCGACACCAGGGCGCCCCGGGTCAGTGTCGTGGTTCCGGTACACGACAGTGGGGCGCACATCGAGAAGCTGGTCGCCTCGCTGCTGCGTCAGTCGCTGCCGGCCGACGAGTTCGAGGTGATCTTCGTCGACGACGGCTCGACCGACGGCACGCCGGCCCGGCTGGACGAGTTGGCCGCCGCGCACCCGCACCTGCATGTGCTGCACATCCCCAACTCCGGCTGGCCGTCGCGACCGCGCAACCTGGGCATCGAGCGCGCCCGGGGCGAGTACGTCTTCTTCGCCGACGACGACGACTGGTTCGGCGACGAGGCGCTCGAACGCCTGCACGACTGCGCGACGACGCACGCCGCCGACGTGGTGGTCGGCAAGATGGCCGGGCACGGCCGGCGGGTGCCCCGCGAGCTGTTCCGCCGCAACCGCTTCGACGCCACGCTCGCCAACTCCCCGCTGATCGACAGCCTGACCTGCCACAAGCTGTTCCGGCGGTCCTTCCTCGACGAACACCGGCTGCGCTTCTCCGAGGGGCCGCACCTGCGGCTGGAGGACCACCGGATGGTCATCCGGGCCTACCTGCTCTCCAAGCGGACCTGCGTCCTGGCCGACTACACCTGCTACCACCACCGGCGGCGAAAGGACGCCGGCAACGTCACGGCCCGCAAGTTCTTCGACCCGGCCAGCTACTTCGCCGGTCTGCGCGAGGCGCTCGACATCGTCGACGCGCACATCGCACCGGGTGAGGTGCGGGACCGCCTGCACCGACGGTGGCTGCGTCACGAGATGCTCCACCGGCTGCGCCGGCGGCGGCTGCTGGAGGCCCCGCCGGAGTGGGCCGACCAGGTCGCCCACGAGGTACGGCAGATCATCCGGGAACGCTTCGCACCCGGCGTCGCCGCCGGACTGCCGCCGCTGCAGCGGGTGGCCGCCCACCTCGCCGAGCAGGGGCGGGTGGACGACCTGCGCCGGCTCGCCGAGTGGGAGACGGGCATCGCGGCCACCGGCGCCGTGGACCGCCGTGAGCTGAGCGGCTCGACCCTGACCGTCGCCGTCTCCGCCCACCTGGAGTCCGGGGGCCGGCCGGTGACCTTCGCCGCCGACAGTGGCCGGGAGGTGCTGGTGCTGCCGGTGACCGACGTCGACCCGGCGCTGAGCGACTCGACCGGCACGCTCGACAAGAGCCGGCTCGACCTGATCGCCCGGCGCCGGGAGACCAACGAGGAGGTCTTCCTGCCGGTCACCTTCCACACCGAGAAGGTGACCGGCACCACGGACGACGGCACCCTGCACCTCGTCCACCACGCCACCGCCACGGTCGACCTCGACCGGCTCAACTCCGGCCGGACGAGAGGCACCTGGTTCCTGAAGGCCCGGATCACCAGTGCCGGGTGGACCGCTGACACTCCGCTGGCGCTCGTCCTGCACTTCTCCGCCGACGGCGCCCGACCGGTGGTACGCGACCGGGTGGGGCTGTGGCGGCGGGCACGCTGGGCGGTCAGCCGCCGCCTCCCCCGGTGACCACCTCGTCGTCGCGCAGGCTCTCGGTGCGCTGCTGGATCAGCGTGCGCAACTGGCCGGCGTCCCGGTCCACGGCCGCGGCGTCCACCCCGGCCACCGTCTTCAGCACCGTGCTGATCGCGTCCAGCGCTCCGGTGGCCCGGCCGCTGCCGTAGACCTCCTGGAACAGCTCCCGGTACGCGTCCTCATAGACCTGCGTGAAGGCGGCGCTGGCCAGGAACCGCTCCTTCAGCCGGTGGCCGCCCATCGCGCCACCCCGCCGCCCGCCCTCCGGAGCGGCACCGGCGCCCGGGGCGTCCGCCACGTCGGCCCCTGGGGCGGCTGCGGCGGCGTCCGGAGCGGTGCCGGCGTCCGGGTTGTCCGGCGTGTCGGGGGCCGGGCCGGTTCCCTGGGTACGGCCGGCGCCGCGCATGCCCAGCCCGCCGGTGTCGTGCGGGCCCTGGGTGGCGCTGCCGCTGAACGTCAGGTTGTGGTCCCAGCTGAGCACGCTGAACTTCTTCGTGCCGAGGTCGTACCAGAGGTAGTAGTTCCGCCCCGGGCCGGCCATGTCGTCGAAGTTGAGCAGCAGGTTCTGCAGCGCGACGTAGCGGGCGAAGGACCCCACGTCCACCTTCTCGGCGAGCCCGGCGGCGAACTCCTCGTCGCTCGCCGAGTGCACCCAGCGGATCAGGTTGATCACCGGTTGCAGGTCCTGGCTGCCGCGCATGGTGATCTGCTTGAAGTCGTCCTGGTAGTCGGTCGGGTCGTCACCCTGGTCGGTGAAGCTGCCGCCGGCCAGCGCCTTGTAGAGCACCCCGTCGCCGTCCAGCCGCTCGGCGAAGTGCTCGTCCGGGTGCTCGACCAGCAGCCGGGCCGTGGTCGGCCGGTCGTTGACGGTGAACGACGAGTACGCGTACCGCTGGGTGGTCTCGCCGACGCCGTCCAGCAGGGACAGCGACAGGGCCTCGTTCAGCACGGTCGAGCCACCGCCCATCCCGCCGACCCGGACCGCCACCTCCCGGTGCCCCTGGTAGCGGCGCCCCTCGACGAACTCGTCGAAGCTGATCAACCAGGGCAGCGTCTCCGGTTCCTCGGCCTTCAGGCCGACCCGACCCATCCCGCCGCCGGGTCCGGCCGCGCCCGGACCGGTACCGCCCGGGGCCGTCCCGCCCGGCGCCGTCCCGCCCGGCGCCGTCCCGCCCGGGGCCGTCCCGCCGGGAGCTGCCCCGCCCGGGGCCGTCCCGCCCGGCGCCGCGCCGCCCGGCGCCGCGCCGCCCGGGCGAACCCGCTGCGGGCGGTCGCCCGGCTGCTGGTCGCCCTGCCGCTGGTCGGCGCCGGTGGGCGGCCGGCCGCCGGCCGGCCCACCCGCCTCGCCCTCCTGGCGCGGCCGGGTCTGCCCGTTCCAGGTCAACGCGCCCAGGGTCGAGTTGCCCTTGAGCCGGACACCGACGCTGGGGATCGAGGTGCCGTCGACGACCAGGTCCGCCTCGACGTACTCCTTCTCCCCCTCCGTCCAGTACGTCTCCAGCATCCGCTGGTAGTCCGCGTCCCGGAAGGTGAGGCTGATCGAGTGGGCCGCCCCGGCGTCGAAGAGGTCCCGGGTGCCGGCGATGTCGACCGTCACCGTCTCCGCCCCGGCGGTGCCGGCGCTGGCCACGTACGGGCGGATCCGCTCGGTGCCGAGCACCAGGGTGAGCACGGCGAGGAAGGCCACACAGGTGGTCAGCAGCCGCCAGTTCTGCCGGACCCGGACCGGGATCCGGCGCCGGAGCCGACGCGGCAGCGCCGGGCGGGGAAGCCGCGGCATCACAGGTCCGTCTGGTCGTAGCCGGTCAGCACGGTGACCCGCTGGCCCGAGGTCCGCTCGCTGAGCGCCGAGACCAGGTCACCCGGCTCGCTGCCCTTCTTCAGCCGGACCGTGTACATCAGCTCGGTGAGCGCGCCGGCCCGGATCGACTCCAGGCTCACCAGCTCGAACTCGGTGGTGTACCGGACCAGCACGTCCTGGATGTCCGCCGTGCGGTCACCGCCGGCGGGCACCTGCACCTTCACCACCTGCCGCTGCACCTGGAGGGCGAACCAGTTGAACCGGTACATCACCACGACGACCAGGCTGATCGCGAAGGCGGCGACCACGGCCAGGGTGTAGAAGCGGGTGCCGCAGGCCATGCCGACACCCATCACCAGGAAGATGAAACCGACGTCGCGGGTCTCCTTGATCGCGTTGCGGAAGCGGACCACCGACAGCGCCCCGACCAGGGCGAAGGCCCGCGCGATGTTGGAACCCACCACCAGCATGATCAGCGAGATCAGCATGCCGAGGACGATCAGCGTCTGGACGTACGACTGGCTGTACGACACGTTGCGGTGGGTGGCCCGGTAGACCAGGCCGATCATGGTGCTCAGCAGGAACGACAGCGACAGCGCGAGGGCGATGTCGCCGACGCTGAAGGTGCCGGACAGATCCTGGAACGTGATGTCCATGAAGTTCAGGCCTCGCTTCCCGGGGCGGCCGCCGTCAGGTCGGCGGCCGGATCGTGGTCGTGGACGTGGAAGATCGAGCGCGGCGCCCGGCCGAACGCCTCGACGCTCTGGCAGTACTTGGAGACCCGCACCACCTGCAGTTCGGCGCGGGCAGCGAGGTCGGTGAGCCAGTACGGGACCCGCTCGTTGGCCTTGACCTCGACGATCGACCGGGAGGCCGGGACGATCAGCCGGTTCTCGGCGTCCGCGCCGAGGTGGAAGTCCCGGTCCCGGCCGCGTACCCGGTGGTCCAGGGTGACCCGCAGGCCGAGGTCGGCGTCCTGGCCGACGAACGCCTCGCGCTGGTAGCCGGTCATCGCGACCGGCCGCAGGTCCAGGCCGGAGACGAGGCCGAGCACCTCGGACACGAAACCCCGCTGGGCCGGGTCGTGCTCGATCAGCACCCGCTCGTCGCAGAGCCGGCGGGCGGTCCGGTACGGCAGCGCGATCCGGCGCTTCTGGGTGACCCGGTTGACCCGCTGCTTGATCTCGACGTAGACGGTGCTGTCGTCGTCCACCGTGGACCGGTCGCCGTAGTGCCGGATCCGCAGCTTGCGGCGGAACCGCAGCCCTTCGATCTTCTCCCAGTAGAACCGCAGCCCGGCGGTGTCGTAGTAGACGCTCCACACGCCGTACCCGCCGTCGGCGCCGTGACTGTCCGGCGCCAGGCGGACGGCGAGCTGCTCCCGCAACGCCGGCACCCGGGCCGTGTCGACCAGGTACTTGATCTCGTACCGGTTGAAGGCGTGCAGCTTGCTCGGTGCGCGCAGCGCGTGACCGGCTTGGTCCCCGTCCCGGCGAGGGCTCGCCGGACGTCCGGTCGCCGGGGCGGCGGCCTCGGCGGCCCGGTCGGGTGGACGGGCGGGACGGGCGGGACGGGTGAACCGTAGACGCATAGACCTTCCTCCGGTCGTCACTCGGTGCGGACCGGTGGAAGGGAAACCGACCAGGATGCGAAGGCCATGTGAACGACCTGTGGACGAGCTATGGACGCTTGAGCGGCCCGCGGCCCGCGACCCGGGGCGCGGCGCGGCGGGATCGGTAAGGGTCCCGTAACCGGTCGACCCGGTGACCGCCCGCCGGCCGGCGACGAGACTGGACGCCATGCGAAGCCACCTGTTCCGTACGCCCCTGACCTGGCTGGTGCTCGCCACGGTCGGCGCGGGCGCCGCCCTCGGCCTCTGGTGGTTCCAGCCGTGGAAGCTGGTCACCGACGCCGAGGTCGACGAGGAACTGTCGGTGGTGGCCACCGCCGTGCCGAGCGGGCCGGTGACCCCCGCCGACGCCCCAACCGCCCCGCCCGCCGGCCCGACGGTGGTCCGCAGCGGCACGTTCGTCACCCACGAGCACGACACCTCCGGCACCGCCCGGATCGTCCGGGGCGTGGACGGCCGGCACCGGCTGGAACTCGTCGGGCTGGACACGTCGAACGGGCCGGACCTGCGGGTCTGGCTCACCGACCAGCCGGTGCGCACCGGCACCGCGGGTTGGCGGGTCTTCGACGACGGCCGCTGGGTCGAGTTGGGCCGGCTCAAGGGCAACCGGGGTGACCAGGGCTACGAGATACCGGCCGGGGTCGACCTGGCCGGGTTGACCAGCGTCTCCATCTGGTGCAAGCGGTTCGCCGTCTCGTTCGGCGCCGCGCCGCTGAACCCCGCCGGCTGACGCCCGCCCGGCACCGGCCTCCGTTCTCCGCACCCCACCCGACCCGGGTCGCCGCACCCCACCCGCCGGTCGCGTCGCCGACCCGGCGCGAGTGGAGTGGCGCTCTCGACCGATTCACGGTCGACTGAGAAACTGTGTGCCGGTCAGCGGGTTGGGGGTCTGATGAGCAACGGATGGGTGCTGCCGGACGAGGTGCTGCGGGACGCGCCGGCGTACACACCGCGGCCCGGCGAGCTGGCCGATCTGGAACTGCTGCTGATCGGGGCGTACGCTCCGCTCACCGGCTTCATGACCCGCGCCGACCTGGTCTCGGTCAGCCGCCGCGGCCGGCTCGCCGACGACACCCCGTGGCAGGTCGCGGTGACCCTCCAGGTGCCCGCGGCGCTGGCCCAGGGGCTCGATCCGCGCGACCCGGCGCGCCGGGTGCTGGTGCTCACCGACGGCGAGGGCGCCCCGGTGGCCGCGCTGGACGTGGCCGACGCGTGGCAGGTGCGCGAGGGGGTGGCCGGTGTCGGCGGTACGGTGCGCCGGCTCGGCGACGGCGGCCGCGGTCCGTTCCAGCGGCTGCGCCGCACCCCGGAGGAGGTCCGCGCGCTGCTGCCCCCGGGCCGGGTGCTCGGGGTGGTGGCCGACCGGCCGCTGCACCGGCCGCAGCTGGCCCAGATCGCGCACGCCGCCCGCACCCTGGCCGCGCACCTGCTGGTGATGATCCCGGTCGGCGAGGACGGCACCGGCGGGCTGCCGCCGGAGGCGCTGGTGCGCAGCATCTTCGCCGCCCGCGACCGGATGCCGCCGGCCACGCTGGTGGCGGTGCCGCTGTCCCGCCGCCGGGACGAGATCAGCGACGCGCTGCTGCGGGCCCGGGTCTCCGCCGCGTACGGGGTGACCCACCTGCTCTCCACCGGCGAGATGCTCTCCGGAGCGGGGCTGCGGGTGCTGGTGCCGCGGGAGCTGGCCTACGACAACCGGGACGGGCAGTGGCGCTGGCGGGAGGACATCCCGCCGCGCAACCGGCGGCTCGCGCTCACCCAGGCCGAGATCGACGACCTGCTGGACCGCGGCTTCCCGCTGCCGGAGTGGCACACCCCGCCAGCGGTCGCCAAGGAGCTGGCCCGGGCCCGGCCGCCCCGGCGGCACCGGGGCCTGGTGGTCTTCCTGACCGGCCTCTCCGGTTCCGGCAAGTCGACCATCGCCCGTGGGCTGGCCGACGCGCTGCGCGAGCAGGGCGACCGAACGGTCAGCCTGCTCGACGGCGACGTGGTGCGCCGGGAACTCTCCGCCGGCCTGGGCTTCAGCAAGACCGACCGGGACCTCAACGTCCGCCGGATCGGCTGGGTCGCCGCCGAGATCGCCCGGCATCGGGGGGTCGGCATCTGCTGCCCGATCGCCCCGTACGCCCAGGCGCGGGCGACCGCCCGGGAGATGGCGCTGGCGGCCGGGGCGGGCTTCCTGCTGGTGCACGTCGCCACCCCGCTGGAGGTCTGCGAGCAGCGCGACCGCAAGGGCCTGTACGCGCGGGCCCGGGCCGGCCTGCTCACCGGGATGACCGGCGTCGACGACCCGTACGAGGAGCCGACCGACGCCGACCTGGTCATCGACACCACGGAGCTGACCGTTGACGAGGCGGTGCAGGCGGTGCTGCACCACCTGACCGAGACGGGCTGGGTCGAGCCCCGCCTGCAGTCCACCTGATCACCTGCGCGGGGTTCCTTCCCGCCGTCGAGCCGTACGCGCTAGTGTTCATTCTTGTTGGAACACGTTCGACCGCGTGAGACTGCGCGGCTGGTGCGGGAGGTGCGGCGCGATGCTCGCCCAGCAGCGGCAGGCGGCCATCCTCGACCGGGTGCGGAGCACCGGCGGGGTCCGGGTCACCGAGCTGGCCGCCGAGTTCGGCGTCTCGGACATGACCATCCGGCGCGACCTGGAGGCGCTGCACGACCGCGGCCTGCTGGCCAAGGTGCACGGCGGGGCCACCGCGGCCGGCCCCGGCTCCACCGACGAACCCGGCTTCCGGGCCAAGTCGGTGCGGCAGCTGCCGGAGAAGGCGGCCATCGCCGGCCGGGCCGCCGAACTGGTCCGGCCCGGCGCGGCGATCGCCCTCTCCGCCGGCACCACCACCGCCGAGCTGGCCCGCCGGCTGGTCGACGTGCCCGGCCTGACCGTGGTGACCAACTCGCTGCCGGTGGCCGAGATCCTGCACGCCGGCGGCCGCTCCGACCAGACGGTGGTGCTCACCGGCGGGGTGCGTACGCCCTCGGACGCCCTGGTCGGGCCGCTGGCCGTGACCGCGATCCGGTCGCTGCACCTGGACCTGCTCTTCCTCGGGGTGCACGGGATCAGCGAGCGGGCCGGCTTCACCACCCCCAACCTGATGGAGGCCGAGACCGACCGGGCCCTGGTGGCGGCGGCGGACCGGCTGGTGGTGCTGGCCGACCACACCAAGTGGGGCACGGTCGGCATCTCCTCCATCGTCGAGCTCTCCGCCGCCCACGTGCTGGTCAGCGACGACCGGTTGCCGGCCGACGCCCGCCGGGTACTCGGCGAGCGGGTGGGTGAGCTGGTGATGGTTTCCGGGACGGGCGGGGCACGGACGACCACCCCGACGAGTGGAGAGGTGGCGGAGTGAAGCGCACCGCGATCAGGCTGGCCGACGGCCGCGAGCTGATCTACTTCGACGAGCGGGACGACGCGGTCCGCGACCAGCCGGACCGCCGGGAGCTGCCCCCGCTCCCGGCCGCCTCGCAGCTGCGCCACGACCCGCTCACCGACGAGTGGGTGGCGGTCGCCGTGCACCGGCAGACCCGCACGTTCCTGCCCCCGGCGAACGAGTGCCCGCTGGACCCGTCCGTCGGTGAGCGGCTCACCGAGATCCCGGCGCCGGACTACGACGTGGTGGTCTTCGAGAACCGCTTCCCGTCGCTGAGCGGCCGGGTGGCCGACGAGCCCGGCGAGATCACCCCGTTCACCCCGGTCCGGCCGGGGCTGGGGCGCTGCGAGGTGGTCTGCTTCACGGCCGACCACGACGCCTCCTTCGCCAGCCTGCCGCCGAGCCGGGTCCGCACCGTGTTGGACGCGCTCGCCGACCGGACCACGGCGCTGGGCGAGCTGCCCGGGGTCGAGCAGGTGTTCTGCTTCGAGAACCGGGGCGTGGAGATCGGCGTCACCCTGCACCACCCGCACGGCCAGATCTACGCGTATCCCTTCGTGACGCCGCGTACCCGGTCGCTGCTGGCGGCCGCCCGCCGGCACGCCGAGCGCACCGGCGGCGGCAACCTCTACGCGGACGTGCTCGCCGCGGAGCGGGCCGCCGGCGAACGGGTGGTCGCGACCAACGAGCACTGGACGGCGTACGTCCCGGCGGCCGCCCGCTGGCCGTTCGAGGTGCACGTGGCCCCGCACCGGCCGGTGCCGGACATCCCGGCGCTGGACGATGCGGAGCGGGACGCGTTCGGCCCGCTCTATCTGGACCTGCTGCGCCGCTTCGACGGGCTGTTCGACCTGCCGATGCCCTACATCGCCGCCTGGCACCAGGCCCCGGTCCGGGTCGACCGCGAGCTGGGCCACCTGCACCTGCAGCTGTTCAGCATCCGGCGGGCGAAGGACAAGCTGAAGTACCTGGCCGGCTCGGAGTCGGGGATGGGTGTCTTCATCAACGACATCGCCCCGGAGCGGGCCGCCGAACTGCTCCGCGCCGCCTGACGGGCCCTCGCCACCTGACGGGCCTGGCGGCCAGCGGAGGGTCCGGACAGGGCGCGGGGGGCCCGGGACAGGGCCCCCCGCAGGGAAGGGACGGCTGGCTGTGCACGACAGCCGGGAAGGCTGGCTGATCGGCACTCTGCCGCGAGGCGACCGCGTCAACCCTCCTGGACGCGACTGGCATCTCGTCCACCCAGGTCAACGAGGCGCGCCGAGGATGGTGACGCTACGTGCGTGTCGCCCCCGCGACACGCCGGAAGCCCGCCGGCGGGTGCCGGCGGGCTTCCGGGTGGTGCTGGTCGACGACTCAGGCGGCGAGGCGGCGCGCCAGGTTCTCGTCGAGCGCGCCCATGAACTCGTCGGTGGTCAGCCACGGAGCGTCGCGCGAGATGAGCAGCGCGAGGTCCTTGGTCATCTGGCCGCCCTCGACGGTGTCGATGATGACCTGCTCCAGGGTGTTGGCGAACTCGGTGACCGCCGGGGTGTTGTCCAGCTTGCCCCGGTGGGCGAGGCCCCGGGTCCAGGCGTAGATCGACGCGATCGGGTTGGTCGAGGTCTTCTCGCCCTTCTGGTACTGCCGGTAGTGCCGGGTGACAGTGCCGTGCGCGGCCTCGGCCTCGACCGTACGGCCGTCCGGGGTCATCAGCACCGAGGTCATCAGGCCCAGCGACCCGAAGCCCTGCGCGACGGTGTCGGACTGCACGTCACCGTCGTAGTTCTTGCAGGCCCAGACGAAGCCGCCCTCCCACTTGAGCGCGGCGGCGACCATGTCGTCGATCAGCCGGTGCTCGTAGCTGATGCCGGCGGCCTCGAACTCGGCCTTGAACTCGTTCTCGAACACCTCGGCGAAGATGTCCTTGAACCGGCCGTCGTACGCCTTGAGGATGGTGTTCTTGGTCGACAGGTAGACCGGGTAGCCCCGGTCCAGGCCGTACCGCATCGAGGCGCGGGCGAAGTCGCGGATCGACTCGTCGAAGTTGTACATGCCCATGGCGACGCCGCCGCCGGGGAAGTTGGCGACCTCCATCTCCATCGGGGCGGAGCCGTCGGCCGGGGTGTAGGTGATGGTCACCGTACCCGGGCCGGGGACGACGAAGTCGGTGGCCTTGTACTGGTCGCCGTGGGCGTGCCGGCCGATGATGATCGGCTTGGTCCAGCCGGGGACCAGCCGCGGCACGTTGGACATGATGATCGGCTCGCGGAACACGACGCCGCCGAGGATGTTGCGGATGGTGCCGTTCGGCGACCGCCACATCTTCTTGAGGCCGAACTCCTCCACCCGGGCCTCGTCCGGGGTGATCGTCGCGCACTTGACGCCCACGCCGTGCTCCTTGATGGCGTTGGCGGCGTCGACGGTGACCTGGTCGTCGGTCTCGTCGCGGTGCTGGATCGACAGGTCGTAGTAGTGCAGGTCGACGTCGAGGTAGGGCAGGATCAGCTGCTCCCGGATCTGCTTCCAGATGATCCGGGTCATCTCGTCGCCGTCGAGCTCCACGACCGGGTTGTTTACCTTGATCTTCGCCATCGGCCGGCGCTCCTCTCGGGGGACACGTGCTCAAGCAGTACGAGCGTACTGGAACCGGCTGGCGTTCCCCACTCGGCCTCCGTCGGCGCGCTGACCTGCCCGGATGCGGGCGCGGGAAAACGGGGATGCCCGACCAGCGGGATCGGTGGCACCATCGCCCGATGCCGCCGAACCGCACCCTCGGGTCTATCACGGTCACCGCGCTCACCGACGGCGAGGGGCCGTTCTTCCAGCCCCGCGAGGAGGCGTTCCCGCACGCCACGGCGGAGCAGTGGCGCGCCGCCGACCAACTGGACCCGGGCTCGGTCACCGCCGACGGGCGGTGGTGGCTCCGCTTCCGCAGCTTCGCCCTGCGGGTCGGGGACGGGCCGGTCACCCTGGTCGACGCGGGCATCGGCCCGGCCGGCTCCGCCGCGGCCAGTTGGGCGCCGGTGCCCGGCCGGCTCCCCGCCGAGCTGGCCGCCGCCGGCATCGAACCGGCCGACGTCCGCACCGTGGTGCTCACCCACCTGCACAGCGACCACATCGGCTGGGCGGTCACCGGTTCGCCGGGCACGCCGTACTTCCCGAACGCCGACTACCTCGTCCAGCGGGCCGAGCTGGACGCGATCGGGTCGATCACCCCGGGCCTGCCGGCCGGCCTGGTCGCGCCGTTGCGCGCCGCCGGCCAGCTCCGGGCGGTCGACGGCGAGGCCACCATCGCGCCGGGCGTACGGCTGCTGCCGACGCCCGGGCACACCCCCGGACACCAGTGCGTGCTGCTCGACGGCGGGGACGAGCGCCTGCTGCTCACCGGCGACCTGCTGGTGCACGCCGTCCAACTGGTCGATCCGACCCTGGCGTACGCCCACGAGATGGACCCGGCGGCCGCCCGCACCTCCCGCACCACCCTCCTGACCACCCTCACCCCCACCCTCGCCTCCCACCCCCCACCACCCTGGCCACCCCCCACCTGACCCCACCCTTCCTCACCCTGGAGGCGCGTTGATCATGAAGTTGTTGCCGCGACCCGCCGGCGCGGAGGGCAACAACTTCATGATCGACGGGGAGGGGCGGGGGCGGAGACGCGGAAGGGGCACGCCGGGATCCGGCGTGCCCCTTCGCGGGTGGTGCTCAGGTCACATGTTGGCGACGTCAGCCTGCTTGGCGCGGACGGCCTCGGCGGCCTCCTTGAGGCTGGCCAGCTCGTCGGCGTCCAGGTCGGTCTCGACGACCCGCTTGACGCCCTCGGCGCCGATCTCGGCCTCGACGCCCAGGTAGACGCCGGCGATGCCGTACTGGCCGTCGACCCAGGCGCAGACCGGCATGACCTCGCCGGAGTCCTCGGCGACCGCCTTGGCCATCCGAGCGGCGGCGGCCGACGGGGCGTAGTACGCCGAACCGGTCTTGAGCAGCGCGACCACCTCGGCGCCACCGTTGCGGGTCTTGACGACCAGCTCCTCGATCTGCTCGGCCGGCATCGCGTCGCGCAGCGGCTTGCCGTTCACCGTGCTCTTCGACGGCACCGGCACCATGGTGTCGCCGTGCGAGCCGAGGGTCAGCGTCTTCACCGACTTCACCGGTACGTTCAGCGCCTCCGCCACGAAGTTGGTGAACCGGGCGGTGTCGAGCATGCCGGCCTGGCCGAGCACTCGGTTCTTCGGGAACTGGGTGGCGATCTGGGCCAGCGCGGTCATCTCGTCGAGCGGGTTGGAGACCACGATGACGACGGCGTTCGGGGCGTACTTGGCGACGTTCTCGGCGACCTGACGGACGATCTTGGCGTTCGTCTCCAGCAGGTCCATCCGGCTCATGCCCGGCTTGCGGGGCAGGCCGGCGGTGATGACCACGACGTCCGAGCCCTCGATCGCCTCGTAGCCCTCGCCGTTCGGGCCGGTGGTCACGCCGACCACCTTGGTCTCGAAGCCCTCGATGGCCCGCGACTGGTTGAGGTCCAGGGCGAGACCGGCGGGCTTGCCCTCCACGATGTCGGTGATCACGACGGTGTCGAAGACGTCGTACTCGGCCAGGCGCTGTGCGGTGGTCGAGCCGTAGAAGCCGGCGCCGACGACAGTGACCTTCTTACCCATGGTCGTCCCACTCCCTGATACCAGTCGGTTTTCCGGACCGTATCAGTCATCCTGGCACCGATCCGGCCAGGGGCGGACGGTTATGACCCCGATGGGCGGAAGCCGCCTCGCCGGGCCGGCGCCCGCGCCCGGTCAGCCCCGCTCGGCGCGCTCGACCACGTTGGTGAGCAGCATGGCCCGGGTCATCGGGCCGACACCACCCGGCATCGGCACCAGCGCTCCGGCCACCTCGGCGACCTCCGGGGCCACGTCGCCGGTGTAGCGGCCCTTGCCGTCCGGACCGACCACCCGGGTGATGCCCACGTCGACCACCACCGCACCCGGGTCGACCATGTCGGCGGTGAGCAGCCCGGGCACCCCGGCCGCCACGATCACGATGTCCGCGGCCCGGGTGTGCGCGGCCAGGTCGAGGGTGCCGGTGTGGCACAACGTCACGGTGGCGTTCTCGCTGCGCCGGGTGAGCAGCAGGCCGAGCGGACGGCCGACCGTGTTGCCCCGGCCGACCACGGCGACCTTCGCCCCGCGCAACGCCACGTCGTGCCGGCGCAGCAGCTCGACGATGCCGCGCGGGGTGCACGGCAGCGGGGCATCGTAGCCGAGCACCAGCCGGCCCAGGTTCACCGGGTGCAGGCCGTCGGCGTCCTTCTCCGGGTCGATCAGCTCCAGCACCCGCTGGGTGTCCAGGTGGGCCGGCAGCGGCAGCTGGACGATGTACCCGTGGCAGGCCGGATCGGCGTTCAGCTCGGCGAGCACCTCGTCGACCTGCTGCTGGGTAGCGTCGGCGGGCAGTTCCCGACGGATCGAGGCGATCCCCACCTCCGCGCAGTCACGGTGCTTGCCGTCGACGTACGCCTGCGAGCCCGGATCGGCGCCGACCAGCACCGTGCCCAGCCCCGGCGTGATGCCCCGTTCGGCCAGCGCCTTGACCCGCACGCGCAGCTCGTCCTTGATCTCGGCCGCGGTCGCCTTGCCGTCCAGAAGCGTCGCCGTCACGCCCAGATCGTCTCACGGCGGACGGCTTCCAGCCGATGACCCCGATCAACCGACCACCACCGGTGGTCGATTACGCCGAGTCATGGATCATCTGTCACGCTGAGTAATCGACTGTGAATCCGGCCATAACCCGATCCGGACGGTGATCGCCGCGTGGTTGCGGGCCACGTTCGCCGACCGGCCGGAGTTGTGGGTGTCGCACGAAACGATCTACCAGGCGATCTATGTGCAGTCGCGGGGCGGCCTGCGCGAGGAGCTGACTCGGCAGGTCGCCCTGCGCTCGGGACGGGCCGATCGGCGTTCCCAGTCGCGGGTGGCGGCAGCGGATCGGGGTCGCCGCCCCTGGATCGGGGACCTGCACATCAGTGCCCGTCCCGCCGAGGCCACCGACCGGGCGGTGCCTGGGCACTGCGAAGGTGACCTGGTCATCGGCAAGGCCGGCCGGTCAGCGATCGTGACTCTGGTGGAACGCGCCACCCGATACGTCATGCTCGGCGCCCTGCCCGAGGGCCGAGACACCAACTCCGTCATCAGTGTCCTGACCGCCCTGGCCGGCCGGCTACTGGCGCATCTGCGCCGCTCCCTGACCTGGGACCAGGGCAACGAACTGGCCGCTCACGCCCGCTTCACCGTCACCACCGGCTGCCCGGTCTACTTCTGCGACCCGCACAGCCCCTGGCAACGCGGCAGCAACGAGAACACCAACGGCCTACTGCGCCAATGCTTCCCCAAAGGCAGCTACGACTTCCGCACCATCGACCAGGCCGGCCTCGATGAAGTCGCCCACGAACTGAACACCCGCCCCCGCCAGACGCTCGACTGGGCAACCCCAGCCGAACGCCTGGACCACCTCATCGCCACCTAACGATTGCACTCACCCCTTGACCCCAAGCGGCGCGTCGTGGCAACAACTTCATGATCGACGGCCCCGCAGGGGCTGCGGGTCAGTGGAAGAAGTGGCGGGTGGCGGTGAGGTACATAGTGACGCCGGCCTGCTTGCAGGCGGCGATGACCTCCTCGTCGCGGATCGAGCCGCCGGGCTGGACGATCGCCCGCACGCCGGCCTCGATGAGGATCTTCGGACCGTCGGCGAACGGGAAGAACGCGTCGGAGGCGGCGACCGAGCCGCGCGCCCGGTCCGCGCCGGCCCGGCTGACCGCCAGCTGCGCGGAGTCGACCCGGTTGACCTGGCCCATCCCGACACCGACCGAGGCGCCGTCCTTCGCCAGCAGGATCGCGTTGCTCTTCACCGCACGCACCGCCCGCCAGGCGAAGACCAGGTCCCGCAGGGTGGCCTCGTCGGCCGCCTCGCCGGTGGCGAGTCGCCAGTTCGCCGGGTCGTCGCCGGTGGCGTCGATCCGGTCCCGCAGCTGCACCAGCACGCCGCCGGTGACCTGCCGCCACTCCGCCGGCAGCGGGGCGTACTCCGGCGCGCGCAGCAGCCGCACGTTCTTCTTGGCCTGGAGGATCTCCAGCGCGCCGTCGTCGTAGCCGGGCGCCACCACCACCTCGGTGAAGATCTCGGCGACCTGCCGGGCCATCTCCACGCTCACCGGGCGGTTCACCGCGATCACCCCGCCGTACGCGGAGACCGGGTCGCAGGCGTGCGCCCGGCTGTGCGCCTCGGCCACGTCCGCGCCGACCGCGATCCCGCACGGGTTGGCGTGCTTGATGATCGCCACCGCCGGCTGGTCCGGGAAGTCGTTCGCGGCCCGCCAGGCGGCGTCCGCGTCGACGTAGTTGTTGTAGGACATCTCCTTGCCGTGCAGCTGCTCGGCCTGGGCCAGCCCGGGCGGGCTGGCCGGGTCGGCGTACACGGCGGCCTCCTGGTGCGGGTTCTCGCCGTAGCGCAGCACCGCCTCGCGGCGCAGGGCCAGCCCGGCGAACCGCGGCCAGCCGTCGGCGGGCGGGGCCAGCGTGGTGGCGAACCACTCGGCGACGGCGACGTCGTACTCGGCGATGTCGGCGAAGGCACGGGCGGCCAGGGCGCGGCGCTGGGCCAGCGTGAAACCGCCCTCGTCGAGCGCGGCCAGCAGCGCCGGGTACGCCGCCGGGTCGGTGACCACGGCGACCGAGGCGTGGTTCTTGGCCGCCGCCCGGACCATCGCGGGACCGCCGATGTCGATCTGCTCCACGCACTCGTCGTCCGACGCGCCGGAGGCGACAGTGGCCTGGAACGGGTAGAGGTTGGACACCAGCAGGTCGATCCCGGCGATGCCGTGCTCGTCGAGCTGGCCGGTGTGCGACTCCTTGCGCAGGTCGGCCAGGAGTCCACCGTGGATCTTCGGGTGCAGGGTCTTGACCCGGCCGTCGAGGATCTCCGGGAAACCGGTCACCGTCTCCACCGGGGTCACCGGCACCCCGGCCCCGGCGATGGTGGCCGCCGTGCTCCCGGTCGAGACGATCTCCACCCCGGCCGCGTGCAGGGCCCGGGCCAGCTCGACCAGGCCGGTCTTGTCGTAGACGCTGACCAGCGCCCGCTTGATCGGGCGGCGCTCGTCCTGAGTGGAACTCACGGAACCGTGACCTTTCTTCCGGTGATCGTCCAACCTTCACGGACCAGTCGGCCCACCTGCTCGACGAGCTGGCGCCGCTCGGCTTCCTTGATGCGCTCGGTGAGCGTCGCCACATCGTCGTCGTCGTGCACCGGCACGGCGACCTGCGCGACGATCGGGCCGGTGTCCATCCCGGCGTCGACGAAGAAGAGGGTGGCCCCGGTGATCTTCACGCCGTAGGCGAGGGCGTCGCGCGGGCCGTGGATGCCGGGGAACGCCGGCAGCAGCGTGTTGTGCGTGTTGAGGTAGCGGTCGCCGAACTCGGCCAGGAAGTGCGGGCCGACCAACTTGAGGAAACCGGCGGAGATGACCAGGTCGGGCCGGTGCTCGGCGACGTGCCCGGTGAGCGCGGCGTCCCAGTCCTCCCGGGAGGGGTACGCCTTCAGCTCGTCCACGAAGGTCGGCACGCCGGCCGCCGCGGCCCGCTGCACGCCACCGGTGCCGTGCCGGTCGGCGCCGACGGCCACCACCCGCGCGCCGTACGAGGGATCGGCGCACGCGTCCAACAGCGCCTGGAGGTTGCTTCCGGAGCCGGAGACCAGGACGACGATGCGGGCTGCGGACGCGGGCTCGGTCACCCGGTCACCCTATCCGGCAGGTCAGCGCGCCCATCCGTTGGGCGGCACGACATTCGCTGACAGCCAAGCTGGCCGGAACCAGGTACGCTGCCCGTCGCTCGGGCTAGGCGCACGTCCGGCCCGCACCCGTCAGTGAACCGGCACGCGAGCCGTGTCGATGGAATGAGGAGTCCCCCACGATGCAGCCCGGATACCAGCCCCAGCAGCCGCCGCAGATCAACAACAACATGACGATGTCGATCGTCGCGATCTTCCTGTTCTGGCCGCTGGCCATCCCGGCCATCATCAACGCCTCCAAGGTCAACCCGCTGCTCCAGCAGGGTGACTACGCCGGCGCGCAGGCCGCCGCCGCCGAGTCGAAGAAGTGGTCCAAGTGGGCCCTGATCGTCGGCATCGGCTGGTACGTGATCGTCCTGGTGTGCTGCCTGCTCGGCGGCCTCGCCGGGCTGATTGGCGCCGACACCAGCAGCACCAACTGACCGACCCCAAGCGAGGAGCCTCCACATGCAGCCCGGACAGCCCGGTCAGGACCCGTACGGCCAGCAGCCCACCTCGGGCCAGCCCTACGGCCAGCCCAACGACCCCTACGCCCAGCCGCCGGCCGCCCCGTACGGTCAGCAGCCCACCTCCGGCCAGCCCTACGGCCAGCCGAGCGACCCCTACGGCCAGCCGCCGGCCGCGCCGTACGGCCAGCAGCCCACCTCGGGCCAGCCGTACGGCCAGCAGCAGCCGTACCAGGACCCGTACGCCCAGCAGCAGCAGCCGTACGGCGCCGCGCCGTCCTACCCGAACGCGGGCTACCCGCAGGGGCAGGGCCAGCAGAACACCCTCGGCCTGGTGTCGCTGATCCTCGGCATCGCGTCGATCCCGCTGGTCTGCTGCTTCTACCTGGGCATCCCGGTCGGCATCGCCGCCGTGGTGACCGGTTACCTGGGCAAGCAGAAGGCCGACCAGGGGCTGGCGTCCAACGCCGGCCAGGCCAAGGCGGGCCTGATCTGCGGCGCCGTCGGCGCCGGACTCGGCATCCTGCTCATCATCCTGGGAGTCGTGGCCAACGTGGCCCTGCCGACCCAGTCCTGAGCACCGCACGAGACAGGGGCGTCCCGGATCCGTCCGGGGCGCCCCTCGCCGTCCGCCGGGTCGCCCCCAGCCCGACGCCGCCCGGCGGCGCGGTCGGCGTGGCGCTCAGCGCGCGGCGGGGCGGGCGAGCACCTTGGTGGTGGCGGCGCCGAGCAGCGCGCCGACCCCGATCACCGCGGTCGCCACGGCGGCCACCTGCCAGCCGACCGGGCCGATCTCGGCCAGCCGGCCGCCGCCGAGCGGGCCGGCGGAGGCGGCGGCCGCCGCGCCGAGCAGCAGGCCGGCCACCGGCCCGGCGAGCGCCGCCGGCCCGAGCAGTCCGGCCCAGCGCAGCGTCGCCCGTTCCTCGGCGGCCAGCCGGACCAGCCGGCGGGCCAGCAGGCAGCCGGCCGCCATCCCGGCGAGGACCGGCACCGCGAGCAGCCCGGCGCCGAGCCCGTCGACCGGCCCGCGCGGCAGCCCCGCCAGCAGCGGTACGGCCGGCAGCGCGGCGACCGAGACCTCGCTGGTGCGTACCGCCGTGTCGGTGCCCATCGCGAAGCCCGGGCCGAGCAGGTAGCTGGCCGACCAGACCGTGGCGTTCGGCGCGTAGGCGAGGCTGACCAGCGTGATCCCGGCCTGCCCGGCCACCCCGGTGCGGTATGCGCCGATCATGTCGGCGGCGTCCCCGCCTCCGGTCGCCACGGCCAGCCCGGCCGCTCCGCCGCCCGCGGCGAGCAGCAGCAGCCCGGCGACCAGGCCGGTACGGAGCGCGTCCCGCAGCGGCGCCGGGGCGCGTGCGGCGAGCAGGCCGGCCACCCCGGTGGTGCGGGCGGCACCGACCAGGGCGGCGAGCCCGCCGAACACGCCGAGCGTCACCCCCGCCCGCACCGGCGACACGCCGGGCCCGCCGGTGCCGACCGCGAGCGCGGCGAGCGCGCCCAGCACGGCGTACGCGATGCCCACCGCACCGGCGGCGGTGACCGCCCGGGGTACCGACCGGCTGCCGCGGGCGCCGATCGCCCGGCTGGTGTGCACGCCCGCCCGGGTCAGCCGCCAGAACGCCAGCGCGGTGAGCGCCAGCGGGGCCAGCGCGACCGGGCCGGCGCCGGTGGCCAGCGGGACCCCGTGCCCGAGCAGCCAGCCGGCCAGCCCGGCGCGTACCGCACCGAGCAGCGACGCGGCGTCCTCGCTGAGCTGGAACAGCCAGAGCACGACGACGACCGGCAGGCACGAGGTGATCGCCGCCCACCCGGCGGCCACCCCGGCGGCGACGGCGAGCGGCGCCCGGCGGCGGGGCGGCTCCCCGGCCCGGGGGGCGGGCACCCGCCGACCCGCACCGGCCCGGCCGGACGGCCGGGTGTCGGGGCCGACGTCGACGGGACGGCTGGGCTGGTCAGGGGTGACGGAGGACATCACGTCTACTCTGGCATGCCGCGCGGGCGACGGCAGTCCGATACCGCCCCGTGCCGGCGGCGAGTTCCGTGATCCACCGCCGTCGGCTCCGGATCCGGTTTAGCCTCGGCCCAGGACGCGACGGCAGTCGCGGCACCGACCGCCCGGAGGCAAGCCGTGAACGCTCCGTATCCACCGCCGCCGCCCGCCCGCGGTCGGGACCGCACCACCCTCTGGGGCATCCTGGGCATCATCACCGGCCTGCTCTGCTGCGGCATCCTGGGCATCATCTTCGGCTGGCTGTCCATCCGCGACGCGAAGCGGTCCGGCCAGTCGCCGGTGCTGGGTTACCTGGCCATCACCTTCGGCGTGATCAACATCATCGGCAGCGCGATCCTGCGGGCCACCGGGAACTACCCGGGCTGGAACGACTGAGGGGGCCGACCGGACCCGGTCGACCCCCCTCAGCTCGTCAGCCGTCCGGTCAGCCGGCGGACATGATCTCCCGCATCAGGCGCGCGGTCTCGGTCGGCGTCTTGCCGACCTTGACCCCGACCGCCTCCAGGGCCTCCTTCTTCGCCTCGGCGGTGCCCGCCGAGCCGGAGATGATGGCGCCCGCGTGCCCCATGGTCTTGCCGGGCGGGGCGGTGAAGCCGGCGATGTAGCCGACCACCGGCTTGGTCACGTTCGCCTTGATGAACTCGGCGGCCCGCTCCTCGGCGTCGCCGCCGATCTCACCGATCATGACGATCGCGTCGGTGTCCGGGTCGGCCTCGAACGCGGCCAGGGCGTCGATGTGCGTGGTGCCGATGATCGGGTCGCCGCCGATGCCGACGCAGGTGGAGAAGCCGATGTCGCGCAGCTCGTACATCATCTGGTAGGTCAGCGTGCCGCTCTTGCTGACCAGGCCGATCCGGCCGGAGCCGGTGATGTCGGCCGGGATGATGCCCGCGTTGGAGGCGCCCGGCGAGGCGATGCCGGGGCAGTTCGGGCCGATGATCCGGGTCTTGCCGCCCTTGGCCACGTTGTACGCCCAGAACGCGGCGGTGTCGTGCACCGGCACGCCCTCGGTGATCACCACGGCCAGCTCGATGCCGGCGTCGATCGCCTCGATCACCGCGGCCTTGGTGAACTGCGGCGGCACGAAGATGACCGTGACGTCCGCCCCGGTCTCCTTCATCGCGTCCGCGACGCCGGCGAAGACCGGCAGCTCGGTGCCGTCGAAGTCGACCGTCTGGCCCGCCTTGCGCGGGTTGACGCCGCCGACGATGGTGGTGCCCGCGGCGAGCATCCGCCGGGTGTGCTTGGAACCCTCGGAGCCGGTCATCCCCTGCACGATGACCTTCGAGTCCTTGGTCAGCCAGATAGCCATTGTCAGACCCCCGCAGCGGCCAGCTCGGCGGCCCGCTCGGCCGCGCCATCCATGGTGTCGACCCGCTCGATCAGCGGGTTGTTAGCGCCGTCGAGGATCGCCCGGCCGGCCTCGGCGTTGTTGCCGTCGAGCCGGACGACGAGCGGCTTGGTGACCTGCTCGCCGCGCTGCTTCAGCAGCTCCAGCGCCTGCACGATGCCGTTGGCGACCGCGTCGCAGGCGGTGATGCCGCCGAAGACGTTGACGAAGACGCTCTTGACCGACGGGTCGGAGAGGACGATCTCCAGCCCGTTCGCCATCACCGCGGCGCTCGCGCCGCCGCCGATGTCGAGGAAGTTGGCCGGCTTGACGCCACCGTGCCGCTCACCGGCGTACGCGACCACGTCGAGGGTCGACATGACCAGACCCGCGCCGTTGCCGATGATGCCGACCTCACCGTCGAGCTTGACGTAGTTGAGGTCCTTCTCCTTGGCGGCCTGCTCCAGCGGGTCCACCGCGGCCTGGTCGACCAGCGCCTCGTGGTCCGGGTGCCGGAACGCGGCGTTCTCGTCCAGGCTGATCTTGGCGTCGAGCAGCAGCAGCTTGCCGTCGCCGGTCTTGGCCAGCGGGTTCACCTCGACCAGGGTGGCGTCCTCGGCGACGAAGGCCTTCCACAGCCCCACGGCGACCTCGACGACCTGGTCGGCGACCTCGGCCGGGAAGCCGGCGGCGGTGACGATCTCGCGCGCCTTGGCCTCGTCCACGCCCTCGACCGCGTCGATCGGGGCCTTGACGACCTTCTCCGGGGTCTCCGCGGCGACCTGTTCGATGTCCATGCCGCCGGCGACGCTGGCGATGCAGAGGAAGGTGCGGTTCGCCCGGTCCAGCAGGTAGGAGAAGTAGTACTCCTCAGCCACGTCCGCGGTCACGGTGATCATGACCTTGTGGACGGTGTGGCCCTTGATGTCCATGCCGAGGATGTCGGTGGCCCGGGCCACCGTCTCCTCCGCGCCCTCGGCCAGCTTGACGCCGCCGGCCTTGCCCCGGCCGCCGACCTTCACCTGCGCCTTGACGACCACCCGACCGCCGAGGCGTTCGGCGATCGCGCGGGCCTCCTCCGGGGTCGTGGCGACGCCGCCGGCGAGCACGGGCAAGCCGTGCCGCTCGAACAGGTCCCGCCCCTGGTACTCGTACAGGTCCACGTTTGCGCGTCCCGTCCCGTCTCCGCGGCGCGCCGTCGCGCCGCCACCAGCGTTATGGAAAACAGTTTGACGCCTGTCATCAGTTGAAGCAGGCCATTGGGCGCAGCCTAGCGAGGTGGGCACCGCCGGCAACCGAGCGGGTGCGCGGTGTGCGGTAATGCACAGCCGTCGCCGGGCGGGCCTCCGTTCGCCCCGCCGTCAACCATCCGGGGGATGTTCAGGCGGGTGCGTAACCCCCCGCCGGGGGCGTCGTTGAGTCAGGTGTCGGAGCGCTGCTCAGCGCGAAGACGGGAGACGGCCGATGCCCTGTCGGTCGAGGGGTGGCGGCGGGGCATCGTGCATAGAGGGGCCGGACGTGTGAGGGGTGCGTCCGGCCCCTCCCCCGTGTCCGCGTCCCGCCGGCCCGCCGTCAGCGCCCGGCTCGGGCGCACCGCCCGGCTTCCGCCCAGCGCCCCGCTCCGGCATCCTGCCGGGCTGCCTGCCGCCGAGGCCGAGGCGGGCAGCCCCGGAGAGGTCAGCCGACCGGCTGCGCCACGTTCGCCCGCACCCAGTCGACGATGGACTGGGTGGTGGCGCCCGGCGTGAAGATCTTGGCGACGCCGAGCTGCTCCAGCTCGGGGATGTCGGCGTCCGGGATGATGCCGCCGCCGAACACCACGATGTCCCGGGCGTCCCGCTCGGCCAGCAGCTCCAGCACCCGGCGGAAGAGCGTCATGTGCGCACCGGAGAGCACCGAGAGCCCGATGCCGTCGGCGTCCTCCTGGATCGCGGCCTCCACGATCTGCTCCGGGGTCTGGTGCAGACCGGTGTAGACGACCTCCATGCCGGCGTCCCGGAGGGCACGCGCGACGACCTTGGCGCCGCGGTCGTGGCCGTCCAGGCCCGGCTTGGCGACGACGACCCGAACACGAGAGCTCATCTGCGCATCCCTTTCACCGGCTCCGCGGCTTGACCTGAACGAACGGTAACCCGCCGGCCCGGCCCCCGGAAATCCGGGCCGCACAGCCGGTACCGCGCCGGCGACGGCGGACGGGGTTCGTGGCCGCTCGGCCGCGGTCGCGGGAATCCCGGTCCGCAGGCCGGTTGAGCCGCCGCCGTCAAGCCGGACGACTCCGCCGTTCGGTCACGCTCCGCGACGAACGGGCAGTAACGGGGGCGCCGATCGACGGGTACGAGGCATGACAATCACGGACGCATTTGGACAGAACGCAGCACCAATTCGGCGCTCCGGCTTGTGACTCGTCTGGTGGTTGGCTAACGTGTCCACGGTTGTCATCAGGTCCACGGACGGGTGGCGACGCGGTCAGCAGACGTTCACCACGGCTTCACGAACGCCGGTCCGACCGCTTCGAGACCCCGACAACGGAGGGTGTGCGTGCGCCAGCGCCTGTCGTCTGAGCCCGATCGATATCGCGGTCGCCGCCGCGTACCCACCCCCCCGCGGAGCCGCTACGCCGCCGTCGTCACCACCGCGTTCGTCGGAGCCGGTGTGGTGGCCCTCGGCGCGGGAGCCATGCCGGACGCGAAGAGCGTCAACCCGTCGGTCCTCGACGAACTCAAGGCGGCCTCCACGCTGAGTCAGGACGCGGCCGCCCGCGCCGACTCCGCCGAGCGCGCCTCCCGTGACAGCGGGCGCGCCGAGGAGGCCGCGGAGCCCGAGGTCTGGCTGCTGCCGCTGCAGGGCTACGACTTCAAGTCCCCCTACGGCGTGCGCTGGGGCAAGATGCACACCGGCGTCGATCTGGTCGCCCCCGAGGGCACCCCGTACGTCGCCATCCACGACGGCACCGTCACCACCGCCGGCTGGTTCGGCGGCTACGGCTACACGGTGATCGTCCAGCACTCCGACGGCAGCGAGGCCATCTACGGCCACTCGCAGGCACTGAGCGTCCAGGTGGGGCAGCAGGTCAAGGCGGGCGACCAGCTCGGCCTGGTCGGCAACACCGGCCACTCCTACGGCTCCCACCTGCACCTGGAGATCCATGTCAAGGGCGAGCCGCGCGACCCGGTGCCCTACCTCCAGGAGCGCGGAGTGGACATCCAGCTACAGGTCGAGGCAATCTACAACGAGGTAGCCGCTTCCTGACGCTGCGTACCGACCGATGACCGCCCGGATCTGCCGATCCGGGCGGTTTTTCGTTGCCCGTGGGCCGACAAAGTCTCCCGGGTCACAGTTGACGGTGTGACGCAGAGCACCCACCCGCATGATCACTTATCCGGACGTATGACCCCAGAGAGGGACAAGGGGCCTCTCGGCGCCAGCGGCCGACGGCGCCGCCATCCTCCCGGTACCCGGCGCGGATCGGGCCGACACCAGTATTTCGAGGTCAAGTGCCCCTCGACTGTGAAGGTCAACCGTGCAGGAAGACAGCTCCATCCAGAACGAGAAGACCCCGAACGCGCCAGCCCGGCACCGGCGGCGGATGGGCGGGCGCACCCGGCAGGTGGTCCTCGCGGCGGCGGTCCTGGTCGCCCTCGGCCTCGGCGGCGTCGCCGTGGCGACCACCGGCGCCGACGACGGCACCCCGGCCGCCGTGTCCCTGGACGCGCAGGCCCGGGCCGAGGCCGCCGCCCGCGCCGACCGGTCCGACCGGGAGTCGACGGCACCGGTCACCCCGAGCGCCACCCCCACCAGCCCCGCGCCCAGCCCGTCGACGGCCAGCCCCTCCGCAAAGCCCAGCCCGAAGGCGACCACCAGCAAGCCGAAGCCGAAGGCCAAGCCCAAGCCGACCTGGGTCATCCCGATGAAGGGCGCCGAGATCACCTCCTGCTACGGCCAGCGGTGGGGCACCCTGCACGCCGGCATCGACTTCGCCATGCCCGCCGGCACCCCGATCCGCGCTGCCTTCGGCGGCACCGTGGTCAAGGCCGGCGACGCCGGCGACGGGTACGGCATCTCGGTCTTCATCGACCACGGCAACGGCTACCTGACCCACTACGCGCACCAGAGCCGCACCGCGGTCGGCGTGGGTGACAAGGTCAGCGCCGGCGAGGTCATCGGCTACGAGGGTTCCACCGGCGACTCCACCGGCCCGCACCTGCACTTCGAGGTGCACAAGGGGCAGATGTGGAACCAGATCGACCCCGCGCCGTTCCTGCGCGCCCGAGGCATCGACGTGGCCTGCTGACCCCGGTAGGTCTCGTCTGCTCCAAGCGTTCGATGCGGTGCTCACGCGGGCACGCGCCGCACCAGCCCACACCTGCGTCAAGCGTCCGTGATCAAGACGTGGTTGGCGTGCCGTGGCTCGGTCTGGAACATGGTCAGCAGGCTCTCGCCCTCGGCGACGACGGCGTCGCGCTCGCCCGTCGTGAAAGTGCGCAGCGGCGTGACCCGCAACGTCGCCGCGCCGTCGTCGACGGTGACCGCCCAGGTGCCAGCGACCCGGCCGTCGACCAGCAGGAAGCGGGCACCCGTGACGCTCAGCCCGCGATGCTCGGCGTCGATGACGCGGCTGCGGTCGTCGTAGCCGAGCACCGCGTTGTCGAACGCCGGCAGGAAGCGCGGCGGCGCCGGGGTCTCCGGGTCGGGCAGCGCGCCGTCGGGCACGTCGAGCAGCTCGCGGCCGCGCTCGTCGCGGAACGTCCGCAACGACGGTCGCAACCGCTGGATGGACTCCCGCAGCCCGCTCAGCCCCGACCATGCGCGGATGTCAGCGCTGGCCGCCGGGCCGTAGGCGGCGAGGTAGCGCAGGACCAGCGCGTCGACGGTGGCAGGCGACGCCGGCTCCAGCGGGCGGCCCAGCCACGCCTCGATCGTGGTGTTGTACGCGGCGCCGCGCTCGCCCCAGACGCCGCGGGGTGGCACCTGTACGAGCGGCACGAGCGTGCTGAGCGCGTCGCCCAGCCAGCGCGGCTCCACCCCTGGCCAGCGGTCGGCGATGGCGCGGGCCGCCTCGGTCAGCATCCGCGGCCGCTCCTCGAACAGCGGCCGGCCCAGTTTGGTCAGCTCGTCGAGGTCGACCCCGGGCAGCACCCGGCGCAACGTCGACCACATGCGTGAGACCAGCATTGCCTGGTGCACGGGCCGCAACGCGAGGCAGTCGCGCGCGGTCACCAGGTGCAGGGTGCGGCGCATCAGCAGAGTGCGGACCGCCCCGCGGCTCAGCAGCAGCTCGGCCAGCGCCGGCGGCTGGAAGCCGGCCAGCCGGCTCCACAACCCGACGTACGGCTCCAGGGGCTCCTGCGCCTGCAACCCCACCAGGTGTTCAAGCGCGTCGACGACCGGCATGTCGTGCCGCTGCAGCAGAAGCTGGCGGGCCAGAAGCGACCGGTTGAGGGCGCGGCGATCGAGCACGCTCATGGCGGAACGCTATCGCCCACCCCAGACACTTTCCCTACCCGTACCGGCCCATCCGCGTCAGGACCTCCGTCACCGCCAGGCCGGGCGACGCGCTCAGAGCTTGTCGAGCGGCGCGTGCCGCAGCACCAGCCACATCGTCTGGTCGCCGAAGTCGATCTGCGCCCGGGCGCTCGGGCCGTGCCCCTCCACCGCGAGCACCCGGCCCAGCCCGTAGCGCTGGTGGTTGACCCGGTCGCCGGCGGCCACCTTCGGCCCCTGCGGCAGCTCGCTCGCGGTGGCGAGCCGGCTGCCGTCGACGCCGAGCCGCTTGGCCAGCTGCGCCGCCTTGGGCGTACCGCCGGTGAAGCCGCCACGCCCGCCGGGCGTGCGGTCCGCGCGGCCGCCGACGCCGCCGCCTCCGCCACCCCACGAGGTGTACGACCCCTCGGTGCGCTCCCAGCGCACCAGCTCCGGCGGCAGCTCCTCGACGAACCGGGAGGGCGGGTTGTAGGCCGGGGCGCCCCACGCCGAGCGGGTGACCGCCCGGGAGAGGTAGAGGCGCTGCCGGGCCCGGGTGATGCCCACGTACGCCAGCCGACGCTCCTCCTCCAGCTCGCGGGTGTCGCCGAGCGAGCGCAGGTGCGGGAAGACGCCGTCCTCCAGCCCGGTCAGGAACACCACCGGGAACTCCAGCCCCTTGGCGGTGTGCAGCGTCATCAGGGTGACCACGCCCTGGTGGTCGGGGTCGTCGGTGGGCACCTGGTCGGCGTCGGCGACCAGCGCGACCTGCTCCAGGAAGCCGGCCACGGTGGCCCGTTCCCCCTCGGCGCCGAGCGCCTCGACCCGCTCGGTGTACTCCCGGGCGACGCTGACCAGTTCCTGGAGGTTGTCGACCCGGCCGGCGTCCTGCGGATCCAGGCTCTCCTCCAGCTCGGTGAGGTAGCCCGAGCGGGTCAGCAACGCCTCCAGCACCTCCTCGGGGGTGCCGGTCTCGGCCAGCTCACGCGCCCCGTCGAGCAGGGCGACGAACTCGGCGATCCCGTTGGCCGCCCGGGTGGAGATGCCCGGCGCGTCCTTGGCCCGGCGCAGTGCGGCGCCGAAGGAGATCCGGTCGCGGCTGGAGAGCGCCTCCACGCACGCCTCGGCGCGGTCGCCGATGCCCCGGCGCGGGGTGTTCAGCACCCGGCGCAGGCTGACCGTGTCGTCGTCGTTGACCACGGCGCGCAGATAGGCCAGCGCGTCGCGGACCTCCTTGCGCTCGTAGAAGCGCACCCCGCCGACCACCTTGTAGGGGAGGCCGACCCGGATGAACACCTCCTCGAAGACCCGGGACTGGGCGTTGGTGCGGTAGAAGACCGCCACGTCGCCGGGGCGGGTGTCGCCGGCGTCGACCAGCCGGTCGATCTCCCGGGCCACCCAGTCCGCCTCGGCGTGTTCGGTGTCGGCGACGTAGCCGACGATCTGCTCGCCGGCCCCCGCCTCGCTCCACAGCCGCTTCGGCTTGCGCGAGGTGTTCCGGTCGATCACCGCGTTGGCCGCGTTCAGGATGGTCTGCGTGGAGCGGTAGTTCTGCTCCAGCAGGATCGTCCGGGCGTCGGTGAAGTCCCGCTCGAACTCCAGGATGTTGCGGATCGTCGCGCCGCGGAACGCGTAGATCGACTGGTCGGCGTCGCCGACCACGCAGAGCTCGGCCGGCTCCACCCCCTCGGTGCCGGAGACCAGCTCCTTGATCAGCACGTACTGGGCGTGGTTGGTGTCCTGGTACTCGTCGACCAGCACGTGCCGGAATCGCCGGCGGTAGCTCTCCGCCACGTGCGGGTGCGACTGGAGCAGGTGCACCGTCGTCATGATCAGGTCGTCGAAGTCCAGCGCGTGCGCCTCGCGCAGCCGGCGCTGGTAGAGCGTGTAGGCCTCGGCCAGCGCCCGCTCGTTCGGGCCCTTGGCGCGGCCGGCGAACTCCTCCGGGTCGACCAGCTCGTTCTTCAGGTTGGAGACCTGGGCGGCCAGCCCGCGCGCCGGGTAGCGCTTCGGGTCGAGGTCCAACTCGCGGGCGACGAGCTGCATCAACCGGCGCGAGTCGTCCGCGTCGTAGATGGAGAAGGTTGACTTCAGCCCGGCGTGCTCGTGCTCGGCGCGCAGGATGCGGACGCACGCGGAGTGGAAGGTCGACACCCACATCAGCCGGGCGCGCGGCCCGACCAGGGCGGCCACCCGCTCCTTCATCTCGCCGGCGGCCTTGTTGGTGAAGGTGATCGCGATGATCTCGCCCGGATGCACGTCGCGCGCGGCGAGCAGGTAGGCGATCCGGTGGGTGAGCACCCGGGTCTTGCCCGAGCCGGCGCCGGCCACGATCAGCAGCGGCGAGCCGGCGTGGGTGACCGCGTCGCGCTGCGGCCCGTTCAGGCCGGTGAGCAGGGCCTGCGGATCCAGGCGGGCAGCGGCGGACCCGGGCCGCCGCGCAGGCGTCGGCGTGGTCGTCGGCGCGGGCGGGGACGCGGGGATGTCGAAGAGAGGATGCATCGCACGGCGAGTCTATGCCGCCGGCCGGACACTTCCCCGCCGTGGACGCCCGGCGGGCCGCCGCCGGCAGCCGGGTTGCCGGTTTCCTTGCGCCGGACGCGGGCCGGGCGGCATACTCGACGGCGTGTTCGGTCAGCGCTTCTACTTTTACTACGGCTCCGGGAGTCCGGCAGCCGTAGGTCGCGCCTGATCGATCAGACCTACGAAAAAGCCCCGGGCTCCTGGAGCCCGGGGCTTTTTCCGTCCCGGGATCCCGGCACCGGGCACCACAGCGCGAGGGGTACCCGATGATGACAGACGTGGTGAAGCAGAGCGGCGGACCGGCTCGGACCGGCGCCGGCGGCGCCGGCGCGGAAGCCGACGCCCCGGCCGACGGCGTGACCGCCAACGGCGCGGCGGGCCGGACCGGCAGGCCCGGCACGACCACCCCGGGCACCGGCACCGCGGAACCGTCCGCCGCCGCCCGGATCGTGGAGATCCGGGAGCGGATCGACGAGATCGACCGGGCGCTCATCGAGCTGTGGCAGGAGCGGGCCCGGCTCTCCCAGGAGGTCGGCGCGACCCGGATGGCCTCCGGCGGCACCCGCCTGGTGCTCGCCCGCGAGCGGGAGATCCTGGAGCGCTTCCGGGTCGCCCTCGGCGCCGACGGCACCCAGCTGGCGCTGCTGCTGCTCCGCGCCGGGCGCGGGCCGCTCTGAGCCGTACGCCGGCCGGGCCCGCAGACGCGGAACCGCCTGCCGGCGTCGTGGTGACGCGGGCAGGCGGTTCCGGTGGGGTCACGCCTCGTGGGTGGCGACGATCTCCCGCTTCTCGGCGAAGTGGCAGGCGCTCGGGTGGTCCGAGCCCCGCCGGATCTCCAGCAGCGGCACCTGCTCGGCGCAGACGTCCTGCGCCTTCCAGCACCGGGTACGGAACCGGCAGCCCGAGGGCGGGCTGACCGGCGACGGCACGTCACCGGTCAGGCGGATGATCGCCTTGTTGTCCCGCACGGTCGGGTCCGGCACCGGCACCGCCGACAGCAGCGCCTGGGTGTACGGGTGGGTCGGCCGCTCGTAGATCTCGTCCTCGGTGCCGACCTCGACGATCTTGCCGAGGTACATCACCGCGACCCGGTCGGAGAGGTGCCGCACCACCGACAGGTCGTGCGCGATGAACACGTACGACAGGCCGAACTCGCTCTGCAGCTGCTCCAGCAGGTTCATCACCTGGGCCTGGATCGACACGTCCAGCGCCGACACCGGCTCGTCGCAGACGATGATCTCGGGCCGCAGGGCCAGCGCCCGGGCGATGCCGATGCGCTGCCGCTGACCGCCGGAGAACTGGTGCGGGTACCGGTTGATGTGCTCCGGGTTGAGGCCCACCAGGTCGAGCAGTTCCTTGACCTTGTTCCGGCGGCTGCCCTTGGGAGCCACCTCCGGGTGGATCTCGAACGGCTCGCCGATCAGGTCACCGACCGTCATCCGCGGGTTCAGCGAGGTGTACGGGTCCTGCATCACCAGCTGGATCTGCCGGCGCAGCCGCCGCAGCGCACCGCCGGAGAGCTTGGAGATGTCCTGCCCCTTGTAGTGCACGCTGCCGGCGGTCGGCCGCTCCAGGTTCATCAGCACCCGGGCCAGCGTCGACTTGCCGCAACCGGACTCGCCCACCACGCCGAGGGTCTCGCCGGCCCGCAGGTCGAAGGAGACCCCGTCGACGGCCTTGACGTGACCGATCGTCTTCTTGAACACCACACCGCGGGTGACGGGGTAGTGCTTGACCAGGTCACGGACCTCGAGGATGTTCTCAGTCACGGTTCACCAGCTCCTCGGCGAAGTGGCAGGCGCTGGCCCGGCCGGCACCCACCTGCAGCAGCGGCGGGACCTTCTCCCGGCAGACCGGCTGCGCCATGGGGCAGCGCGGGTTGAACGGGCAGCCCGGCGGGATGTTCATCAGGTTCGGCGGGAGACCCTTGATCGTCCGGAGCTGCTGCCCCTTCTCGTCGAGCCGGGGGATCGAGTTGAGCAGGCCGAGCGTGTACGGGTGCGCCGGCCTGGCGTACAGGTCGTACACGTTGGCTTCCTCGACGATCCGGCCCGCGTACATGACCGCGATCCGGTCCGCGACGTCGGCGACCACGCCGAGGTCGTGGGTGATCAGGATCATGCCCATCTGCCGCTCCCGCTGGAGCTCGGCCAGCAGGTCCATGATCTGGGCCTGCACCGTCACGTCCAGCGCCGTGGTCGGCTCGTCCGCGATCAGCACCTCCGGGTCGAGCGCCAGCGACATCGCGATCATGGCGCGCTGCCGCATACCGCCGGAGAACTGGTGCGGGTAGTTGTTGAACCGGCCCTTGGCGTTCGGGATCTTCACCTGGTCGAGCATCTCGATCGCGCGCTTCTTGGCCTCGGCGCGACCCAGGCCACGCCGCACCCGGAACTGCTCGGCGATCTGGAACCCGACGGTGAAAACCGGGTTGAGCGCGGAGAGCGCGTCCTGGAAGATCATGGCGATCCCCTCGCCGCGGATGCGGCGACGCTCCTCGGCGGACATCTTCAGCATGTCCTTGCCGTGGAAGCGGACCTGACCACCGGTGACGAAGCCGGGGGGCGTGTCCAGGATGCCCATGATCGTCTGGGCGGTGACGCTCTTGCCGGAGCCGGACTCGCCGAGCACGGCGAGGGTCTCCCCCGCGTCGACGTGGTACGTGACTCCGTTGATGACCTTGGCGACGCCGTCCCGGGTACGGAACTCCACGCGCAGGTCGTCGACCTCCAGCAGCCGGCCGGCGGGGCGCCCGGAGGCGCCTGCCGCGGACTGCTCGGACACGAGAATGTCGGACAACTGAATCGCCCCTAGCGGAGTTTCGGATCGAGGGCCTCGCGGACCGCCTCACCGAGCATCACGAAGCTCAGCACGGCGGTGACGAGGAACGCGGCGGGGAAGAAGAGCAGGAACGGCGAGACGCGGATGTAGTTCTGCGCCTCGCTGATCATGATGCCCCAGGACACCACCGGGGTCTTCAGGCCGACGCCCAGGAAGGACAGCGTCGCCTCGGCGCCGATGAACGAACCCACCATGATCGTGCCGTACACCAGCAGCGGCGCCAGGCAGTTCGGCAGCAGGTGCTTCAGGATGATCCGGCCGGTGCCGGCACCCAGCGCCCGCGCGGCCACGATGTAGTCCGCCTCCTTGGTGGCCAGCACCGAGGAGCGCATCAGCCGCATCACCACCGGCCAGCTCAGCACCGTCAGGGAGAGGATCACCAGACCCATGATCTCCGGGGTGCTGTTGTCGGTGCCCGAGCCGTTGAAGGTGGTCAGGATGACGATCGCGCCGAGCACGAACGGCAGGCCGAAGAAGACGTCGGCGATCCGGGACAGCAAACCGTCCACCCAGCCGCCGCGGTAGCCGGCGATGATGCCCATCGTGCCGCCGATCAGCAGCGTGCCGGCCACCGAGAGCACCGCCACCACGATCGAGGCGCGGGCGCCGTAGATGACCCGGGCGAACACGTCACGGCCCTGCACGTCGTAGCCGAACCAGCCGTTGGCCCCCGGCTCCACCCGGCTGTTCGACAGCGAGCCGTTGACCGGGTCGCCGTTGGTGAACAGCGACGGGAACGCCGCCATCACCAGGAAGAGCACGATGAAACTTGCCGAGATCCAGAACAGCGGCTTACGGCGCAGATCCTGCCAGGCGTCGCCGAGTAGACCCCGCGGCTTCTCCTTGCGAGCGTTCTCCGGCAGCCCCGCGTCGGCCGGCGCACCGATCTGACTCGGCTGCTCGGGACGGGGGGTGCTGACGATCGATGCGGTGCTCGGGTCACTCATAGCGGATCCTCGGGTCCAGGGCGGCGTAGAGCAGGTCGACCAGCAGGTTCATCAGCAGGTAGACCAGCACCAGGACCACCACGATGGAGACAACGGTAGCGCTCTCCTTGGTGACGATCGCTCGGAAGACCTGGCGACCGATCCCGTTGATGCCGAAGATGCCCTCGGTGACGATGGCGCCGCCCATCAGGGCGCCGAGGTCGGTGCCGAGCAGCGTGACGACCGGGATGAGGGAGTTGCGCAGCAGGTGCACCCCGACCACCCGGCGCATCGGCAGGCCCTTGGCGATCGCCGTGCGCACGTAGTCGGCCCGCCGGTTCTCGGCGATGCTCGTCCGCGACACCCGGGCGATGTACGCCATGGAGGCGCTGCCCAGCACGAAGCCGGGCACGATGAGTTCGGAGATCCGCATCTCGTTCGAGACGGTCGGCTTGACGATGCCCCACTGCACACCCAGCACCCACTGCAGCACGAAGCCGATGACGAAGACCGGCAGCGCGATCAGGAACAGGGTGGAGACGAGAACCAGGTTGTCCAGGAAGCCGTTGCGGCGCAGACCGGTCAGCACGCCCGCGGTGAGACCGATGAGGGCCTCGATGGCGAGGGCGACCACGGCCAGCTTCAGCGTGTTCGGGTACGACGTGGCGATGATGTCGCCGATCGGCCGGCCACCGAAGGTGGTGCCGAAGTCGCCCTGGAACAGGTTCTGCATGTAGTTGCCGTACTGGACGAAAATGTTCTCGTTCAGCTTGAACTTCTCGGTCATCATGTTGACGTACGCGTCCGGGCAAGCGCGCTCACCGCACTTGCCGGCGAACGGGTCGCCCGGCACCGACCACACGAGCCAGTAGATGAGGAACGTGGTGCCGATGAAGACCGGAATGAGTTGGAGCAGCCGTCTCAACAGATAACGGCCCATGGGGTGGTCCTCCAGACAGGGGGCGCGTCGGACGGCCGACACGGGGATGACAGACCTTGCGAGGAGATGTTGTAACACCTCCTCACGGAACGGCCCGGGTCGGGCCCACCGGTAGGTGAGCCCGACCCGGGGTCAGACCGTTCGGATCAGAGCTCGACCGAGGTGATGTCGAGCTCGCCGACGTTGGTCAGCTCGAGCTTCTTGACCTTCTCCGAGTGGCCGGACTGCTGGCCACCGAAGTAGATCGGCACCGACGGAACGTCCTGGTCGATGAGCTTGACCGCCTCGGCGAACTTGGCGTGCGACTCCTCGATGTTCGCCGCGGAGCTCGCCTCCCTGGCCAGCCGGTCGACCTCCTTGTTGCTGTATTGGCCGTCGTTCGAGGAACCACCGGTCACGTAGAGCGGGTTGACCCAGTTCTCCACGTCCGGGTAGTCCTGCTGCCAGCCGGCGCGGTACATGCCGGTCATCTTGTGGGCGTTGATGTTCTGGCGGAACACCGCGAAGGTCGGCACACCCTCGGCGACGGCGTCGATGCCCAGGTTGGTCTTGATCTGCTGGGCGACGGCCTCCATCCACTCCTTGTGGCTGGCGTCCGCGTTGTAGGCCAGGGTCAGCTTGCCCGTGAAGCCACCGGCGTCGGCCAGGAGCTTCTTGGCCTCCTCCGGGTTGAACTGGCAGGAGGTGCAGTTACCCGGCGCGGCACCCGGGGTCAGCGGGTTCGCCCAGCTGTCGGCCGGCTTGCGGTTGCCGAAGAAGATCTTGTCGCTGATCTCCTGGCGGTTGATCGACAGCGAGATCGCCTTGCGGAGCTTGGCGTTCCGGAAGCGCTCGTCGTAGATCGGGAAGGCGATGATGCCGGTCGACGGGGTGGTCGAGGCGATCGCCCGCTCGCCCAGGTCGGTCTTCCACTTGTCGCCCGCGAGCGAGGAGACCGGAACCTGCTGCATGAAGTCGATGTTGCCGGACAGCAGATCGTTGTAGGCGGCCGTGTCGTCCTGGTAGATCCGGACGTTGACGTCCTTGATCTTCATCTTGTCGCGCAGCTGGTAGTCGTCGAAGCGAGTCAGCTTGATCATCTGATCGTCTTCCCACGACACGAACTTCACCGGGCCGTTACCGATCGGCTTGCGGCCGAACTCTTCCGGCTTCTGGGTGAAGAAGGCGTCCGGCAGCGGCATGAAGGTGCTGTAGCCGAGCTTGGTCGGGAACACGGCGGTCGGGGCCGCGAGGGTGACCTCGAAGGTCCAGTCGTCCAGGACCTTCAGGCCCTTCATCTCCTTGGCCGTCGGCTCGGGGGCCTTCTGCGGGCCCTCGGCGCCGTCCGGGTCCTCGGTGTGGACCTCGGTGAAGCCGTCGATGTCGGCGAAGAAGCTGCCGTTCTGGGCACCGTTCGGGGAGTACGCGCCCCAGTTCCAGGCGTCCACGAAGTTCTTGGCCTTGACGGGGGTGCCGTCGTGGAACTTCGTGTTCTCCTTGATCTTGATCTTGTAGACCTTGGAGTCGGTCGTCTCGATCGACTCGGCGAGAGCGTTCCGCGGAGCACCACCGTCGTTGGGGTACTCGACCAGGCCGGTCCACATCCAGTCGATGATCTTGCCACCACCGGTCTCGGTGGTGTTCGACGGCACCAGGGGGTTCTCCGGCTGGGTGCCTTCGATGGTGATCGCGCCGTCGCTGCTGGCGCCGGCGTCGCCGCCGTCGCTGTCGCTGCCCGAGCAGCCGGACGCGACGAGCGCGAACGCCGCGCCCAGCGCGACCGCGCCCGTTGCCCGCTTCGAGACTCTCATTCCGAGGGGCCTCCTCTTTCTAACCTGGTTCGTCGTGGGTTTCACGCACGTTGGGGGGTGACGCCGCCGTCGGCTCCGTACCGCGGGCCGCCGGTCCTACCGCAGAGAAATCGGGACACCCTGAGGTACCGATCCGCCGGGCCACCGCACCCACCGGGTTCGGCACGCGCACGCGTCACGACCACCAACCGCAGCCGCTCGCGGCGGCGGAGGGTGGTCGCAGGTCGTACGGAGTGCCTCACACGAGGGGTGAGGTGCTGCCACTGTGACACTCACTTGCCCGTTGCGTGAAGGTGCCGTTATCAAGCCGTTAGTTGGTCGCCACGTTGCCGATACTTGAGAAAAGATCATGAAGCATCTCAACGGCACCGCCCTGAGCAGGGAAGATACACCCACGTAGGGCTCTGTGACAGGTGCGGACGGAGCGGCTGTGACCTTCCCCGCGCCGGCTCCGGCGCTCTCCGGAGTCACCCGCGCGCCGGCCGTGTCTGCCCATCCGGACGATGTTGATTTCGGCTGTGCGGGCACGATAGCAAGCTGGGTGGACGAGGGCCACCTGGCCACCGCGGTCGTCGCCGGCCGGATCGAGCCGGCCCCGAACATGATCGTTTGATGTTGGGACGGCGAGAACGGCGCTTCCGCCCTGCCGAGGGTCGGACGACAGAGCGGCTGAATGGGGACGGCCCCGGCGCCCGCCTGCGGGGCGGGTGCCGGGGCCGGGTCGAGCTACGGCGGGTCAGGCGGTGAAGCGGACCTTGCGGCGCCGGACCACCAGGACGGTGACCGCGCCGGCGGCCAGCAGCACCAGGCCGGCGGTGATCGCGGTGGCGATCGGGGAACCGGTCAGCGGCAGGTCGCCGCCGTTGGAGGCCGGCGAGGTGGACGGCGCCGGGCTCTCGGCCGGGGCCGACGGCGACGGCGTCTCGGCCGGCGTGGTCGGCGTCGGGGTCGGCGACGACGGGGCGGCGGTGAAGGTGGCGGCCGCCTTGGCGGTCACCGTCTCGTCGGTGCTACCGCCGAGGATCAGCTTCTGCGCCTTGCCGCCGGTGTAGAGGAAGACCCGCCCGAAGGAGACCGAGCCCTTGGCGGAGAGCGTCGCCTCGACCTCACCGGCCTCCTCGGCGGTCAGCCAGAACTGGCCGCCGTTGGTGGTCGCGGTGACCGGCTTGCCCTCGGCGTCGACGGCCACGCCGCCGGTGACCTTGATGGTGATCTCGCCGGCCGGGCCCTTCACCGTGAACGGACCGGCCTTCTCGCCGACGGTCGCCTTGGCGTTCGTCGGGTCGACGGTCAGCTCGGCCTTCGGCTCGGGCTGGTCGGTGGCGTTGGCCACCAGGTAGTCGTGGACCTTCTTGACCACGTCGTACTGCTGCTTGCCGAGCAGGCCCTTGTCCTTGACCCAGTCGCCCAACTCGATGCCGTCGCTGAAGTGCCAGACGGCGGTCTGGGTGCCGAAGTAGAGCAGGTTGTTCCGCTTGGCCTCGTCCAGCTTCTCCGGCATGGTGGCACCGGCGGCCGCCAGCAGCTTCGCCTGGTCGGCGTTCGGGTAGCCGTGGGTGAGCACCCACTGCACCTTGCCGAGGTTCTTCACCTGGGACTCGTCCCAGGTGCCCTCGGCGTACTTGCCGTTGATCGCCACGTTGGTGTGGTAGTCGATGCAGAACGCCGGCAGGGTCTTGCCGTCGATCTTCAGCGCCAGGGCGCTGGCCGGCTTCGGCTTGCCGTTCAGCAGCAGGGTGACCTTGCTGCCGGGGACCGACTTGGCCACGCCGGTGGCCGGCGCGGCGGCGGCCGGCGCGGCGAAGCCGAGCGCCAGCGCACCACCGGCGACGACGCCCAGGGCGATCCGGGCCCAGCGCCGTCCTCGTTGTCCGATCATGAAATGTGTACCTCTCCCCAGGGTGACCCGCTCCGGGCGGGTTGCGTGGGCCGCCGTTCCCGCGGGATGCGCACCACCCGCGCGCGAGAACGCGACGGGGCATTATCAAACGCGAATTGATCGTTTGTCAGCCCCTGCGGGCCAGATCCGTGGCATCTGTCCGGATTGACGGGGAAGAGGAATAGGTCACACCAGGCGTCGATCGGCCGCCCAGCGGGACAATTCGTACCGGTTGGACATCTGGAGCTTGCGGAGCACGTTCGACACGTGCGTCTCGACCGTCTTGATCGAGATGTAGAGCTCCTTGGCGATCTCCTTGTACGCGTACCCCCGGGCGAGCAGCCGGAGCACCTCGCGCTCCCGGTTGGTCAGCTGGTCCAGCTCGGGGTCGGCCACCGGGGCGTCCGGCCGGGCGGCGAAGGCGTCCAGCACGAACCCGGCCAGCCGGGGACTGAACACCGCGTCGCCGTCGGCCACCCGGCGGATCGCCGCGGCCAGCTCGTCCGGCGAGATGGTCTTGGTGACGTAGCCCCGGGCACCGGCCCGGATCAGCCCGATCACGTCCTCGGCCGCGTCCGAGACGCTCAGCGCCAGGAACTTCACCTGCGGGTGGGTACGCCGCATCGCGTCCAGCACCGCGCGGCCCCCGCCGTCGGGCATGTGCACGTCGAGCAGGACCACGTCGGGCAGGGTGGCGGCGATCCGGCTGACCGCCTCGGCCACGGTGCTCGCCTCGCCCACCACCTCGACGTGGGCGCCCAGCTCGGCGCGGACCCCCGCACGGAACATGGCGTGGTCGTCGACGAGGAAGACCCGCAGCCGCTCCGCGCCGGCACCCGCTCCCTCGACCGGTTCCATCGACTGCTCGGTCATCACTTGTCCCTTTCCGACGTGGACGAGTCCCGGGAGATCGGCAGGATCAACCGGACCTCGGTCCCCTCCCCCGGCTCGGACCGGATCTCCGCCCGGCCGCCGTGCCGCTTCATCCGCCCGATGATCGAGCCCCGGACACCGTGCCGGTGATCCTCCACCGTATCCGGGTCGAAGCCCTTCCCCCGGTCCCGGACGAAGACGCTGACCTGATCCGGCTCGACCTCGGCGTAGAGCGAGACGGTCTGCACCCCCGCGTGCCGGGCCGCGTTCACCAGCGCCTCGCGGGCGGCCGCGACCAGCGCGCCGACCCGCTCGTCGGTCTCCCGGTCACCGACCACCACCGCCTCGACGGTGATCGCGAAGGTGTCCTCCACCTCGGCGGCGGCCTGCTCCAGCGCCGCGGCGAAGCGCTCGGTCGGCGACCCGGTCGGCTTGTAGAGCCAGTTGCGCAGCGAGCGTTCCTGGCCCCGGGCGAGCCGCTGCACCGTCTTCACGTCACCGGCGTTGCGCTGGATCAGCGCGAGGGTGTGCAGCACCTGGTCGTGCACCATGGCGGCCAGCTCGGCCCGCTCCTGCTCCCGTATCCGCCCCTCACGCTCGGAGCGGAGCTGGTTGTACGTCCGCCAGAGCACCGGCGCCGCCACCACACCGACCCCGGCCAGGCCGACCAGCGCGAAGATCACCCCGTTGAGCACGGCGTCGAAGTTCTGCGCCGGGGAGTAGACCGCGGCGACGCCGATGATGCCGACCGCGACCAGCACCCCGCCGCCGATGAACCGGAGCACGAACGCCCGGCGGTCGCTCTCCTCCACCACCGCGCCCAGCCACGGCACCGGCAACGACTCGCCCCACCGCTGCCGCCGCTCCGGAGCGGACTGGTGCCAGATCACCCCGGCGCCGACCGCGATGATCGCGACCAGCCAGCCGGCGGTGCCGGCGGCGCCGACCGAGTCGAAGACCATCACCTGGACCAGCAGCACGCCGAGGCCGATCGCCACGAACGGCAGCAGCTGGGCGACGTCGCGCCGGGGCGGCACCGCGGTGTCGCCCGGTCGCAGCGGCACCACCGCCCAGAACGCCGCGTAGAGCAGCAGGCCGAGCCCGCTCAGCCCGAGCAGCACCATGAAGGCGATCCGCACCCGGACCACCGAGATGCCGAGATGGTCGGCGATGCCGGCGGCCACCCCGGCGGCCATCCGGTGCTCGGGGGCGCGGTAGAGGCGCGGTGGCTGGGTCACGGTGCTGATCGGAGGCTCCCTGTTCGGCTGGGCACGGGGCGGGCGGCGGGCCGCTGCCGGCGCCGGTTCGATCGTCACACGCTGCGCCGCCGCCCGGCCACGGGGACGCCCCCGACATTCGGGGCGCCGGGATCTCAGGGTGGGGTCAGGGTCGGGTCCTGAGGTCGTTCGGGCGGTCGGCGCAGCAGGATCGAGGGCATGACCGAGGAAGCTGCCCAGTCCCCCCGTCCCGGGGCGGCGCAGCCGGGTGGACCACCACCCGGTGCCACCGCCGGCGGGACCGCGTCCGGCACGTTCGGGACGCCACCGCCGGTGGCCGCGCCGAACGACGCCGGTGGCACCGCGGGGACGCCGCCGCCACCCCCTGGCGCGGGGACGCCGCCGCCCGGCCCGGGCGCGCCGCCACCGCCGGGCGCCGCCGGCTTCACCACGCGGTACGGGCTGGTACGCCCGCGCGACGGCCGCTACCTGGCCGGCGTCTGCGCGGCGATCGGCCGGGCCACCAACACCGACCCGGTGCTGTGGCGGGTGCTGCTCGCCGTGCTCGGCTTCTTCGGCGGCATCGGCATCCTGGTCTACGTCACCGCGTGGCTGATCATCCCGGGCGAGGGCGACAGCGCCTCCCCGGTCGAGTCGATGCTGGGCCGGGGCCGGTCGAGCATGTCCCCGGTCACCGTGATCGTGCTCAGCATCCTGGTCGCGGTCAGCTTCGGCTACATCGTCACCGACGCGTTCCGCGCGGTGCTGCTCGGCGCGGCCATCCTGATCGGCGGCGCGCTGCTGCTGAACCGGGAGAACCAGGGCCGGCCGGCGCAACCGGTCCCGCCGACCCCGGCGCCACCGCCCGGCCCGGTCCCGCCGGTCAGCTACCCGGCCCCCGCCGCGTACCCGGCGCCGCAGGCCGGGCCGGTCGCGCCCGCCGCGGCACCCGCCCCGGTGACCGGTGAGCTGGGCGCGCCGCCGGCTCCGCCGATCTCCGGCCAGCCGGCCGCGACCACCGCCGAGCTGCCCGCCTGGCCGCCGGCCCCGCCGGCCGCTCCCACGCAGGGCTACCCCCCGGTGGCCGGCCCGGCCACCGGCTGGCCGCCCGCCGCGCCCACCTCCGGCTGGCCCGCGCCCGCGCCGACCAGCGGGCAGCCGGTCACCGCGCCGCTGCCTCCGGCCGGCTACCGGCCGCCGTTCGCCCCGCACGGGCCGTACGCCGGGAAGACCGCGCCCGCACCGAAGCCGCCCAAGCCACCGAAGCCACCGAAGCGGCCGCGCGAGCGGTCCCCGCTGGGTGCCGTGACGTTCTCGCTGATCTTCCTCGCCCTCGGCGTGGTAGCCGTGCTCGACCTGCTGGACGTCTTCGCGGTCGGCGCGTCGGCCTACTTCGCGGCGGCGCTGGCCACCATCGGTCTCGGCCTGCTGGTCGGCACCTGGTTCGGCCGGGCCCGCTGGCTGATCGCGCTCGGTCTGGTGACCGCCGCCGCGCTGGCCGTGGCCACCGTCGCCGAGTCGTACGACCGGGTGCGCGGCGTGGACGGCGCGGTGACCTGGGCACCGACCGACTACCGCGACCTCGCCGTCCGGTACGAGAACAGCTTCGGCGACGCCGTGCTGGATCTGCGGGCGGTCGACTTCGACCAGAAGGACACCGAGATCACCGTGTCGATCAACTTCGGTGAGGCCACCGTGGTGGTGCCGCCGAACGTGGACGTCACCACGGTCGCGGACGTCAACGCCGGTGACGCGAACGTCTTCGGCCGGCGCTCGGGCGGCCTGGACGGCCCGCTGCGGGAGACCACGGACCTGGGCGCGGACGGTCCCGGCGGCGGGAAGCTACGGCTCTACATCCACGTCAACGCCGGCAACCTGGAGGTGACCCGGTGAAGGCCCACCGCACGGACGTCGTCTCGTTCGCCTTCGGGCTGATCTTCGTCGGGCTCTCCGCCTGGTGGCTGCTCGCCCAACTGCTCGGGTTGGCCCTGCCGCCCGTGGGCTGGTTCCTGGCCGGCGCGCTGATCGTCATCGGCCTGCTCGGCCTGGTCGGCGCGCTGCGCTCGGGCCGCTCGGCCAACCGGGAGGAGCAGCCGAGCACGCCGGCCACGGGCGAGCCGGCCACCGGCACGGCCGGTGCCGCCGGCACCGACCCGACGGCCCTGGACCTGCCGGCGGTCGCCGACCGGCCGACCTCGGACGCGGGCGAGCCCAGCTGGCCGGAGGCGGACGGGTCGGGCTGGCCGACCGGCCGCTCCGACTGGGAGGTGTCCGCGCCCATGTCCGGTGCCCCGGTGTCCGACGCGAACCGGGTCGGCCGGGACGAGGCCGACGAGTGGCCGACCGACGCGGTGACCGACCGACCGGTCGAGGGCACCGAGGACCGCCCCGCCGACGAATGGCCGGCCGGCACCGTCACCGACCGACCGGTCGACGAGACCGAGGACCGCCTCACCGACCAGGGCCGGCCGGGTGGCGAGAACCCGGCCACCGAGGAGCGGTCCGCCGGAGCTCCGGTCACCGGGCCACCGGCCGGCGGGGACAGGTCCCGCGGCTGACCGCGTCCGGTGCGACCCCGGTCCGGGGCCGCCTATGCTGGCCGGTGGAGATTTCGCCTTCGCCGGCCGGCCCGCGCCGCGGTGGCGGTCCCGCCGCGATGCCCGTCGCTACCCCGTCAGGAGCCCGTCCGACATGACCCAGTCCCCCGCCGTGCGCACCCCCGGCCGGTCCGGTCCGGTCCGCATCGGCGAGCGAGCCGCCCGTACCCTCGTCGCCGAGCTCGCCCGGATCAACGACCCGAAGGCCGCCCTGCTGGTCGGCGCCGCCCCGGAGTCCGCGGTGCTGGCCGCGGCGATCGAGGCGCTGCTGCCCGGTGACACGCTCACCCTCGTGCCGGCCGGGACGGCCAGCTCGGCCGGGTTGCGGGAGCACGTGACCGCCCAGGGCCGCTGGGTCGCCGAGCGGGTCCGGGTGGTGGACACGCTCGCCGAGGCCGAGCCCGCCGCCGTGGTCGTCGCGGGCGAGGCGTTCGTCGGCACCGCCGACGAGGCCCGCACCAGCATCGAGTCGCTGACGAAGTACCTCGCCGACGGCGGGGTGCTCAGCGTGGCCACCGCACCGGGCCGTACCGCCGGAGCCGCGGCCGAACTCGACCGGCAGAGCGCGCTGTACGGCGTCGGCAACGACCTGGTGCTGCGCAACAACCCGCCGGTACGGGTGCACCGGCTGCGCTTCACCCCGGCCGACGTCGCCGCGGCGGACCGGCTGGCCCCGGCCTACCGCCCGTCGAGCGTGCCGCTGACCCGGACCATGCACATCGACTCGAACGGGGTGGCCGCGGCCGGCATCACCCTGGGGCTGGCCGCGCTGGCCCGCCTCGCCCGGCCCAAGTCGAAGCTCTGGCTGCTGCCCGCGCTGGCCGCCGCTCCGGTGGCGGCGTTCTTCCGGGACCCGGAGCGGGACGTGCCCGAGGACCCGTCGGCCGTGGTCGCCAGCGCCGACGGCCAGGTGCTGTCGGTGCAGCGGCTGCACGACGAGCGCTTCGGCGACGGCGAGTGGCTGCGGATCGCTGTCTTCCTGTCGGTGCTGGACGTGCACGTCAACCGGTCGCCGGTGGCCGGCAAGGTGGTCGACTACTTCGTCGCCGACGGCGGCTTCGTCAACGCGATGAAGCCGGACGCGGAGCACAACGTGGCGGCGTACACGGTGCTGGACACCACCCGCGGCACGGTCGTGGTGGCGCAGCGGACCGGCCTGATCGCCCGGCGGATCGTGCAGCGGGCCCCGGTCGGGACGCTGCTGGCCCGGGGCGAGCGCTTCGGGCTGATCCGGTTCGGCTCGCGGACCGACGTCTACCTGCCCGCCGAGGCCGCCGAGCCGCTGGTCGGCCCGGGCGACAAGGTGGTCGGCGGGTCGACGATCATCGCCCGCTGGCGCTGAGCGAACGAAGAAGGGGGCGCCGCTGCTCGCGGCGCCCCCTTCTCGCTGTTCAGGATCAGGCGGTGCGGCGCTGGCGCAGCCAGAGCACCGGGCCGCTGACCAGGTAGCCGACCACGACCAGGGCGAAGGTCAGCCGGACGTCGACCAGGGCGCCGATCACCGGCGCCAGCCACAGCCACGGCGGTAGCTTGACCAGCCGGGCGAGCTTGGCGTACGGGAAGCTGGAGACCATCGTGAAGGCCAGCACGGCCACCCCGGCCACCAGCACCGGTCCCGGCACGGGCAGCCCGATGGCGACGGTCAGCGCGAGCACCGCGGCGGCCATCGTGGTGGGCACCCCGCAGAAGAACCGGCCGTCCTTGGGCGAGACGTTGAACCGGGCCAGCCGGATCGCCGCGCACGCCGCGACCAGCGCGCACGCCACCGCGGCGGCGGGCGTGGAGACCGAGCCGGCGAGTGAGGCGTAGACCACCACCGGGGCGGCGAGGCCGAACGAGCACATGTCGGCCAGCGAGTCCATCTGCGCGCCGAACGGGCTGGCCACGCCGAGCTTGCGGGCGAGCGCGCCGTCCAGCCCGTCGAAGGCGACGCAGGCGATCAGGCAGAGCGCGGCCACCCGCACCTCGCCCTGCATGGCGAGGAAGATCGCCAGCATGCCGAGCATCAGGCTGGCCAGAGTGCACGCGTTGACCACCGCGAACTTCATCCGGCGGGCGGCCGTCCGCTCGCCGGGCAGCAGCGGGATCGACATCGAGGGCGACTCGTCGACCGGCGCGGCGGGCGCGAGGGCCGGGCTGACCGGCATGACCGCCTCGACCTCGGCGCGACGGATCCGGCTCAGGCCGTAACGGCGACCGGGTCGGTCGGCGTAACGGTGCTCCGGCAGCGCGACGTCGGTGGCGGACTGGGGACCGCCATCGCGGCGACCCACCCGGACCAGCAGCACCTGGCGGGCGAACGTGCTGCTGCGGCGCAACGGGCCCGCCCAGCGACGCCCTGCGGGGCGCGGACTGTCAGTCGTACGACGCCGGCGCCATGGGGCTCTCGGCACGTTTCCTCCATCACCGGATCGGCTGGCCGCCGCGAGGGCGGGAGCGTCCGGCTGTCTCGTGCCGGACCGCTTCGGCCCGGCAGCCGTTTTGCGGAGTACACCATTGCATAGAGGGACGGGGATTGGCGATAGCTGCCGGCGGTACTTATATCTCCCTTAAACCGCGCGAACCGCTCTCTTATTCCCATCCCGGGCTCCATCGCCCGTTTCCTCCACCAACCCCACCCCGACTGTACCGGAGCGCGCCCACCTCAGCTCGGTGAGCGGGTGCTGTCCGCCCGGCTGTCCGGTTCCCGCCACCGAACGGTGACCGACCGGACACGGCCTGCCCGGACACGGCTGACCGGGACCGTGGCCATGCCCGTCCGGGCCGGGCCGCGCCGGGTCGGGCCGGGCCGCGCCGCGCCGGGCCGCGCCGGGTCGCGCCGGGTCGGGCCGGGTCGGGCCGGTCAGCTTTACGGGCGCGGGACCACCTTTGCGGCGATCTCGGTGAGCGGGAGCCCGGCGAGCTGCTCCGGGGTAAACCAGGCGGCCCGCGCGGTGGAGCCCCCGGCCAGCTCGGTGACCCGCGCCTCGGTGGGCGCGTCCACCGCCACCCGGTAGATCACCCGGACGCCGTGCCAGTCCAGCGGGCGCCCCTCCGGGCCGAGGGCGGCCGGGTTGTGCAGGTTGTCCACCCCGATCAGCTCGACCACCCGGCCGAGCTGGCCGCCCTCCTCGACCAGCTCCCGCAGCAGCGCGGCGACCGGCTGCTCACCGTGGTCGGTGCCGCCGCCGGGCAGGTGCCACCGGCCCGCCCCCGGGTAGCCGTCGGCGATCATCGTCAGCAGCACCCGCCCGGCCGGATCGGTCACCAGCCCGTACGCACCGAAGCGCAGCCGCCGGTCGGGGTGCGGCGGGGCGGCCTGCTCGACAGGCAGTGACCGGGGCAGGCCGGGCAGGGGCGACACGGGCAACCCGAGCAGCTCGGCGGTGAACGGCATCAGCGGCGCCCCGGCCGCCTCGGCGGGGGTGAACCAGGCCACGTCGTCGCTGCCGCCGGCCGGCTCCGGCCGCAGCTCGCCGCCCCGCGCGACCACGTCGAAGACCAGCCGGTCGGTGTGCACGGCGACGTCGTCCTCGGAGAAGCTGGCCACGTCCGCCAGGACGGCCCGCAGCCCGGTCACCTCGACGGTGAGGCCGGTCTCCTCGGCGAACTCGCGGACCACGGCGTGCGCCGGGTGCTCGGCGTGCTCCACCCCGCCGCCCGGCAACTGCCAGACGCCCGGGTACGGGCACCCGGCCGAGCTCCGGGCCAGCAACACCCGCCCGGCGTCCTCGCACACCCCGTACGCCCCCACCCGCCGCACTTCCCGGACCACCCGCCGCTCCCCCGCACCGCCGGCTCCACCCCGTCGATCATGAGGTTAGCGGGCTGCGTGGCGGCGTGTCGCGCGGTCAACCTCATGATCAACGGGCGGGTGCGGAACCGGGTCAGGCGAGGCGGGCGGCCTGGACGGCCTCGGCGGTCACCTCGGTGAGCCGGTCGGTGGGCAGGGCGCCGAGCTCGGCGGGGGCGAACCAGCGGGCCTCGCAGGTGGAGCCGCCGACGTCGGCGACCGTGGGCGGGGCGGGCTGGTCGACCACCACCCGGTAGAACGCGCGGACGCCGTGCCAGTCGATCGGGTAACCCTCGGGGCCGAGCGAGGCGGCGTCCCGGTGGCTGGCCACCCCGAGCAGCTCGACCAGCCGGCCGGTCTGCCCGGTCTCCTCGACCAGCTCCCGGATCAGCGCCGCACCCGGCTGCTCGCCGTAGTCGGTGCCGCCGCCGGGCAGGTGCCAGCAGCCCGCGCCGGGGTAGCCGTCGGCCACCCGGGTGAGCAGCACCCGCCCCTCCGGGTCGGTGCAGACCGCGTACGCGGCGAAGCGCTGCGCCCGGTGCAGCCCGTCGGGGCCGGGCACGGCGTAGAAGGAGGGGAACTCCGGCGGCTCGTCGGGCACCACGTCGGCCGAGGAGGCGGGCAGGTCGAGGGCGCGCGCGGTGAACGAGCGCAGCGGCAGCTCGGCGGCCTCCTCACGGGTGAACCAGCGGGCCAGGTCGGTCGGCCGGTCGACCCGGTCGGTGAGCGTCCCGCCGCGGACCGACACCCGGTAGAGCAGCCGGTCGGTGTGGATGGTGATGCCCCGCTCGGGCAGCGCCCGCATGTCGGCCAGCACGTCGTCGAGACCGTCGACGGTGACCGAGAGGCCGGTCTCGGCAGCGGTCTCCCGGACCACCGTGTGGTTCGGGTCCTCGCCGTGGTCGACCGCCCCGCCGGGCAGCGACCACGTGCCCGGTGTGCCGGACCGCTCCGACGCGCGGACCAGCAACACCCGGCCGATCGGGTCAGCACAGACTGCGTATGCCGCGATCCTGCGGAGCGGCTTGAGCGTGGTGGTCACGGGAGGAAATTCTCCCCGGCGCCGGTTACCGGCATCGAAAAGAGTCAGATTCCTGACTCAAGGCTCCCGAATCAGGGGCCGGTCAGGGTAAGGCTCCGGGCGGTCACCGAGGTCGATCCGGCCGCCCGCGCGGAGGGTTGAGGCATGACACACACCAGCCCTCCCCAGGCCCCGTACAAGCAGCTCCGCCGCCCGACCACCGACCGGATGGTGGCCGGGGTGGCCAGCGGCCTCGGCCGCTACTTCGCCGTCGACCCCACCCTGGTCCGGGTCGTGTTCGCCGTCACCGGCCTGCTCACCGGCGGGCTCGCGCTGCTCGCGTACCCGATCATGTGGTTCCTGATGCCCGAGGAGCCGGCGGACGCGCCGGCCTGGCCGCACCCGGCGGAGACCGCGCCGCCCACGGTGGCGCAGCCCACCGTCCCGCCGACCGCCACCGGGCAGCCGGCGCCGCCGACCTACCCGCCGGCGGCGTGACGCCGGGTCACTCCCACTCGATGGTGCCCGGCGGCTTGCTGGTCACGTCCAGCACCACCCGGTTGACCTCGGCGACCTCGTTGGTGATCCGGGTGGAGATCTTCGCGACCACCTCGTACGGCAGCCGCGACCAGTCGGCGGTCATCGCGTCCTCGCTGGAGACCGGGCGCAGCACCACGGGATGCCCGTAGCTGCGCCCGTCGCCCTGCACCCCGACGCTGCGCACGTCGGCCAGGAGCACCACCGGGAACTGCCAGACGCCCCGGTCCAGCCCGGCGGCGCTCAACTCCTCCCGGGCGATCAGGTCGGCCCGGCGCAGCACGTCCAGCCGCTCCCGGTCCACCGCGCCGATGATCCGGATGGCCAGGCCCGGCCCCGGGAACGGGTGCCGCCAGACCATCGCCTCGGGCAGGCCGAGCTGGAGGCCGAGCGTGCGGACCTCGTCCTTGAAGAGCGTGCGCAGCGGCTCGACCAGGGCGAACTTCAGGTCCTCCGGAAGACCGCCGACGTTGTGGTGGCTCTTGATGTTGGCCGTGCCGGTGCCGCCGCCGGACTCCACCACGTCCGGGTAGAGGGTGCCCTGCACCAGGAACTCGACGTCGCCGTGCGCGGCGACCTCACGGGCGGCGGCCTCGAAGACCCGGATGAACTCCCGGCCGATGATCTTGCGCTTCTGCTCCGGGTCGGTCACCCCGGTCAGCGCGCCGAGGAACCGGTCGGCGGCGTCCACCACCTTCAGCTTGATCCCGGTGGCGGCGACGTAGTCCTTCTCCACCTGCTCGGCCTCACCGGCGCGGAGCAGGCCGTGGTCGACGAAGACGCAGGTGAGCTGGTCGCCGACGGCCTTGTGCACCAGCGCGGCGGCGACCGCCGAGTCGACCCCGCCGCTCAGGCCGCAGATGACCTCCTTGTCACCGACCTGCTCACGGATCCGGGCCACCTGCTCGTCGATGATGTTCTCCGGCGTCCAGGTGGGCTCGATGCCGGCGATGTCGTAGAGGAAGCGGCGCAGCATCTCCTGGCCGTGCGCGGTGTGCCCGACCTCCGGGTGGAACTGCACGCCGGCGCGGCGGCCGGCCAGGTCCTCGAACGCGGCCACCGGCGCGCCCGCCGACTCGGCGGTCACCGTGAAGCCGGCCGGGGCCTCGGTCACGCAGTCGCCATGGCTCATCCAGACCGGCAGGTCGTCCGGCAGCTCGCGGAGCAGCACACCGGCCTCTGAGCGGGCGCGCAGCGGGGTGCCGCCGTACTCCCGGTTGCCGGTGCGGGCCACCGTGCCGCCGAGCGCCTGGGCCATCGCCTGGAAGCCGTAGCAGATGCCGAAGACCGGCACCCCGGCGTCGAACATGCCGGCGTCGATCTGCGGCGCCTCCGGGGCGTAGACGCTGGCCGGACCGCCGGAGAGGATGATCGCGGCCGGGTCCCTGGCCAGCATCTCGGCGACCGGCATCGAGTGCGGCACGATCTCCGAGTAGACGTTGGCCTCGCGCACCCGGCGCGCGATGAGCTGGGCGTACTGGGCTCCGAAGTCCACCACGAGGACGGGGCGAGGCGTGCTCATGGCAGCAAATCCTACCGACGACGCCGCCGGACCCCCCGCCGGTCCGCCGCTACGCCACCGCGGGTAGACCCCCAGGTGGCCGGGCGACGCGCGGCGACCGGCGCACGTACCTCTCGGCCACGCCGAGCCCGCACGCGACGTCGTGGAGCCGGACGCCGCGCGCCACCCCGGAGGTGATGTCGGCCACCGTGCAGGTGATCTGACGGCGGCACCACCCCGCCCGCGGGAGTCATTAGCCAGATCTGCGGCTTTTGGGCTGTATACGGTGTCCCTGTCGTCCCGCACAGGCTCCCGCCCGGGATCGGAAGCGCGCAGCCGGGTGCGCGGCGCGTCGGGAGTCGGCCGAGGAGTGGGCATGACCGAGTGGTGGCTGTGGATGTACGTCGCCGCCATGGCCGCTGGGGTCGTGCTGTTCATTCGCTGGCAGGCCAACCCGCGGGGAGTCCCGCTCAGCGAGTACCGGGTGGCGATCGCGATCCCGCTCTGGTCGGGCTTCTGGTACCTGGTCATGGCGCTGGGCGGCGGCCGGGCGGAGGTGGCTGGCCACACGCTCTACTGGGCGCGGTACGTCGACTGGGCGGTCACCTCCCCCCTGCTGCTGGTGGCCCTGGTTCTGACCGCGACGCACTCGCTGCCCGGGCGCCGCTGGGGACTGGCGGGTGCCCTCGTCGGGACGAACCTGGTGGTGTTCCTCAGCGGGGTGACCGCCGAGCTCGCGGCGGACGCCACGCTCCGATACACCCTGTTCACGATCGGGGTCCTGGCGTTCCTCGGCATCTACGGCCTGGTCTGGGGCCCGCTGCGCACCCACGCGCACCGTCAGCCGGAACCGGTCGCGGCGGTGTACACGGAGGCCGCCCTGATGCTCAGCGTGCTCTGGGTGGGCTACCCCCTGTTCTGGATGATCGGCCCGACCGGTCTCGGCCTGATCAGCTCCGCCACCACCAGCCTGCTCTTCGTCCTGCTGTCCATCCTCACGAAGGTGGGCTGGAGCATCCTCGATCTCGGCCGGCTTCGCGCCCTGTCCGACCGTGGACACCTCACCGTCGTCTGACCCGGCGCGCGGGGCCGGCCCCCGAGTGCCGGTGGCGGACGGCCGGGCACCCGCCCGGACCGCACGGCCGCCGTCGGGCGCGACCGACGAGGCGGAGGGCCCGCGAAGGCCGGACCGGCTGCTGCGGTGCGCCGGGACAGTGTCGCAGCTCGCGCTCGGCGGCCTGCTGGCACTGTCGCCGCTGATCGACGCCGCCGGGCCGGTCAGCTCGCCGGCCTTCCTGCTCGCGGGGCTGCTCCTCGGGCTCCCGCACGGCGCCGTCGACCACCTGGTGCCCGCCTGGTTGTCGGCGCGCGGCCGCCCGGTGTCGGCACGCGTGGCGCTGCTGGTCGCCTACCCGGCCGTGGCCGGCGTCGGGCTGACGGCCTTCCGGGCCGCGCCGGACCTGGCGCTGGTCGGCTTCCTCATCGTGTCGGTTGTCCACTTCGGCACCGCCGACGAGGCGTTCCACGCCGAACGGGACCGCCGACCGATCCGGCCGAGAGTGGCCGCCGTGCTCGCGTACGGGGGACCGCCGGTGGTCGTCCCGTTGGCGCTGTGGCGGGACCAGGTCGACCCGTTGCTGGCGGCGGTGGCCCCACGGGCACCGGCGCTGCTCACCGTCGAGGTGAGGACGCTGGCACTGGCCACCGTGCTGTGCGCGGTCGCGGCCACCGCGATCCGGGAGGTGCGTGCCGGACGCGTCCGCGACGCCGTCCCACCGGCCCTGCTCACCGCGCTGTTCAGCACCGTGCCGCCGGCCCTGGCCATCGGGGCGTACTTCGCGGCCTGGCACTCCTGCCGCCACGTCGCCCGGTTGCTGCGACACGATCCGGGGAACGCGGCCGACCTGGAGGCCGGGCGGGTCGGACCGCCGCTGCGTCGCTTCGCGCGGCAGGCGGCGGCCCCCACGGCGGTCGCCGTCGCCGCCCTGCTCGCCCTGGTCACCTGGCCCGGCCACCGGGCGGACCCGCTGCCCGCGACGGTCGCCGTGCTGGCCGCGCTGACCCTCCCGCACGCGGCACTGGTCGCCTGGACGGACCGGCGCGAACCCGTGCTCCGACGCCCGGCGGGTTGACCCGGGCGCCGGCCCCGGTCACCTCCGGAGGGCGCCGGGGGCGTCCGCCGGGACCGCGGGGTGGCGTGGGGGGACCGGGTCCAGGCGGCGGTACGCGGCACCGAGCGGGGGCCGGGGGTCCGGCTCGCCCTTGTTGGGCCAGAACGACATGGCGCGTTCGGCCTGGGCGGTGATGGTCAGCGACGGGTTCACCCCGAGGTTCGCCGAGATCGCCGCGCCGTCCACCACGTGCAGCCCGGGGTGCCCGTAGACCCGGTGCCAGGGGTCGATCACCCCGTCGGCCGCCGTGGCGCCGATCACCGCTCCGCCCAGGATGTGCGCGGTCATCGGGATGTCGAAGGGCTCGGTGAGCGAGCCGCCGGGCACCCCACCGATCTCCTCGGCGAGCAGCCGGGCGGCGGTGTTGCCGGCCGGGATCCAGGTCGGGTTGGGGGTGCCGTGGCCGGGGCCGGAGACCAGCCGCCGGCCGAACGGGCCACGCCGGAGCCGGGTGGTCAGCGAGTTGTCGGCGGACTGCATGACCAGGGCGATCACCGTACGCTCCGACCAGCCGCGCACGCTGAGCATCCGGGCCGCGGTGCCGGGTTGGCGCAGCAGGATGCCCAGCCAGCGGCGTACCCGGTGCGGCCCGCCGTCGACCAGCAGCGACTGGAGCAGCCCCATCGCGTTGGAGCCCCGGCCGTAGCGGACCGGTTCGATGTGGGTCTGCGGGTCGGGGTGGAACGAGCTGGTGATCGCCACCCCTTCGGTGAAGTCGATCCCCTGCGCCCGGGCCTGCCGGCGGGGCACCGAGGCGCCGAGGATGGCCTCCGAGTTGGTCCGGGTCAGCTCGCCGAGCCGGGGCGAGAGCGCGGGCAGCGCGCCGGTGGCCTTCATCTCGTGCAGCAGCCGCTGGGTGCCGAGCGCGCCGGCGGCGAAGACCACCTGGTCGGCGTGGATCACCTGGCGGCGCCGGCGCAGCCACGCCCCGGTGCGGACGGTCTCCACCGCGTAGCCGCCGTCGGCGGCCGGCCGGACCGCGGTCACCGTGGTCAGCGGGTGCACCCGCACGCCGAGCCGCTCGGCCAGCCAGAGGTAGTTCTTCACCAGGGTGTTCTTCGCCCCGTGCCGGCAGCCGGTCATGCAGGCGCCACAGTGCGTGCAGCCGGTGCGCTCCGGGCCGGCGCCGCCGAAGTACGGGTCGGCGACCCGCTCGCCGGGGCGGCCGATGTGCACCCCGACCGGGGTGGCGTGCACGGTGTGCCCCACCCCCATCCGCTCGGCCACCGCCCGCATCGCCCGGTCCGCGCCGGTGACCATCGGGTACGTGGTGACGCCGAGCATCCGCTTCGCCTGGTCGTAGTGTCGGGCCAGTTCGTCGCGCCAGTCGGTGATGTCCCGCCACTGCGGGTCGGCGTAGAACGCGGGCAGCGGCTCGTAGAGGGTGTTCGCGTAGACCAGCGAGCCGCCACCGACCCCGGTGCCGGAGAGCACCATCACCCCGCCGCCGGCCCGGCGGTCGGCGGGGCGGAGCAGGGTGATCCGTTGCAGGCCGTAGCAGCCCAGCTTCGGCGCCCAGAGGAAGCGGCGCAGCCGCCAGGAGGTCTGCGGGAACTCGTCGTCGGCGAACCGCCGCCCGGCTTCCAGCACGCCGACGGTGTAGCCCTTCTCGGCCAGCCGCAGCGCGGTCACGCTGCCGCCGAAGCCGGACCCGATGACGAGCACGTCGTACCGCATGGACGCATCATTACCGGTCAGTAGCTGTCGCGCCAGGGGCAGTTTTCGCGCGATCATGCACCCCGTCCACCGCCCGCCGCCCCCCGGACGCAACCGAGGCCGCCGTCGGAGCGTCGAGTCAGGTACGGGGAGAGGGGTCGACATGGTCCTCCGATCGCGGGCGCCACGGCGCCGCTGGCTGCTGGGGCTGGCGGTGCTCACCGTCGTGGTGCTGGCGGCGACCGCCGCCGTGGTGGTGACCCGGCTGGTCGGCTCCGACGGCGGGTCCGGGACACCGGCCGCCGGCAGCCCGAGCGCCACCCCGGCCGGCACGCCGAGCGGCAGCCCGAGCCCGACCGGCCCACCGCCGGGCGCGGACATCACCGGCCCGCTCAACCTGCTGCTGGTCGGCGTGGACACCCGGGTCAGCGTGCCCGGCTGGGAGCCGCACGCCGACGCCGTACTGGTGCTGCACGTGCCGAAGGGCCTCGGCCGGGCGTACCTCTTCTCGCTCCCCCGCGACCTGGTGGTGGACATCCCGGCGTTCCCCAAGGCCGGCTACCGGGGCGGGCGCACCAAGCTCACCCACGCGATGAGCTACGGCAGCCGGGTGCCGGGCAAGCCGAAGCAGCCGAGCACCGCGCAGGGCTACGAGTTGCTGCGCAGCACCGTCAGCGGCTACACCGGGCTGCGCATCGACGCCGGCGCGGTGGTCACCTTCGGCGGCTTCGACAAGCTGGTGGACACCCTCGGCGGGGTGGACATCTACGTCGACCAGCGGGTGGCCTCCCGACACCGCCGCCCGGACGGCCGGCACCGCGACCCGGCGCCCGGCGGCTACACCGGGCCGCAGATGGTCTACGAGAAGGGCCAGCGGCACCTGACCGGCTGGCAGGCGATCGACTACGCCCGGCAGCGCTACCTCACCGGCGGCGACTACGCCCGGCAGCGGCACCAGCAGCAGCTGGTCCGGGCCCTGGTCCGCAAGATCCTCGACCAGGACCTGGCCCGCCAGCCGGAACGGGTGGAGCAGGTGGTCGCCGCGCTCGGCGACACGCTGGTCTACTCCGCCCTCGGCGGGCGGCGGATCATCGACTTCGCGTACGCCCTCGGCGAGCTGCCGGCGGAGCGGTTCGTCCTGGTCGGGCTCCCGGGCGGCGCGGTCGGCCGGGGCAGCGGCTACCGGGGCGAGCAGCTCACCAAGGTGGGCCGGGACTTCCTCACCGCGCTGCGCGCCGGCCGGGCGGACGCGTACCTCGCCGACCACCCACAGCTGCGGGTCAAGACCTGACCCGGCCGGGCGGTGCCCGCCGGGCAGGTCGGGTTCAGCGCCGCTCGGGGCGGGCGGGGCGCTCGGTGCCGTAGAGCCAGTCGTCGAACAGGTCGTCCAGCCGCTCGCCGGAGATCCGTTCGGCCAGCGCCACGAACTGGGCAGTGGTGCCGTTGCCGTGCCGCTTCTCCGCCGCCCAGGTCTTGAGGATCTCGAAGAACGCCTTGTCGCCGACCGTCACCCGCAGCGCGTGCATGGTCATCGCGCCGCGCTGGTAGACCGACTCGCCGAACAGGTTCTCCACCCCCGGCTTGCCCGGCGGGGTGCGCCACACCCGGCTCGCCGCGCCGGCGTACCGCGCGTCGAAGGCCTGCGCGGCGGTGCGCCCGCCGTCGTGCTCGGTCCAGAGCCACTCGGCGTACGTGGCCAGCCCCTCGTTGAGCCAGATGTCCTGCCACCTCGTCAGCGCCACGCTGTTGCCGAACCACTGGTGGGCCAGCTCGTGCGCGACCACCCCGGTGTTCTCGCCCTGCCGGAAGAAGGACGCGGCGTAGACCGGGCGGCTCTGCGTCTCCAGCGCGTACCGGATCCGGTCGTCGGAGACCACCACCGCGCCGTACGACTCGAACGGGTACGGCCCGAAGAGCCGCTCCAGGTAGTCGGCAACCTTCACCGTCTCGGCGATCGACCGGTCCGCCGCCCCCTCGGAGAGCTTCGTGGTGACCGCGTGGAACACCGGCCGTCCCTTGTGCTCACCCCGGGTCAGCCGGAACTTGCCGATCACCACCATGCTCAGGTAGCTGGCCATCGGGTTGCGCTCGGCCCACTTCCAGGTGGTCCAGCCGTCGGCGCTGCTCCGGCCCACCGGCACGCCGTTGCTGACCGCGGTCAGCCCCTCCGGCACGGTGATCTCGAAGTCGTAGCTGGCCTTGTCGGAGGGGTGGTCGTTGACCGGGAACCAGGTGCTCGCCGACTCCGGCTGGCCGAGCGCGATGGCGCCGTCGGAGGTGTGCAGGAAGCCGCCCGCGCCGAGGGTCTCGTTACGCAGCGCCGCCGGCTCGCCGTCGTAGCTGATCTCGGCGACGAAACCGTTGCCGGCGATCAGGCCGCGCGCCGGGGTGACCACCAGCTCGTCGCCCTTGCGGGAGTGCCGGGCCGGGGCACCGTCCACGGTCACCTCGCGCACCTTCAGCCCGGCCAGGTCCAGGTTGAACGCTGACAGGTTCGCGGTCGCGGCGGCCTGCACGGTGGTGGTGCCGGTGAGCCGGTCCGTCGCCGGATCGTAGCGCACCCTGACCGTGTAGCGGCCGACGTCGTAGCCGCCGTTGCCATAGGTCGGGAAGTAGTCGTCGCCCACCCCGGCGCCGCCGGGCTTGAACTGCCGGCTGCTGCTCGGCGACGGGGCGGCCGAGCCGGCCTCCGACTCCGCCGACGATCCGCACCCGCTCACGCCGAGCGCCCCGGTCACCAGCAGACCGGTAACCAGCCGAACCCGCCGCGGCAGCGTCATCGCCTCGCCCCTCCCTGTGCCGACGGGCCGTCCCGCCGACCGGTCCGGCCGGGCGGTGGCCACCGGGGGACCCGCGTCGCGGCCGGTCCGCCCGGCGGCAGCCTACCGACCGTCGATCAGGGACCCGTCACGGCAGGGCGGGGGCGCTGGCGCCGACCAGCCAGGCGTCGAAGAGCGGGCGCAGCGACCGCCCGGCGACCCGTTCGGCGTGCGCGATCAGGTCGGCGGTGGTGGCGTTGCCGTTCCGCCGCTCGTCGGTCCAGCTTCGCAGGATGCGGAAGAAGGTCTCGTCGCCCACGGTGCGGCGCAGCGCGTGCACGGCCAGCGCGCCGCGCTTGTAGACGGCGGAGCCGAACATCTGCGTCGGTCCCGGGTCGACGGACGGCCGGGACCAGTCGGTGGCGGCGTACTGGAGCTCGAAGTTGCGCTGCGCGGTGCGGCCGCCGTCGTGCTCCTCCCACAGCCACTCCGCGTAGCTGGCGAACCCCTCGTTGAGCCAGATGTCCTGCCACCTGCTCAGCGCCACGCTGTTGCCGAACCACTGGTGGGCCAACTCGTGGGCGACCACCCCGGTGTTGGGCCGGCCGCCGCGGAAGAAGCCCGGCCCGTACACCGGCCGGGACTGGGTCTCCAGCGCGTAGCCGATCCGGTCGTCGGTGACCACGATCCCGCCGTACGAGTCGAACGGGTACGGCCCGAAGCGGCTGGCCAGGAAGTCGGCGATCTCCCCGGTCCGGGCGAGCGAGGCGGCCTCCGGGCCGGTGGCCGGCAGGCCCGCCGGCACGGCGGTGACCATCGGCTTGCCGGCGTGGGTGCCGGTCCGCACCTGGTAGTCCCCGATCACCAGGGTGGTCAGGTAGCTGGCCATCGGCGCCCGCTCGGCCCACCGCCAGGTGGTCCAGCCGTCGGCGGTCGTCCGCTCCCCCGGCACCCCGTTGCTCAGCGCCTCCAGCCCGTCCGGGACGGTCACCTCGATGTCGTAGGTGGCCTTGTCGGACGGGTGGTCGTTGACCGGGAACCAGGTGGCCGCCGAGTGCGGCTGGCCGAGCGCGATCGCGCCGTCGGCGGTGTGCTGGAAGCCGCCGTTGCCGAGCACGCCGTCGGGGACCGGGGCCGGCACCCCGGCGTACTCGACCTCGACCGCGAACTGCCCGCCCCGCGGGATCCCGTCGGCCGGGGTGACCACCAGCTCGTCGCCGTCGCGCCGGTGCTCGGCGCGCTTGCCGCCGACGGTGACCGTGCTGACGTCGAGACCGGCCAGGTCGAGGGTGAACCGGGACAGCCCGTGGCTCGCCGTCGCGGTGACCGTGGCGCGTCCGCTCAGCCGGTCGGTCGCCGGGTCGTACCGGACGGCCAGCCGGTAGTGCGAGACGTCGTACCCGCCGTTGCCGGCGCCCGGCACGTACGGGTCGGCGAGGTCGGCGCTGCCGGCGCGGAGACCGTCGGGGTCGCCCTTCCGGTCGTCGGAGCCGGGACAGGCGGTCAGCAGCCCGACCGTCGCCACGGTGGCCAGCGCCAGCGGGATCAGGTCACGAGTACGGCGCACCGGCCGAGCCTATCGGCGCGGCCGGTGCGGGTGGTGTCTCTTCGCGGCGGGTGCGCGTCCGGGCCGCCTTCGGCCGGACCCGTCCAGGGTCAGCGGTCGAGGACCAGACCGACCTTCTGGAACTCCTTGAGGTCGCGGTAGCCGCACTTGGCCATCGCCCGGCGCAGCCCGCCGAAGAGGTTGAGCTGCCCGTCCGGCTCGTCGGCCGGGCCGAAGAGCAGCTGCTCCATCGAGCCGAGCGGCTCGCCGGCCACCTCGAACGCGCCGCGCGGCAGCGACGGGTGGCTGGCGGCGGAGTGCCACCAGGCGCCGCCGGCCGGCGCCTCGGTGCAGAGCGACAGCGGCTCGCCGAGCATCACCGCGTCCGCGCCGCAGCCGAGCGCCTTGGCGATGTCGCCGGAGGTCTGCAGGTCGCCGTCGGCGATCAGGTGCACGTACCGGCCGCCGGTCTCGTCCAGGTAGTCGCGCCGGGCCGCCGCGGCGTCCGCGATGGCGGTGGCCATCGGCACCCGGATGCCGAGCACCGACTCGGTGGTGGACCACTCGTCGCCGCCGATGCCGACGATCACCCCGGCCGCGCCGGTCCGCATCAGGTGCAGCGCGGTCTTGTAGTCGGTGCAGCCGCCGACGATGACCGGCAGGTCGAGGTCGGCGATGAACTCCTTGAGGTTGAGCGGCTCGTCGGTGGTCGAGACGTGCTCGGCGGAGACGATGGTGCCCTGGATGACCAGGATGTCCACGCCGGCGTCCAGGATCACCGGAGCCAGCGCCAGAGTGTGCTGCGGGGAGACCCGGACGGCCACCGTCCCGCCACCGGCACGCAGCTCGCGGACCCGCTCGGCGATCAGGTCGGGGCGGATCGGCTCGGCGTACACCTCCTGGAGCCGCTTGGTGGCGCGGGCGTCCTCGTCGAGCGCGGCCAGCTCCTCGAGCACCTTGGTCGGGTTCTCGTAGCGGGTCCACAGCCCTTCGACGTTGAGTACGCCGAGGCCGCCGAGCTGGCCGAGCCGGACCGCGGAGGCCGGGCTCATGGTGGCGTCGGAGGGGTGCCCGACGCAGGGGATGCCGAACTGGTAGGCGTCGAGCTGCCAGTTGGTCGAGACGTCGTCGACGTCCCGGGTCCGGCGGCTCGGCACGATGGCGATGTCGTCCAGGTGGTAGCCGCGTTGCGCGGTCTTACCCAGCCCGATCTCGACCACGTCACGCATGGGGGACTCCAGGTGGTTGGGGGTGGGGGTTCAGCGGGTGTGGTAGTTGGGCGCCTCGACGGTCATCTGGATGTCGTGCGGGTGGCTCTCCTTGAGCCCGGCCGCGGTGATCCGGATGAGCTGGCCCCGGCTGTGCAGCTCGGGGATGCTCTCCGCGCCGGCGTACCCCATGGCGAGCCGCAGGCCACCGACCAACTGGTGGGCCACCCGGGCCAGCGGCCCCCGGTACGGCACCTGACCCTCGACGCCCTCGGGGACCAGCTTCTCGTCGCTGGTCACGTCCTGCTGGAAGTAGCGGTCCTTCGAGTAGGACTTGGCCTGGCCCCGGGACTGCATCGCGCCGAGCGAACCCATCCCCCGGTACGCCTTGAACTGCTTGCCGTTGACGAAGATCAGCTCGCCGGGGCTCTCCTCGCAGCCGGCCAGCAGGCTGCCGAGCATCACCGTGTCGGCGCCGGCGACGAGCGCCTTGGCGATGTCGCCCGAGTACTGGATGCCGCCGTCGCCGATCACCGGCACGCCGGCCGGACGCGCGGCCCGGGCCGCCTCCATGATCGCGGTGATCTGCGGTACGCCGACGCCGGCGACGATCCGGGTGGTGCAGATCGCACCCGGGCCGACCCCGACCTTGACCCCGTCGGCGCCCGCCTCGACCAGCGCCCTGGCCCCGGCGTACGTGGCGATGTTACCGCCGACGATGTCGACGCCCACGTCCTTCTTGAGCCGGCGGACCATGTCCAGCACGGCCCGCTGGTGGCCGTGCGCGGTGTCCACGATCAGCACGTCCACGCCCGCGTCGACCAGCGCGCGGGCCCGCTTGTACGAGTCCTCGCCGACGCCGATCGCGGCGGCGACGCGGAGCCGGCCGGCCTCGTCCTTGGTCGCGTTCGGGTACTGCTCGCTCTTGGTGAAGTCCTTGACGGTGATCAGCCCGCGCAGCTTGCCGGCCCCGTCGACGATCGGCAGCTTCTCGACCTTGTGCTGGCGCAGCAGGGCCAGCGCCTCGTCCTTGCTCACGCCGACCGGCGCGGTGACCAGCGGCGTCCGGGTCATGATGTCGCGGACCGGAGTGGCCGGGTCGGTGACGAAGCGCATGTCCCGGTTGGTCACGATGCCGACCAGCTGGCCCTCGCCGTCCACCACCGGCACACCGGAGATCCGGTACCGGCCGCAGAGCGAGTCGACCTCGCGGAGGGTGTCGTCGGGGCTGGCGGTGACCGGGTTGGTGATCATGCCGGACTCGGAGCGCTTGACCAGGTCGACCTGCAGGGCCTGGTCCTCCACCGACAGGTTGCGGTGCAGCACACCGATGCCGCCCTGACGGGCCATCGCGATGGCCATCCGCGCCTCGGTCACCGTGTCCATCGCGCTGGACAGCAGCGGGATGGAGAGGCTGATGTTGCGGGTCAGCTTCGTCACGGTGTTGACCCGGCTCGGCACCACGTCCGACTCGCCCGGCTGCAGCAGCACGTCGTCGAAGGTCAGCCCGAGCGGCACCACCCGGGCGGAGCCGGCGGGCAGCTCCGGCAGGTGACCGGCCAGCTCGCCGTGGTCGGCGCCGCTCGACAGGTCGGTGCTGGGCGAAATTTCCACGATTGCTCCCCTGAGCTGCTCGGACGGGCTTCAGCGAGGTGGCGCGGACGGGCACCGGCGTACGCCGGGTGACGGCGCGTCGCCCCATCGTACCCAGTGACCTGGGCCGGACCTGCTGGCGGCGGGCGCGGACGCCGCCGGCCGGGGGGCGGGCGTCGCCGCTGCGGTAGGTCTACGGTGATGGTGTGCACGACGAGCCCATCGACCCGTTCAACGGCGACCCGGCCGATCCGGCAGCGGGCCTGCACGATCCGGGGGACGACGCGCCGCTCGACCCGCTGACCGAGGGCGAGCGGCAGGACGTGCTGGAGGATCTCGCCGACCTGGAGATCTACCAGGCGCTGCTGGCCCCGATCGGGATCCGCGGGCTGGTGATCGAGTGTGAGGACTGCCGGGAGCCGCACTACTTCGACTGGGACCTGCTCCGCGGCAACCTGCGCCACCTGCTCAACTCCGGCCGCCCCCGGGTGCACGAGCCGGCCTACGACCCGGATCCGGACCACTACGTCACCTGGGACTACGCCCGCGGCTACGCCGACGGGGTGCACGACACCCTGACCGAGGGCACCGAGGACGAGCCCAGCTCCGCCGACTGACCCTGGCCCGCGACGCCCCGGGCGGTCACGGCCGTTCCGGAGGGGAACCGGCCCGGAAGACCGCGGACGACGCCGCTCGGGGCGGTGCTGTGGATCAGGCCACCAGGCCGGCGCGGAAGCCGGCGGCCACCGCGTGCGCCCGGTCCCGGGCGCCGAGCTTGCGGAAGAGCCGGCGGGCGTGCGTCTTGACGGTGTCCTCCGAGACGAACAGCTCGCGACCGATCTCCGCGTTGCTCTTGCCCTCCGCCATGCCCAGCAGCACCTGGAGTTCGCGCTCGGTCAGTCCGACCGGCGGTCGGCTCGGCCGGCTGCCCGGCGTGCCGCGGCGCGCCTCCGGCGCGGCCTCCTCGGGCTCACCGGCGGCCGGCTCGGCCGGGTCGTCACCGCGCTGCACCGGCACCACCGCCGGGGCGCCGCCGGCCGCTTCGGCGGACCCGGCCGGCCAGGGCGGGTTCGCCTCGCCCGAGGGCCGGCCGCCCTGCGCCGGGCGACCCGGGCCGCCGACCGCGGCGGTGTCCCGGGCCGGGTCGGTGATCCGGTGCCGGGCCGCGCGGCCGGGCGCGGAGAGCAGCAGCAGCGCCTTGGCCACCGCGCTGGTCAGGTCGTGGTCGGCGCCCTGGATCAGGCCCCGGGCGCCGGCGCTGATGGTGGCGGCGGCCGCCTCGGACTCCTCCGTCCCGAGCAGCACGACGGCGGCCTGCGGCGCGCGGGCGAGCACCCGGCGGACGAAGCCGGCGCTGTCCGGCCGGGTGAGCGCCGTGTCGGCGAGCACCACGTCGGCCGGCCGCTCGGCCAGGCGCAGCATCACCTCGGGGTCGGAGACAGCGGTCCGGACGACCGCGGACAGCCCGAGCCGGGCCGCCGCCGAGGTCAGGTGCTGGGCGGCGAGCGGTGTCCGAACGCACACGAGAACCGTACGCACAGTGGTCTCCTCTCCGCCAATGAGCAGACCATGACCGGGTGCGCCGCCGAGGTGGTTCCCGGCAATCCTCCGAACTTTTCCGACAGTTAGGGCATATGCCGCAAGTTGCCGGAAGTTTTCGATCACAGAAGTGTGAGTCGGCAACAGCTCGGGTACCGGGATGTCCAGGCCGGGAAGGGTGCGCCTGCGCGGCGCCGCCGCCCGGTGTTGCCGGCCATGAGTATCTCGCGGTGCCGCGCGGGAGGAGGGGTGCTGATGTCGAACGTACGTAGACTGCCCGGACCCATCGTCGATCTCTGGGACTGGCAGCGGCTCGGCGCCTGCCGGGGTCGCGACAGCGCCCAGTTCTTCCACCCCGACGGCGAGCGCGGCTCCTCCCGCCTGCGCCGCGAGTCCGGCGCCAAGGCGGTCTGCCGCACCTGCCCGGTGCGCGCCGAGTGCGCGGCCCACGCGCTCTCGGTCCGCGAGCCGTACGGCGTGTGGGGCGGCTTCAGCGAGTCCGAGCGGCTGCGGCTGCTCGCCATCGGCTGGGAGGACCTGGCCGACCGCCGGCAGACCCGGGTCGACGTAGCCCGGCTGGAGGCCCGCCTGGGCCGGCCGCACAAGTCCGCCGTCCCCGCCCAACGCAAGATCGCCTAACCCACCCCCCCCCCAGCCCCACCACGCGACGCCACGCCCCCAGGGCGTGGCGTCGCCCCACCCCCACCCCCTCCCCCCCACGTTGATCATGAGGTTGACGGCGGCGATGATCTCCATTCGCGCCGCTAACCTCATGATCAACCGGGCTCGGCGCGGGGGCGGGGCGGGGCGGGGTGGGGGTTAGTGGATGGTTAGGGGGACGGTGTGCCAGCCGGTGGCGCCGTCGGGGGCGACGTCCTGGCGGTGGTCGGTCTGGGTTTCGCCGGTGGCGTCGGTTGCGCGAACCTGGAGGGTGTGCTCGCCCGGCGTGGCGTCCCACCGCCACGACCACTGCACCCAGGTGTCCGCCGAGACGGTGGCGGCCAGTTCCGCCTCCTGCCAGGGGCCCTCGTCGACGCGTACCTCAACCCGGCGGATGCCCCGGTGCTGGGCCCAGGCCACCCCGGCCACGGTGATCGGGCCGGCCGTGAGCCGGTTGCGCGCCCGGGGCCGGTCGATCCGCGACTGGGTCTTCACCGGCCCCTGCGCCGACCAGCCACGCGGCACCCAGTACGCGTCGAAGTCGGCGAAGCTGGTCAGCTCCAGCTCGGTGACCCACTTGCAGGCCGACACGTAGCCGTACAGACCGGGCACCACCATCCGTACCGGAAAGCCGTGCTCGACCGGCAGCGGCTCACCGTTCATCCCCACCGCCAGCAGGGCGTCCCGCCCGTCGCGCAGCACCGCCGTGGGGGTGCCGCAGGTCCAGCCGTCCACCGACCGCCCGACCACCTGGTCGGCGCCCTCCTCGGGCTCCACCTCGTCGAGCAGTTCCTTCAGCGGCACGCCCAACCAGCGGGCGTTGCCGATCAGGTCGCCGCCGACCTCGTTGGACACGCAGGCCAGCGTCACATACCGCTCGACCAGCGGCCGGGCCAGCAGGTCGGCGAAGCTGAGGGTGAGCGGCCGGCGGACCCGGCCGTGGATGCGCAGCCGCCAGGTCTCCGGGTCGACCTGCGGCACCACCAGCGCCGTGTCGATCCGGTAGAAGCCGAAGTTCGGGGTGACGTAGGGGGCGAGCTGGGTCAGCGACAGGTCGGCCCCGGCGGGCACCGGCGGCGCGGCGGAGACCGGCGCGGGCAGCCGCACCGCCGCCCGGGCCGCCGAGACGCCCCGCCGCCCGGCCAGCCACCGCCCGCCCAGACCGGCCACGGTGGCCGCGCCGAGCAACACCCCGGCCCCGGTGAGGAACCGCCGCCGCGACTCCGGATCGGTGCGCTCCAGCGGCTCCCACCCAGCCGGCCTCGGGTCCGCCGCCCTGGCCTGGGCCGACCGTCCCCCGGCCGCTGCCGCCGGCTGGCCCCGCGCTTCGTCCCCCGCCGGCCCGGCAGCCGCTCGCGGAGCCACCACCGCAGGCCGGCCCTCGGGCCCGTCGGCGGCCGGCCCGGCCCTCGTTGCCCCGATCCCCGGGCCGGCCGGCCGCGCGGCGGAGGGCAGGGGCTCGGGCGGTGACCAGGGCCACGGGTCGAGTTCCAGCGGGCCGGCCACGAAGAGCCAGAGCACCAGCGTCCCCGCCCCGGCACCGAGCAGCGCGGGCAGGGCGTCGGCGAGGTCCGCGCCGGCCCGGGTCAGCGCGGCGGTCACCCCGAGCGCCCCGAAGGCCGCGATGCCGGCCAGGGCGACGGCCAACCGGCGGACGGCCACCACCCCGAGCAGCGCGGCCGCCGCGCCGAGCAGCAGCGCCGTCCCGATCAGCAGAGCGACCTTGTCGTACGTGCCGAAGAGCGCGATGCCGAGCTGCTTGAGCGGCTCCGGAACGGTGTCGACGACCAGTCCGCCGACGGCGACCAGCGGGGCCGAGCGGGGGCCGGTCAGCACCGCCACCAGTTCGGCGGAGCCGATCGCCACCGCGGCGGCGGTGAACCCGGCCAGCGCGGCGTACCGGCGTGTCGTGGTGCTCATCGGGCCAGTCTTTCCGATCGGCCGGCCCGGTCGGTAGCCACGTCAGCGTTCCGTAATCCCGCCTCGGAGCGGCGGCCCGCCCGCACCGCCACCGCCCGCCCACACTGCCTCGACCCGGAGACACGACCCCGCCGCGGCCCGGGGGCGCGATGGCCTCGGGGCCCGGAGACCCACGTGGAGACCCAGGCGCTCGCCGGGGTCCGGAGGCGGGAGCGCGGGGCCGGAAACCCGGCCGGGGCACACCGTCGGCGTGACGGTGTGCCCCGGACCGGTGGTGCTACCGGGTCAGAAGCCCGGGCCGTGCTGGTGGCTGTGGCCGTGGCCGTGCGAGTGCCCGTGCCCGGCGGCGGCCGGCTCCGGCTCGGCCGGCTTCTCCACCACGAGGCTCTCCGTGGTGAGCAGCAGGCCGGCGATCGAGGCGGCGTTGCTGACCGCGTTGCGGGTCACCTTCACCGGGTCGACGATGCCGGACTTCGCCAGGTCGACGTACTCGCCGGTGGCCGCGTCGAGGCCGTGGCCCCACTCCTTGCCGACCACCTTCTGCACCACGACGTAGCCGTCGTGGCCGGCGTTCTGGGCGATCCAGCGCAGCGGCTCGACCAGCGCCTTGCGCACGATCGAGACACCGACCTTCTCGTCACCGGTGAAGCCCAGGTCGTCGTCGAGCGCCGGCAGGATCTGCGCCAGCGCGGCGCCACCGCCGGGGACGGTGCCCTCCTCGACCGCGGCCTTGGTCGCCGCGATGGCGTCCTCGATGCGGTGCTTGCGCTCCTTCATCTCGACCTCGGTCGCCGCGCCCACCTTGATGACGGCGATGCCGCCGGAGAGCTTGGCCAGCCGCTCGGCGAGCTTCTCCCGGTCCCACTCGGAGTCCGAGGCCTCGATCTCCTTGCGGATCTGGGCCACCCGGTCGGCAACCTCGCTGGCCTGGCCGCCGCCGTCGACGATGGTGGTGTTCTCCTTGTCCACCACCACGCGGCGGGCGGTGCCCAGCACCTCCAGGCCGACCTGGTCGAGCTTGTAGCCCAGCTCCGGGGCGACCAGCTCGGCGCCGGTCAGGATCGCCATGTCCTGCAGCATCGCCTTGCGGCGGTCGCCGAAGCCGGGAGCCTTGACCGCGCAGACCTTGACGGTCTTGCGGATCGCGTTGACCACCAGGGTGGACAGCGCCTGGCCCTCGACGTCCTCGGCGATGATCAGCAGCGGCTTGCTGTTCTGGAGAACCTTCTCCAGCAGCGGCAGCAGCTCCTCGATCGCCGAGATCTTCTGCGTGGTGATCAGGATGTACGGGTCCTCCAGGACCGCCTCCTGCGCCTCCACGTCGGTGACGAAGTTCGGCGAGATGAAGCCCTTGTCGAACTGGAGACCCTCGGTCACGTCCAGCTCGGTGTGCAGGGTGGAGCCTTCCTCGACGGTGATGACGCCGTCGCGGCCGACCTTCTCCATCGCCTCGGCGATCAGGTCGCCGATGGCGGCGTCCTGCGCGGAGACCGTCGCGACGTGCGCGACCGCCTTCTTGTCGGACACCTCGACCGCCCGGGCCAGCAGCGCCTCGGAGACCTTGTTGGCCGCCGCGTCGATGCCCCGCTTCAGGCCGGTCGGGTTGGCGCCGGCCGCGACGTTGCGCAGGCCCTCGCGGACCATCGCCTGGGCCAGCACGGTCGCGGTGGTGGTCCCGTCGCCGGCGACGTCGTTGGTCTTGGTCGCCACCTCCTTGACCAGCTGCGCGCCGAGGTTCTCGTACGGGTTGGTGAGCTCGATCTCCTTGGCGATGGTCACACCATCGTTGGTGATCGTGGGCGCACCGAACTTCTTGTCCAGGACGACGTTGCGCCCGCGCGGGCCGAGGGTGACCTTGACCGCGTCCGCGAGGGCGTTGACACCGTGCTCGAGCAGGTGCCGGGCGTCGTCCGAAAAGCTCAGGATCTTCGCCATGGATGTCCCTTCGAAGCGACGTTGCCCCGGCCCGGCGAGCCGGACCGGGGCAACGACACTGATCGGTTGCTTACTTCTCGATGACCGCGAGGACGTCGCGGGCGGAGAGCACCAGGTACTCCTCGCCGGCGTACTTGACCTCGGTGCCGCCGTACTTCGAGTAGAGGACGGTGTCGCCGACCTTGACGTCGATCGGCACGCGGTTGCCCTTGTCGTCGATCCGGCCCGGGCCGACAGCGAGGACGGTGCCCTCCTGCGGCTTCTCCTTGGCGGTGTCGGGGATCACGATGCCCGACGCCGTGGTGGTCTCAGCCTCGTTCGCCTGGACCACGATCCGGTCCTCGAGCGGCTTGATCGCAACCTTGGTCGCGGTAGTCACGGGCATACCCTCCTGGGGTACTGGTTTCGTTACCGGTCGGCGGGCCGACCAGCGTCAATCTGCCACATGCCACCGGGCGGGGCCGTCGTCGCGGGTGCCGGTCCGCCTGGCGTTCAGCGCCCGGACCGCGCGGCCCGGAAGCTGGCACCCTCAGGGTGAGAGTGCTAATCGCAGGTTATTCCTCGGCTAGCACTCCGTCAAGGAGAGTGCCAACGCTCCAGACCTCGTGTCGCCACTGTCCCGCCAACCTTCTGCCACTGTTCCGCCACGGGATACCGCGACACGCCGGCAACGCCTCGCCGCAGCGTGATCGACCCCCTACTCTCCGGTGCCGGCACGATGCCGAGGGGAGGTAGCGACCGATGTCCCGGGTACCGACACTGACATTCCTGCGAGATCAGCTTCGCCGGGCCCGCCAGGCGCGCGGGCTCAGCCAGGAGGAGCTGGGCAAGCTGATCAACTACTCGTCGTCACAGGTGAGCGCCGTCGAGATCGGCGAGCGGCCGGTCCAGCGGGACTATCTGGCCCGGGTCGACGCGGTGCTCGACACCGGCGGCCTCTTCGTCGCCATGCTGGAGCTGATCCGGCTCCACGCCGCGCCGGACTGGTTCCGCCCGTGGGAGGAGGTCGAGCGGGAGGCGATAGCGCTGCGCTGGTGTGAAGCGAGCGCCGTCCCCGGCCTGCTGCAGACCGAGGGCTACGCGCGGGCGATGCTCGGTGTGGGTGGTGAGCTGATCGCCGAAGAGGTCGAGGCGCGGGTGGTGGCCCGGCTCGCCCGACAGGCCGTGCTGGCCGGCGACCTACGGCCGCAGTTCGTCGCCGTGCTGGACGAGCAGGCGCTGCGCCGGCAGGTCGGCGACCGGGCCACCATGCGCGATCAGTTGGCACATCTGCTGGCCGTTGGCGCTGAACCGAACGTGCAGATCCGCGTCGTGCCGGCGGACTCTCCCTGGCACACCGGGCTCGGCGGCTCGTTCATCCTGGCCAGGCTCGCCAACGGCGCCGAGCTGATTCACCTGGACAACCAGCTCCGGGGCCTGACCGTGGACAGCCCTAACGACGTTGCCGCCCTCGAACGACGCTGGGAGACTGTGACGGGTGAGGCACTGCCTTGCCGGCAGTCCGCCCGGCTGATCGAGGAAGTGGCCAAGACATGGACCTGACCCGCGCCGCCTGGCGCAAGTCCTCCCGCAGCACCAACAACGGCGGCGCGTGCGTCGAGGTCGCCGACAACCTGCCCGGCGTGGTCGCCGTCCGGGACAGCAAGGACCCGACCGGCCCGGTGCTCACCTTCGCCCCGGCGAGCTGGCGGGCCTTCGTCACCGCCACCCCGACCCGTCACTGACCACCCGCTCGACGACGCGAACGCGCCTCCCACGCCGAGGGCGGCCCCGGTGATCCACACCGTGTCCGGCATATCGCGGTGTCCGTAGGCTCGGGATGCCGCCATGTCCCGCACATGGAGTGGATCAACCCAGCGGGAGCCCGTGACCGCGCCGACCTGACGGCGTGCGCAGGAGGCGGAACGGGGCCGGGACAATGGCCGGGTGGATCTGGACCAGCTCGCCGCCCTGCGTACCGCCGAGGGGTCGGCCGCGCTCGCCGCGGCGGCCGAGGTGGCCGGCGGCGACCCGCTGGCCGCGGCGTCGGCGCTCCGCTCGGCCGGCGTTCCGGCCGGGCTGGCCGCCGCCGCGCTGACCCAGGTCGAGCTGCGCCGCCGGGCGGCCGGCAAGTTCGGGCCGGCGGCCGCCGGCATGTTCCTCACCCGCCCGGGGCTGGAGCAGGCCACCCGCCAGGTGGTCGCCGACCGGCGGGCCGAGCGGTTGCGCGCCGCCGGGGTGCGCACCCTGGCCGACCTGGGCTGCGGCCTCGGCGCCGACGCGCTCGCCGCCGCCCGCGCCGGCATCCGGGTGTACGGCGTGGAGGCCGACCCGGTGACCGCCGCGATGGCCGCGGCGAACGCCGAGGCGGCCGGCGTGGCCGAGCTGTTCACCGTCGAGTGCGGTGACGCCACCGCCTTCGACGTCGACCGGGTCGACGCGGTCTTCTGCGATCCGGCGCGGCGCAAGGCCGGCACCGGGCGGCGGGTGTTCGACCCGAGCGCCTACTCGCCGCCGTGGGACTTCGTGCTCGGGCTCGCCGAGCGGGTGCCGTACACCGTGGTGAAGGTGGCGCCCGGGCTGGACCACGCGCTGATCCCGCCAGGCGCCGAGGCGGAGTGGGTCAGCGTGGACGGTGACCTGGTCGAGGCGACCCTGTGGTGCGGCCGGCTGGCCGAGGTCCCCCGCCGGGCCACCGTGCTGCGCGGCGCGACGGCACACGTGCTGACCGGCGCCGGCGACCGGCAGGCGGCGGTCGGGCCGGTGCGCCGCCACCTGTACGACCCGGACCCGGCGGTGGTCCGCGCCCACCTGGTCGCCGAGCTGGCCGACACCCTCGACGCCACGCTCGCCGACCCCGACATCGCCTACCTCTACGCCGATGCGCCGGCCGCCACCCCGTACGCCCGCTGCCTGGCGGTCACCGACGTGCTGCCGTTCTCGCTCAAGCGGCTGCGGGCCCTGCTCCGGGAGCGGCGGGTGGGCCGGGTGGAGATCCTCAAGCGCGGCTCGGCGCTGGAGCCGGAGCGGCTGCGCCGCGACCTGAAGCTGGCCGGGGACAACGCCGCCAGCCTGGTGCTCACCCGGGTGGCCGGTGCCCCCACCACGCTGATCTGCCAACCCGTGCCGGCCCCCTGACCACCCCGCCGCTCGCCGCCCGGCGGTCGGCCCGTCCCAGGGCGCGGGTATCGGATGGCCTGGCGGGCGGGGCGCCGCTAGCTTGTCGGGCATGGCGGGACAGGGAACACCGGCGACGGCGCTGCTGGCGAAGCGGAAGATCACGCACAGCACCCATCCGTACGACGTCTCCCCGGACGCGCCGAACTACGGCGGGCTGGTCGCCGAGGCGCTGGGCGTGCCGCCGGAGCGGGTGTTCAAGTCGCTGGTCACCGAGGTCGACGGGGCGCTCACGGTGGCGGTCGTGCCGGTCACCGGCGAGCTGGACCTCAAGGCGCTCGCCGCGGCGGTCGGTGGCAAGCGGGCGGCGCTGGCCGACCGTACGGTGGCCGAGCGGGTGACCGGCTACGTCCGGGGCGGGATCAGCCCGCTGGGCCAGCGCAAGCGGCTGCCCACCGTGCTCGACTCGTCGGCGCTGGACTTCCCGACGATCTACGTCTCGGCCGGCCGGCGCGGCCTCCAACTCCAACTCGCCCCGGCCGACCTGATCACCCTCACCACCGCCCACCTCGCCCCCCTCTCCACCAGCCCCTGACCCCGCACCCCCCGACGGGTTGATCAAGGGGTTTGGGGCGGAAATCGCGCAGCGTATGACGCGAACCCCTTGATCAACACGTCGGTGTGACGGCGGCAGGGGTGGGAGCGCTTTCTTGAGGGTGTCGGGGACGTTGCTGAATTGTTACCGCTGCCAACAAACTCATGACCTCGGCACCCTTGTGGTCGGGTCGGCGAGCGGAATACGTTGCCGGGCACAACAAAACAACACCTACCCCCACCTCGAAAGGACCCTGCACATGCGCAAGGGCTTCCTCACCTTCGCCGCCGTGGGCCTCCTGACCGTCGGCAGCGTGGCCGCCTGTGGCGACGAATCCGGCAGCGGTGACCAGGCCGGCAGCGCCAAGACCCCGAAGATCGGCGTCATCCTCCCGGACAGCAAGTCCTCCGCCCGCTGGGAGGGCGCCGACCGCAAGTTCCTGGAAGAGGCGTTCAAGGCCGCCGGCGTCCAGTACGACATCCAGAACGCCCAGGGCGACAAGACCGCCTTCCAGACCATCGCCGACCAGATGATCACCAACGGCGTCACCGCCCTGATGATCGTCAACCTGGACTCCGGCACCGGCAAGGCCGTCCTGGACAAGGCCAAGTCGCAGGGCGTCGCCACCATCGACTACGACCGGCTCACCCTCGGCGGCTCCGCCGAGTACTACGTCAGCTTCGACAACGAGGCGGTCGGCAAGCTCCAGGGCGAGGGTCTGGCCAAGTGCCTGACCGACAAGGGCGCCAAGAACCCGGTCGTGGCCTACCTCAACGGCTCGCCGACCGACAACAACGCCACCCTGTTCAAGAACGGGTACGACTCGATCCTCAAGCCGAAGTTCGACTCCAAGGAGTACACCAAGGGCCCGGACCAGTCCGTGCCGGACTGGGACAACGCCCAGGCCGCGACGATCTTCGAGCAGATGCTGACCCAGACCGGCGGCAAGATCGACGGTGTGCTCGCCGCCAACGACGGGCTGGGCAACGCGGCCATCTCGGTGCTGAAGAAGAACAAGCTCAACGGGAAGGTCCCGGTCACCGGCCAGGACGCCACCCCGCAGGGCCTGCAGAACATCCTCGCCGGCGACCAGTGCATGACCGTCTACAAGGCGATCAAGGAGGAGGCGAAGGCCGCCTCCGACCTGGCCATCGCGCTCGCCAAGGGTGAGAAGAAGGAGACCGGGCAGACCGTCAAGGACCCGGAGGGCGGCCGTGACGTCGCGTCCGTGCTGCTCACCCCGAAGCTGATCTACAAGGAGAACGTCAAGGACGTGATCGCCGACGGCTTCGTCACCAAGGACGAGGTCTGCACGGCCGACTACGCCAAGCTCTGCGCCGACGCCGGCATCAGCTGACCGACGCTCCACGTCGTACCCGCCGAGGCGAGCCGCCCGGCACGGGACTCCCCCGTGCCGGGCGGCACTCGCCGGACGGGCTCCGAGATCTCCCCTCCATCCGAAGGAGACACCCCGTGTCCGCAACACCACTGCTGGAGCTACGCGGGATCGACAAGAGCTTCGGTCCCGTCCAGGTCCTGCGTGACGTCGCCTTCGCCGCCCATCCCGGCGAGGTGACCGCGCTGGTCGGCGACAACGGCGCCGGCAAGTCGACCCTGGTCAAGTGCATCAGCGGCATCTACCAGACCGACGCCGGCGAGTTCCTCTTCGACGGCCGGCCGGTGACCATCAACAGTCCCCGGGACGCCGCCGCGCTCGGTATCGAGGTCGTCTACCAGGACCTCGCGCTCTGCGACAACCTCGACATCGTGCAGAACATGTTCCTCGGCCGGGAGAAGCGCAGCGGCATCGTCCTGGACGAGCCGACCATGGAGCAGCTCGCCGCGGAGACGCTGGCCGGGCTCTCCGTCCGCACCGTGAAGTCGTTGCGGCAGCACGTCTCCAGCCTCTCCGGCGGCCAGCGCCAGACGGTGGCCATCGCCAAGGCGGTGCTCTGGAACAGCAAGCTGGTCATCCTCGACGAGCCGACCGCCGCGCTCGGCGTCGCGCAGACCGCGCAGGTGCTCGAGCTGGTCCGCCGGCTGGCCGACAACGGCCTCGCGGTCGTGCTCATCTCGCACAACATGAACGACGTCTTCGCCGTCTCCGACCGGATCGCCGCGCTCTACCTCGGCCAGATGGTCGCCCAGGTGAAGACCACCGACATCACCCACGCCCAGGTGGTGGAGCTGATCACCGCCGGCCGCTCCGGCGGGCTCGGCCTCGCCGCCGAGGCGGCCAGCAACGGCCACGGCGCCGAGCCGACCCAGACCACCACAGGAGGCGTCCAGTGACCACCACGGTCGTGCAGAAGGAAGGCCCGGCGGCGGTCACACCGACGCCCACCCTCGGCAGCCACGTACGCAACTACGTCGGCCGGGTACGCGGTGGCGACATCGGCGCGCTGCCGGCCGTGCTCGGCCTGATCGTGCTCTGCACTGTCTTCTCGATCATGCGGCCGTCGTTCCTCACCGCCGGCAACTTCGCCAACCTGTTCACCCAGGGCGCGGCGGTCACCCTGATCGCCATGGGGCTGGTCTTCGTCCTGCTGCTCGGCGAGATCGACCTCTCCGCCGGCTTCGCCAGCGGCGTCTGCGCCGCCGTGCTGGCCAATGTGGTCACCGTGCTCGGCTACCCCTGGTACGTCGCGGTGGTCGCGGCCCTGGCCACCGGCGTGGTGATCGGCACGACGCTGGGCTTCCTGGTCGCCAAGATCGGGATCCCGTCCTTCGTGGTGACCCTCGCCGGGTTCCTCGCCTTCCAGGGCGTCGTGCTGATGCTCATGGAGGAGGGCACCAACATCTCGGTGCGGGACGACGTGCTGGTGGCCATCGCCAACCGCAACCTGCCCCCCGTCCTCGGCTGGCTGCTGGCCGCCGTCGCGGTCGCCGGCTTCGCCGCGGTGCAACTGCTGCGGCACCGCAACCGCGCCAACCGGGGGCTGGTCACCGACCCACTCGCCGTGGTGTTCGTCCGGATCGGCGGCCTCGCGGTGATCCTCGGCGTCGCGGTCTTCATCCTCAACCTGGAGCGCAGCCGCAACGTCCTGATCAGCTCGCTCAAGGGTGTGCCGATCGTCGTGCCGATCATCGCGCTGCTGCTGGTCCTCTGGACCTTCGTGCTCCAGCGCACCAGCTACGGCCGGCACGTCTACGCGGTCGGCGGCAACAAGGAGGCGGCGCGCCGGGCCGGCATCAACGTGGACCGGATCCGCATCTCGGTCTTCATGATCTGCTCCTCGATGGCGGCCGTCGGCGGCATCGTGGCGGCCAGCCGGGCCAACTCGGTGGACCCCAACACCGGTGGCAGTAACGTACTGCTCTACGCCGTGGGCGCCGCGGTTATCGGCGGCACCAGCCTCTTCGGCGGCAAGGGCCGGGTGCTGGACGCCGTACTCGGTGGCGCGGTGGTCGCGGTGATCGACAACGGGATGGGTCTGATGGGGTACAGCTCGGGCGTGAAGTACGTGGTCACCGGCGTGGTGCTGCTGCTCGCGGCGAGCGTGGACGCCTTCTCCCGGCGCCGTTCCGCGGCGACCGGCACCCGCTGACCCCCGCGGTACCGACGTGGCGACAGTAATGCGCGCAGGGCCGAGCCAGGACGAGATCCGCCGGCAGAACCTCGGTGCGCTGCTGCGCTACGTGCACGTCCACGGGGCGACCACCCGCGCGGAACTGACCACCGCGCTGGGGTTGAACCGCAGCACCATCGGTGCGCTGACCGCCGACCTGGCCGGCGCCGGGCTGGTCAGCGAGGGGACGCCGAAGGAGACCGGCCGGGCCGGACGACCGTCGCTGGTCGTCCGGCCCGAGTCGGCGCGGGTCTACGCGTACGCGTACAGCATCGAGGTGGACCGGCTGCGTGCCGCGCGGGTCGGGCTCGGCGGCACCGTGCTCGACCGCCGGGAGCTGGACCGGCCCCGCGACCTGACCGCCGCGGAGGCCGCGCCGCTGCTCGCCGGGGCGGTCAAGGAGATGCAGCACGCGGTGCCGGGCGAGTCGATCTGCGTCGGCGCCGGGGTCGCCGTCTGCGGCATGGTGCGCCGCGCCGACGGCCTGGTCCGGCTGGGCCCGACCACCGGCTGGGTGGACGAGCCGATCGGCGCGGCGCTCAGCGCGGAACTCGGCTGCGACGTGCCGGTCACCGTCGGGAACGTGGCCGACGTGGCGGCCTTCGCCGAGCACGCCCGGGGCGCGGCTTCCGGCTGCGACAACGTCATCTACCTCTACGGGGACGTCGGCGTGGGCGCCGGCATCATCGCCGGCGGCCGGCGGGTGACCGGGCACGGCGGGTACGGCGGCGAGGTGGGCCACATGAAGGTGGTCCGCGACGGCGAGCGCTGCGAGCGCTGCGAGTGCGGCTCCCGGGGCTGCTGGGAGACCGAGATCGGCGAGCACGCGTTGCTGCGCCACGCCGGCCGCTCGGACGCCCGGGGGCGGGACGCGCTGCTGGCCGTCTTCGACGCCGCCGACCGGGGCGACGCCCGGGCCCAGTCGGCGGTCCGCCAGGCCGGCGACTGGCTCGGCTTCGGGGTGGCCAACCTGGTCAACATCTTCAACCCGGAGATGGTCATCTTCGGCGGCACCATGCGCGACCTCTACCTCGCCGCGGCGGCCCAGGTCCGCAGCCGGCTCAACTCCAACGGGCTGGCCGCCTGCCTGGAACACGTCCGGCTGCGCACCCCCAAGCTGGGCGAGGACGCCGCCCTGATCGGTGCGGCCGAGCTGGCCTTCGAGCGGCTGCTCGCCGACCCGCTCGACGCCGGCTGACCGGCGGCACCGGGGCCGACCGGCGACGCGGACCGGCTGCTCCCGGCCGGGTCGCTGACCGCCCGCAACTCCGCAGCGACCACCCGCGGTGATCGGCGACGCGGGGGCTGAGCGGCGACCCCGCCCGGGGGGAACACTCGGCTGTCCGGCGGACCCGCCGGCGCGCTGTCCTGCGTAGCCTGTCCCCCGTGGACGTCCAGTTGCGCGCCTCCGACGACGACCGGCACCGGGTGGTCGCCGAGCTGCAACGGCACACCGCCGCCGGCCGGCTCACCCTGGACGAGTTCGCCGACCGGGCCGGTGCCGTCTGGACCGCGCGTACGCTCGGCGACCTCGCCGCGCTCACCCGGGACCTGCCGCCGCCGGCCGCGCCGGCCACCCCCGACCCGGCCGGCGCGCACGGCCGGCGGGAACTGCTGGCGATCTTCGCCGCCGCCGCGCTCACCCTGCTGCTGCTCGGGCTGGTGCTGGCCGTCGTCCGCTGACCGCTGCCGCCGGGCGCAATGAACTGATCGGGCGATCAGTCCGTACCAGTGGGCGGACGGGCGGCCGGCGGGATGCGGTCGCCCGGCGGAGGCGTCCGGCCCGCACCGAGGAGGCAGCACAGACATGGCATCGCTCAGTTCCGCCCGCCGTCGGCAGGTGCACCGGACCCGTCGGTTGGCGGTGCTGCTCGTCACGATCGCCGCCGGGCTGGTGCTGCCCGGTGTGGCCGTCGCCGCGCCGGCCGGACAGCAGCTCAACGCCGCCGACGCCGCCCTGCTCAACGGCGTCCGGCTGGCCGGGCTCTGGGAGATGCCGGCCGGGCAGATGGCCGCCGAGAAGGGCCAGTCGGCCAAGGTCCGGGAGATCGGCGCCGCCATCGCCACCGAGCACGAGGAGCTGGACCGGCTGACCGTGGAGGCGGCCAACAAGCTGGGCGCGACCATCCCGACCGACCCGACGGACGAGCAGAAGGGCTGGTTGAAGGAGATGCAGAACGCCACCGGCGCGCGCTTCGACCAGATCTTCGTCACCCGGCTGCGGGTCGCCCACGGCAAGATCTTCCCGGTGATCGGAGCCATCCGGGCCAGCACCCGCGACCCGATCGTGCGCAAGCTCGCCGAGGACGCCAACCGGTTCGTCATGCACCACATGCAGATGCTGGAGAGCACCGGCCTGGTGCGGTGGCCGGAACTCCCGCCCGCCGCGCTGCCCGCCCCCGGCAACGACGGGCTGCTCGCCGCCGCCTCGGCCAACACCGGCCCGCAGATGGGCGTCAGCAGCACCGTGGTCTGGCTGGTCTTCCTCGCCGCGCTGGGCACCGGCGGAATCGCCACCTACCGGATGCTCCGCCGCACCTGACCCGCCGGCCGGCTACTCGTTCTGGGCCGGCCCGAGCAGGCGGATCTCCTCGATGTCCAGCGCGGCCTGCACCTCGCGCAGCACGAAGTCGTCGATCTGGTTGGTGTCGCGCAGCCGGGTGACCTCCCGGCGCTTGTGGTCGAGGACGGCGAGGCGCAGCTGCCGGTCCAGCTCCCGGGCCTGCTCCGGCTCCTCGCCCCGCTCCTCGGCGGCGACCGAGTCCAGGTGCTTCTGGTACTCCCCGCGCATCCGGTCGACGACCTCCTGCTCGATGCCGAGCCGGGCGGCCACCTCGGGCAGCGCCGCCAGGCCGGCCTCGGTGGCCCGCCGCCGGGCCAGCCGCACCTCGTCCTCCCGCTGGACGTCACCGACCAGGCCCGCCCAGCGGACCACGGCCGGCAGCGTGGTGCCCTCGATCAGCATGATCAGCACGATCACCACCACCGTGGTGAAGATGATCAGGTCACGTTCGTGCACCGGGGTGCCGGCGGTGGTGGTCACCGGAACCGCGAGGGCGGCCGCCAGCGAGACGGCACCGCGGAAGCCGGCCCACCCGGTCGCGGTCCGCACCCGCCACGGCACCCGCATGGCCCGCCGGGAGCTGCGCCGGTCGACCGCCTGGATCAGGGCCGTGGTGATGTGGACGTAGAGCAGCCGGACCGCGATGACCACGCCGGTCACCCCCACCGCGATGGTCAGCGCCTGTGCGGCGGAGGTGCTGGTGAGGCTGCGCAGGGCGCGCGGGATCTGCATCCCGAGCAGGATGAAGAGGCTGCCGTTGATCAGGAACGTGGACAGGTCCCAGAAGTCGAACGCCATGATCCGGGAGCGGGCCCGGATCACCCGCGGGCTGGCGTAGGCGAGCATCAGCCCCGCCACCACCACCGCCAGGACGCCGCTGGCGTGGATCTCCTCGGCGAGGAAGAAGGCGGCGAACGGGGTGAGCACGCTCAGCCCGCCTTCGCGCAACGGGTCGTCGAGCCGCTTCCGGATCAGGATGACCACCAGACCGACCACGATGCCGGCGGCGACGCCGCCCACCGACGCGACCAGGAACCGCTCCGTCAGCGCGAACAGGCTCGGCTCGACGCCGCCGGCGACCAGGCCCACGGCGACCGAGAAGAGCACCAGCGCGGTGCCGTCGTTGATCAGGCTCTCCGCGTGCAGGGTGGTGAGGATCCGGCGTGGCATCCGCTTGGCCAGGCCGGAGACCGCCGCCGCGTCGGTCGGCGCGAGCACCGCGCCGAGCACCCAGGCCGCCGCCGGTTCGATGCCGAACCGCTCCACGAAGATCGTCACCGCGACCATGGTCACGATCACCAGCCCCACCGCGAGCAACGTGATCGGCACCAGGTTGGCCCGGATCTCCCGCAGGCTGGTGGTGATGCTCTCCCGGTAGAGGATCGCCGGCAGGAAGAGCAGCAGCACCACCTCGGGGTCGAGCACCACGTGGGACAGCGGGGGCAGCAGCGCGAGCAGCGCGCCCATGGTGATCAGCAGCACCGGCGGCGCCACGCTGTACCGGCCGCCGAGGGTCGTGCCGATCAGCACGGTGGTGCCCAGCACCACGATCAGTACCAGCGCCTCCACGCCCCCACCCCCGCACACATGGTGGTACGGCGGACCGGCGGCGCACCGCCGTTCGTCCGAATTGGCGGGGGCCGGTCCGGCCCGGCCGGACCAGTGCGATCAGACCCGGCCAGGGCCGGACAGCGTGGGGTCCGGGCCGGTCAGGGCCGGTCGCCGTGCCAGGAGCGCCAGAGGGCGGCGTACGGGCCACCGGCCGCGACCAGTTCGTCGTGCGGGCCGAGCTCGGTGATCCGGCCGTCCTCGACCACCGCCACCCGGTCCGCGTCGTGCGCCGAGAAGAGCCGGTGCGCGATGGCAATCACCGTCCGGCCGGCCAGCACGGCGGCCAGCGAACGCTCCAGGTGCCGAGCGGCCCGGGGGTCGATCAGCGAGGTGGCCTCGTCGAGCACCAGGGTGTGCGGGTCGGCCAGCACCAGCCGGGCCAGCGCCAGCTGCTGTGCCTGGGCCGGCGAGAGCGGATGCCCGCCGGAGCCGACCACGGTCTCCAGCCCGTCCGGCAGCGCCCGCGCCCAGTCCAGCGCGTCCACGGCGGCCAGCGCCGACTCCACGGCCGCCTGGTCGGCGCCCGGGCGGACCATCGCCACGTTCTCCCGGAGCGTGCCGATGAAGACGTGGTGCTCCTGGGTGACCAGCGCGACGTGCGAGCGCAGCTCGTCCAGGGGCAGTTCGTCCAGCCGCCGGCCGGCCACCGTCACCGAACCGGAGCGGGGCGCGTGCACCCCGGCGAGCAGCCGCCCCAGGGTGGACTTGCCGGCGCCCGACGGGCCCACCATGGCCAGCTTCTCGCCCGGCTCCGGCACCAGGGTCACCCCGTGCAGCACGTCCCGGCCGGGCCGGTAGGCGTACCGGACGTCGCGGGCGGCGAGCCGCCGGTCCGCGTCCGGCCCCGCGTCGCCCGCCCGGTCGGCGGCGGCCGGGGCTGCCTGAGCGGCGGCCGGAGTGACGGCCGGGGTGGCGGGCGGGTCGCCGGCCACGCCGAGCAGCCGGGCCATCGAGGCGCCGCCGACCTGGAATTCGTCCAGCCAGGAGAGCAGCCGGTCGACCGGGTCCACGAGCTGCTGCACGTAGAGGGTGGCGGCGGTGACCTGCCCGAGGCTGACCCAGCCCTCCAGGTAGAACCAGCCACCGATGAGCAGGGTGGCGGCCACCGGCACCACGTACCCGATCTCGGCGACCGGAAAGAAGATGGTGCGCAGCCAGAGGGTGTACCGCTCGGCCGCGTACGACCGGCGGATGTCGGCGTCGATGCGGGCCCGGCGGCGCGCCTGCTGCCGCAGCGCCTCGGTGGTCCGCGACCCCTCGACGGTCTCACTGATCCCGTCGGTGATGTCGGAGTAGGCGGCGTTCTCCCGCAGGTAGCCCTGCGGCGCGCGGCGCAGGTACCAGCGGGTGCCGGCCCAGAGCACCGGCACCGCGATCAGGCAGGGCAGCGCGAGCAGCGGGCCGACCAGCACCAGCGCGCCGATGATGAAGCCGGCGGTGACGATCGCGATGAGCGTCTCCGGCACCGCGAAGCGGACCGTGCGGGACAACGCCGAGACGTCCCGGGAGGTACGGGTGAGCAGGTCGCCGGTGCCGGCCCGCTCGACGGTGGCCAGCGGCAGGGCCAGCATCCGGTCGACGAACTCCTCGCGCAGCTCGGCCAGCACCCGCTCGCCGAGCCGGGCCGAGGCCAGGTGGGCGAAGCGCACCAGCACCGACTGCACCACCACGAACCCGGCGATGAGCAGGGCGATCCGGTCCACCGTGGTGCCGGTGGTGCCCCGGGAGATCCCCTCGACCAGGTCGCCGAGCAGCCGCGGCGCGACCAGGCCGGCCGCGGCGGCCAGCGCGTGCAGGGCCAGCGCCGCGGCGAGCGCGCGCGGGTGCCGGCGGACCAGGCCGCGCGCGTACCGCCGCACCTGCGCCGCGTCGGCGACCGGCAGTGCGGTGCCCATCAGCCCTCCTCCCGGCTCACCGTGGCGCGGTAGCGCGGTTCGCCGTCGAGCAGCTCGGCGTGCGTCCCCTCGGCCACCGCCTTGCCGTCCTCCACGAAGATCACATGTTCGGCCCGGCCGAGCACCAGCGGGCTGGTGGTGCAGACCAGGGTGGTCCGGCCGGCGCGGGCGACGGCGAGCCGGTCCGCGATCCGCGCCTCGGTGTGCGCGTCGACCGCGCTGGTCGGCTCGACCAGCAGCAGCGTCTCCGGGTCGGCGACCAGCGCCCGGGCCAGCCGCAACCGCTGCTGCTGCCCGCCGGAGAACTCCCGGCCCCGCTCGGCGACCGCGCTGTCCAGCCCGTCGGGCAGCGCGTCGACGATGTCCGTCGCGCTCGCCGCGGCGAGCGCCGCCGCGATCGTCGCGTCGTCGGCCGTGTCGTGCGGGTCCAGCTCCGCCCGGAGCGACCCGGTGAACAGGTGCGCGTCGTTGTCGGCCACCATGATCCGCTCACGCACCGCGGCCAGCGGCAGGTCCCGCAGCGGTACGCCGTGCAGGGTCGCCTCCCCGTCGACGTACCGGCCGAGCCGATCCACGATCGCCGCGGCCTCCTCGGGCGCGGTCGCGGCGAGCGCGGTGAACCGGCCGGGGCGCAGCGTCACCCCGGACTCGACGTCCACCAGCTCGCCCGGACCGTCGGGCAGGCGCGCCGGCCGCGCCGGTTCGGCCAGTTCCGGGGTGAGCCGGAGCAGCCGGACCACCCGCCGGGCGGCCACGTGGCCACGGGTCAGCTTGTCCACCGCCTCGGTGAGCTGCCGCAGCGGGCTGACCAGGAACGCGGTGTAGCCGTAGAAGGCGACCAGCTGGCCGGCGCTGATCTCGCCGCGCAGCGCGAACCGGGCGCCGAGCCAGGTGACCAGCACCAGGAAGGCGCCGGGGAGCAGCACCTGCGCCGCCTCCAGCAGCGACTCGACCCGGGCCACCCGTACGCCGTCGGCGCGCAGCGCCTGCGACTGCGTCCGGTATCGGGCGGACAGCACCGGCTCGCCGCCGACGCCGCGCAGCACCCGCAGCCCGGAGACGATGTCACCGGCCCGGGTGGTCAGCGCCCCCTCGGAGTCCCGGTACGCCTGCTGCTGCCGGTGCAGCGGCCGGATGAGCAGGCCGACCACCGCCATCAGCAGCGGTACGCCGAGCACCACGACCAGGCCGAGCGGCACCGAGGCGCCGAGCAGGATCACCGCGACGGTGACGATGGCGACCACCGCGCCGGTGCCCCGGGCGGTGATGTCGATCGCGTGGCCGATGTGGCTGATGTCGGCGGTGCCGATGCTCACCACCTCGCCGGCGGCCACCCGGCGGGGCAGGGCGGCGCCGAGCCGGTTGGCGGTCTGCACGGTCAGCTGCACCGTCCGGTACGCGGCGGCGAGCCAGTTGAACACCGCGCACCGGTGCCGCAGGATGCCGGCGACCGCCTGGAGCACGCCCAGGCCGAGCAGCACCAGCCCCCAGGTGACCAGGGCGCCCTCGTCGCGGCGGGTGAGCCCGTCCACGGCCCGGCCGACGGCGGCGGGCATCAGCGCCTGGGCGACCATCCAGAGCACGCCGAGGGCGATGCCGGCGCTGAACACGGCCTTGTGCCGCAGCGCCAGCCACACCAGGTAGCGGGTCGCCGACCGCGAGTCGGGTACGCCGGGATCACCGGCCGGTAAGGAGCGCATAGCCCCTCGACGCTAGACGTCGGGCCGCCCGCCCCGCGAACCAATTACCGGCCGGCGGTCAGCGGTCGACCTGCGTGAAGTCCCACGAGTGCGGCGGCCGGGCGAGCAGGGTGGGAGGCGGATCGGGCAGCGCGCGCGGGTTGCCCCGCCACTTGGAGATGACCACCACCCGGTGGTCGGTGGAGGAGAACACCTCGCTGGACAGGTGCAGCGGGTCGTGGTCGAACTCCGGCAGCGCGGTGTCGCAGACCCAGGTGATCAGGTCGGCCACCCCGTACGGCTCGGCGCGCGCCTCCCACATCCGGACGATCACGTCGGCCCCCGTCACACGCTGACCGTGGTGAGCGGCATGGCCGAGTCGGCGGGCAGGTCCAGCCGGCTGGGGGCGATGCCCGCCGCGACCAGGTGCGCGCCGAGCGCGGCCACCATCGCGCCGTTGTCGGTGCAGAGCTTCGGCCGGGGCGCCCGGACCCGGATGCCGTGTTTGGCGGCGCGGTGCTCGGCCATCGCCCGCAGCCGCGAGTTGGCCGCGACGCCGCCGCCGATCACCAGCGTGTCGATGCCGTCCGTCCGGCACGCGTCGATCGCCTTGGCGGTCAGCACGTCGCAGACCGCCTCCTGGAAGGAGGCGGCGACGTCGGCGACGGGCACCGGCTCGCCGGCCCGCTGCCGTGCCTCCACCCAGCGGGCCACCGCGGTCTTCAGGCCGGAGAAGGAAAAGTCGTAGCGGTGGGCGGCGAGGTCCTTGGCGGCGGTCAGGCCGCGCGGGAAGGCGATCGCCGCCGGGTCGCCGGCGCGCGCCTCCCGGTCGATCGGCGGGCCGCCGGGGAACGGCAGCCCGAGCAGGCGGGCGACCTTGTCGAACGCCTCACCGGCGGCGTCGTCGATGGTGGCGCCGAGCGGGGTGACGCCGCGGGCCAGGTCGTCGACCCGGAGCAGGGACGAGTGGCCGCCGGAGACCAGCAGGGCGATCGCCGGCTCGGGCAGCGGGCCGTGCTCCAGGGTGTCCACCGCCACGTGCGCGGCGAGGTGGTTGACCCCGTAGACGGGCTTCTCGGCGGCGAGCGCGTACCCCTTGGCCGCGGCCACCCCGACCAGCAGGGCGCCGGCCAGACCCGGACCGGAGGTCACCGCGATGGCGTCGATGTCGGCGAGGGTCACCCCGGCCTCGGCCAGCGCCCGGTCCATGGTCGGCACGATGGCCTCCAGGTGGGCCCGGCTGGCCACCTCGGGCACCACGCCGCCGAACCGGGCGTGCTGCTCGACGCTGGAGGCGAGCGCGTCGGCGAGCAGCGTGTGCCCGCGCACGATGCCGACCCCGGTCTCGTCGCAGGAAGTCTCGATGCCGAGGATCAGTGGTTCGTCAGCCACGGTCGGTCCCATCTCCGGTCGCCGCCGCGACGCGCTGCATGACCAGCGCGTCGGTGTTGCTCGGTTGGTAGTAGCCGCGTCGTACCCCGATCGGTTCGAAGCCGTACGCGGCGTAGAGCCGTTGGGCCGGGGCGTTGTCCGCCGAGACCTCCAGCAGGGTGCTGCGGACGCCGAGCCGGGCGGCCTCGGCGAGCAGCGCCTCCAGCAGCAGCCGGCCGATGCCGCGACGCTGGGCGTCCCGGCGGACGGCGATGTTCTGCACCCAGGCCTCGTCCGGCAGCACGGCGGTGAGCCCGGCGTAGCCGAGCAGCGCGCCGTCGTCGTCGCGGGCCACCAGGTAGAAGTGCCCGTTGGCCAGTTCGTTCCAGAACATCGCCGCCGACCACTGCTCGGGGCCGAACAGGTCCGCCTCGATCGGCAGCACCTCGTCGATGTGCCACCAACGGAACGGCTCCAGGTGGACCACGCTCACGGCAGGACCGGCTTGCGCGCGGTCGCCGCCACGGCGTCCGGGCGGCGCAGGTAGAGCGGGGTGAGCCGCTCGCCGGGGGCACCGGCCCGGATCCGCTCGGCGGCCAGGGCGGCCAGCGACGCGGGATCCGGGTAGCGCGGCTCCGCCCGGAGCGGCAGGCCGAGCGCGTCGGCGTACCGGTGGGCGCCGTCGCCGACCGCCAGGGTGACCGCCAGCCCCCGGGCCTGCTCGGCGGCGACCGCCGGGGCGGAGACCTCCGGCCCGACCAGCCGCTGACCGGCGCCGTCGTAGACCGCCCAGTAGATCTCCTTGCGCCGCGCGTCGCTGGCGGCCAGCACCGGCTCCCCGGCGGCCGCCGGGTGGCCGATCGCGTCCAGCGAGCAGACGCCGTACGTGGGGATGCCGAGCACCTGGCCCATCGTGGCGGCGGTGACCAGCCCCACGCGCAGCCCGGTGAACGGGCCGGGACCGAGACCGGCGACGATCGCCGCCAGGTCACCCGGACGGGCGCCGGCGTCGGCGAGGACCGCGTCGACCTGCGGGGCGAGCAGTTCGCCGTGCGCGCGGGCGTCGACGGTGCTCCGCTGCGCGCGGAGCGCGACGCCGTCGGCCGAGACCTCCATCAGGGCCGCGGTCACCGCGGGCGTGGAGCTGTCCACCACGAGTACGAGCACGGTATGCCAGCCTAGCCGCCCCGCCCCCACCCCTGACGCACGCCCGCCCCGCCCGTCCAACCCTCGGCACAGCCCGACCACGCCCTACACCGCCGCCGCACCTGGCCGCGGCTCCACCTCGCCCGTCGGCTTTATCTGGCTCTGCCCGCACCTCGGCTCAGGGCTGAGCGGTGGGCGTGTCGTCGGGACCGGCCATGTTGCTCTTCGAGCCTGATACCTGAGAGTCATATTGATGACTCTGAGGTATCAGGCTCTTCCTCGAATGGCCCACCATGCCGGGATGTCATCCCGTCTGGTCACCCTCCTCGGCACCACGGTCCGGCAGCAGCGCGAGTTGCGCGAACTCAGCCAGCGTGAGCTGGCCGAGCTGGTCGGGGTCAGCCAGGCGGCAGTCGCCCGCATCGAACGCGGCGACCGCTCGCCCAGCGTGCCGCTGCTGGAGCGGCTGCTCGCGGCAATGGACCTCCAGTTGGCGGTCATGGTGGAGCCGCTCGACGCGCAACTCGATGCCCGGATGGCCGAGCTGGCCGCCCGGCCGCTGGCCGAGCGGGTCAGCGACCTGGGGCTGGACCGGATCCTGGACCGCCTCGGCGACCTGCCGCACGTGCTCGCGGGTGCCACTGCCGCGGCGCTCCAGGGTGCGCCGGTGCCGGTCGACGCCGTGGAGATCGCGGTCCGCTGGCGCGACTCGGCCCGGTTCACCGCCTGGCTGAGGACCGCCTACGGACAGCGGTGGCACGACCGGTGGGGCGAGTTCGGCGGGGTGCCGGTGGAGCCCGAGGAACCGGGCGCCCACCGATGGCTGACCCGGTACGGGGAGCTGCGGGCCGTGATGTGCGACGAGCTGCCCGAGACGGTCGAGGTGCGGCACGGCGAACGCGGCTACCGGGTGGTGCCGCTGATCGCCGTGGAGCTGGCCGACCCGGGCGCCGCCGGGCTGCTGCGCCGCTACCGGAGCCGCGCACACCCCGCCGCCACCGACCGGACCCGCTGACCCGGCACAGGCCGAGCCAACGGGCCCAGCCGGCCGAGCCCGCGGGACTACCCAGCCGTCAGCCGGCCGAGCGCTCCCAGTCGATGGTGGGCAGGCCGGCGTCGGCCAGCGCCTTGTTGGCCGCGCTGAACGGGCGGCTGCCGAGGAAGCCCCGGGGGTTCATCGGGCTGGGGTGGCCGGCCTCCAGCACGACGTGCCGGGGGTTGGTGACCAGGGCGGCCTTCTTGCGCGCGTAGCCGCCCCAGAGCAGGAAGACCACCCGGGTGTCCAGCGCGTCCAGGGCCCGGATGGTGGCGTCGGTGAACTCCTCCCAGCCGGAGTTCGCGTGCGAGCCCGGCGTGCCCTGCCGGACGGTCAGCACCGAGTTGAGCAGCAGCACGCCCTGGGCGGCCCAGCCGTCGAGGTTGCCGCTGCGCGGCTTGGGCACGCCGAGGTCCTCCCCCAGCTCCTTGAAGACGTTGCGCAGCGACGGCGGCACCGTCACCCCCTCGCGGACGCTGAAGCTCAGCCCGTGCGCCTGCCCGGCCCGGTGGTACGGGTCCTGCCCGAGGATCAGCACCCGGCAGCCGTCGGGCGGGCAGAGCCGGTAGGCGGAGAAGAGGTCCTCGACCGGCGGGTAGACCGTCGCGGTCGCGTACTCGCGGGCGACGAAGCCGGCCAGCGCGGCGGTGCGGGCCGGGTCGAGGTGCGGGGTGAGCACGGCCCGCCAGTCCGCCGGCAGCAGCGCCAGCAGGTCGAGGGTGGGGGCGTCGTCGGGCATCGGCAACCTTTCGCCGGTCGAATCGGTCGGCCGAACTCTAGGCAGCGGGTACGACAGCGCTCAGCCCAGGCCGGCCAGGCGATGTGCCCAGTCGCCGCCGACCGGCTCCAGCTCCACCACCCGGGTGTCGTCGTCCCGCCGGTCGATGCGTACCCGCAGGTGGGCGTCGACCAGCTGCTCGACCATCCCCTCGCCCCACTCGACCACGGTCACCGACTCCTCCACCGAGGCGTCCAGGTCGAGGTCGTCGATCTCGGCCCGCGGGTCGGCCGCCTCGCCCAGCCGGTACGCGTCGGCGTGCACCAGCGCCACCCGGCCACCCCGGGCCCGGTCGGGCTGGTGCACCCGGGCGATCACGAAGGTCGGCGAGGTGATGTCCCCGCGTACCCCCAGCCCGGCGCCGATGCCCTGGGTCAGCGCGGTCTTGCCGGCGCCGAGCGGACCGGTGAGCAGCACCAGGTCGCCGGCGCGCAGCAGGCCGGCGAGCCGGCGACCGAACTCGTGGGTGTCGGTGACGGTGGGCAGCTTGACCACGTGGGTCACGGTTCCTCCATGCTCACAACGATTCGAGGAAGCGCGCCAGCGCGGCGTTGACCTCGTCGGCGTGCTCCAGCATCACCACGTGCCCACTGTCGTTGATCTTGACGAACTCGGCGTGCGGCAGCCGCCGCACGATCTCCTCCGAGTGGGTCACCGGGGTGATCATGTCCTTGTCGCCCACCACCACCAGCACCGGCGTGTCGGCCAGCGCGGCCAGCGCCGGGAACCGCGAGTGGGTGGCCAGCGTGCGCAGGTAGCGGGTCACCGTGTCCGCCGAGGTACGGGAGTTCATCATCTCCACGTACGAGACCAGGGCCGGACTCGGGTTCCGGGTGCCGAAGCCGTACCGGCGGGTGAGCAGCCAGGCGACGTTGGTGGTGGACTTGCGGGCCCGGTCGATCACGCTGCCGCCGTAGCGGGTGACGTTGCCGACCATGTAGAGCACCGGCGCGCCGACCCGGCCGAGCAGCGCTGGCGCCACCAGCTTGGTCTCGGCGAGCAGGCCGCCCGAGGTGGCCATCAGCACGGTGCCGACCACCCGGTGACCGAACATCTCCGGGAAGAGTTCGGCGAAGGCCATGATGGTCATCCCGCCCATCGAATGGCCGACCAGCACCAGTGGCCCCTCCGGGGCGGCCCGGTCGATCACCGCGCGCAGCGTGCGGCCGAGCACGGTGAGGTCGTACTCGCCGGTCTCCAGCCGGCCGGACCGGCCGTGGCCGGGCTGGTCGTACGCGACCACCCGGTGCTCGCCCCGCTCGGCGAGCATCTTGCGCTGGAAGTGGAAGGTGCCCATGTCCAGGCAGAAGCCGTGTACCAGCACCACCGTCGGGTTGCCGGCCACCGGCCGGGTCGGCTCGACCACCTCGACGTGGATGTCGGTGCCGTCCGGCATCTCCAGCCGGAACGACTCGTCGTACGGCGGCTCGCCGAAGACCTCGTGGGCGTACCGGTCGGCGGGGTCGGCCTTGAGCCGGCGGACCAGCGCGCGCTCGGTGGCGACGCCGGCGGCGAGCCCGGCGGCGGCCACCCCGACCGCGGCCCCCACCAGGCCGGCGACCTTGCCCGTCGCGGTACGCGGGCGCGGGATGCGGTGTTTCTGACCGCTCACGGCACCACCCTGGCTCGCGCCTGCGGGGCTCGCAGACCCGGCTCACGCCTCGCGCTCACGGACGCTCGCCGTCGTAGACCCGGGGCACCCGGCTGCCGCCGAACCGGGTGACGATCTCGTAGTTGATGGTGCCGACCGCCTCGGCCCAGTCGTCGGCGGTGGGCTCGCCGTCGGCGCCGCTGCCGAACAGCGTGACCACGTCGCCGGCGGCCACCGGGTCGTCACCGCAGTCGAGCACGAACTGGTCCATGCAGACCCGACCGGAGATCGTCCGGCGCTTGCCGCCGAGCTGGACCGGGCCGCTGTTGGAGGCGTGCCGGGGCACCCCGTCCGCGTAGCCGAGCGGCACCACTGCCAGGTTGGCCTCCCGCTCGGTGGTGTAGGTGTGGCCGTACGAGACGCCGGAGCCGGCCGCGACCCGCTTGGTGAGCATCACCCGGGCGCGGGCGGTCATCGCCGGCCGCAGCCCGTAGGTCTCGCCGGCCACCGGGGAGAGGCCGTAGACGGCCAGCCCGGGCCGGACCAGGTCGAAGTGGGTGTCCGGCCGGGTCAGGGTGGCCGCGGAGTTGGCCAGGTGCCGGTAGCGGGGGCGCAGCCCGGCCTGCTCGACCATGGCCAGCCCCTCGTGGAAGACGGCGAGCTGCCGGTCGGTGGTCGGATGCCCGGGCATGTCGGCGTAGACGAAGTGGCTCCACACCCCGACCACCTCGACCAGGCCGTCCGCCTGGGCCTTGGCCGCGGCGTCGAGCAGCGCCGGCCAGTCGGCGACCGTCGCGCCACCCCGGGACAGCCCGGTGTCGATCTTGAGGTGCAGCCGGGCCGGACGCCCGGCCAGCCGGCTCGCCTCGATCATCTCGTCGAGCTGGGGCAGGCTCGCCGCGCCCAGGTCGATCCCGGCGGTGACCCCCTGGTGCAGCGGGAGCCCCGGGGCGAGCAACCAGGCCAGCACCGGGGCGGTGATGCCGGCCGCCCGCAGACCCAGCGCCTCGTCCAGGGTGCAGACGCCCAGCCAGTCGGCACCCCCGTCGAGCGCCGCCCGCGCGGCCGGGACCATGCCGTGGCCGTACCCGTCGGCCTTGACCACCGCCATCAGCTCGGCACCGGTGCCGGCGCGGAGCTGGCTCACGTTCTCGCGGATCGCGTCGAGGTCGACGCGCATCTCGGCCTGCCACATGGGCCCAGCCTACTTTCCGGGCCGATCACGTCGGCCGAGGCCGGCCGAGCCCGCCGCTCAGCCGAGCCGGGCCAGCACCGGGCGTAGCGCGTCCGCCACGTCGGGCGCGGTCACCGGGCCACCCCGGGCCGCTTCCCGGCCGGCCAGCCCGTGCAGGTACGCGGCCATCGCGGCCGCCCGGGCCGCCGGCACTCCGGCCGCGAGCAGCGAGCCGAGCAGCCCGGCCAGCACGTCCCCGGTGCCCCCGGTGGCCAGCGCCGGGGTACCGGTCGGGTTGACGTACGCCTGCCCGTCCGGCGTGCCGATCACCGTGCGGTCCCCCTTGAGCAGCACCACCGCGTTCATCCAGGCGGCCAGTCGCAGCGTGGCGGCGACCCGGTCGGTGCCCGGGCTCTCCCCGCAGAGCCGGGTGAACTCGCGGTCGTGCGGGGTGACCACGATCGGGGCGTCCCGCTTGCGCAACTGGTCGGCGAGCGAGCCGTCGACCAGCAGGGTGAGCGCGTCCGCGTCGAGCACCACCGGCACCGGCGCGGCCAGCACGGCCCGCAGCTCGCCGGCCGCCTCCTCACCGGTGCCCAACCCGGAGCCGCAGACCCAGGCCTGCACCCGGCCGGCGTCGGCGACCCGGCCGGTGGCGATCACCGAGGGGTGCTGGTGCAGCACCTCCGCTCGGGCGCCACCGGCGTAGCGGACCATGCCGGTCGGGCCGGCCAGCGCGCCGCCGACCGAGAGCACCGCGGCGCCCGGGTACGTCGCCGAGCCGGTGGCCACCCCGACCACGCCCCGGCTGTACTTCTCCGACGCCGCGCCCAGCCGGGGCCACCAGTCGACCACGTCCGACCACTCGGTGACCCGCAGCGCCGGGGTGCCGCGCAGCCACGGCGCCAGCCCGATGTCGACCAGCTCCACCTGACCGGCGAGCGGAGCGGCCGGGCCGACCACCAGGGCCGGCTTCAGCGCGCCGAAGGTCACCGTGACGTCGGCGCGGACCGCGTTCGGCCGGCCGGAGGCGGCCAGCGGGACGTGGCCGGTGTCCACCGCCACCCCGCTCGGCACGTCCACCGCGACCACGGTGGCCCGGTCGCCGTCGCGTCCGCAGTGCCGCACCAGGCTGGCCGCCAACTGGTCGGCGGTCTCCCGGAGCCCTCCGCTGGCGCCGATCCCGACGATCCCGTCCAGCACCAGGTCGACCACGGCGGGCGGCCGGTCCACCAGCCGGCCTCCGGCGGCCCGGAACGCGGCCAGCCCGCCGGCGTGCGCCCGGCCCGGGTTCAGCAGCAACGCGGACACCGCCGCGCCGCGCCGGGCCAGCCGCGCGCCCGCGTAGAGGGTGTCGCCGCCGTTGTCCCCGGAGCCGACCAGCAGCAGCACCCGGGCCGCGTACACCCCGCCCCGGTCGGCGAGCAGCAACGCGCAGCGGCGGGCCAGCCCGGCGGCGGCGCGCTGCATCAGCGTCCCGGGCGGCAGGGTGGCCATCAGTCCCGCCTCCGCCGCCCGTACGTCCGCGACCCGCCACACCGGTCTCATGCCACTCCGTCCCGCGTGCCGGCGCGGCACGCTCCCGATCACCGTTCCGCGACCACCATGGCCGAGGCGATCCCGCCGTCGTGGGACAGCGAGAGGTGCCAGCGGCTGACCCCGCGCTCGGTGGCCGCCGCGGCGACGGTGCCGGAGACGGTGAGCCAGGGGCGGCCGTCCGGATCCGGCACGATCTCGCAGTCGTGCCAGCTCAGCCCGGCCGGCGCGCCGAGCGCCTTGGCCACCGCCTCCTTCGCGGCGAACCGGGCGGCCAGCGACTCGGGCGAGCGCGGGTTGCCCGAGCGGGTGTACCGCTCGGCCTCGGTGAAGAGCCGGTCGGCGAGCAACGGCGTGCGGGCGAGGGCCCGGGCGAACCGGTCGACCAGCACGACGTCGATGCCGACAGCCACGATCACGAACCCACCCTACCGGCGTGGCGGGCCGCAGATTAGCCGCCGACGTCGTCCACGGCAACGCCTGTGGACAACCGCGGCGGGCGGCCAGGGGCCGTTGTCCACAGGGCACGCGACGCGCTGCCGCCGGCACCTAGCGTCGGGCCCGTCGATGTTCCAGCGGCGAGGCGGGGGCCGGATGAGCGACGAGACGATCAACGTCCGACCGGAGGTGTTGCGACGGGCCGCGGGGCGGCTCGCCGACGAGGGCTACCGGCTGGCGCACGGGCTGGCCGGGGTGCCCGGTCTGGTGGTGCCGGCACCGGGCTGGACGGCCGGTGCCGCGCTGGCCGGGCTGGAATCGGCGGTGCACGGCTGGTGCGGCCGGCTCGGCGCGCGGGTGGCGGCGACCGGCGAGGCGGTCACGGTGGCGGTCGAGGCGTACCAGGCGGCGGACGACCGGGCGGCCGCCCGGCTCGCCGCCCTGCCCCGGTGAGCGGGCCGAGGACGGCTCGTCCGGCGGGTGCCGCCAGGCCCGCCGGGCGGCCGGTGCCAGCCGGCGGGACCCGCCCGGCGGGGCGACCCGGGGCGGCCGGCGGAACCAGGCCGCCGGGGCGTCCCGGAGCGGCCGGCGGGACGGAGCCGCCGGGGCGATCGGGGGCGGCCACCGGCGGCGTCGGCTACGCCCAGCTGTGGGCGGCCGACCCGGCTGCCTGGCGGGCCGCCGGCGCCGCCTGGGCCGGGCTCACCGGGCTGGCCGACCGGCGGTCCGGTGCGTTGGACGGTGCCGCCGCCGGGTTACGGGACGGCTGGTCGGGCGGGGCCGCCGGGGCGGCCGACACCCGGCTGGTCCGGTTGCGGGCCGAACTGACCACGCTGCGACCCGCCCTGATCGAGGCCGACCAGGCGCTCGCCGAGTTCGCCGCCCGACTGGCCGCGGCGAAGGCCCGGCTGGCCGCCGCCGTGGCGCTGGCCGACGGCTCCGGGGTGCTGGTCGACCGGCACGGCCGGGTCCGCGCCGACCCGGCCCGGCCGGCGACCGAACGCGCCGGGCCCGCGGCCGCCCGGGTCGCCGCGGCGATCCGCGACGCCCTCGACCTCGCCGGGGCGGCCGACCGCGAGGCCAGGACGCGGCTGGACGAGCTGTCCGCCGCCGCCGGGACCGGCTGGGTGGACGCCCCACCACCGGGCCGACCCGCGCCGGGTGGTGGCCCGGCCCTGGTCCGTGCCTGGTGGGCGGGGCTCACCCCGGCCCAGCGCCGGTGGCTGGTGGCGCACGAACCGGGGCTGGTCGGCCATCTCGACGGGGTGCCGATCGCGGCCCGCGACCAGGCCAACCGGCTGCTGCTCGGGGCCTGGCGCGACGACCTGCTCACCGAGCGGTCGCGGCTGCTCGGCCGGGTGCCGCGCGGGCCGGCCGAGGTGGCCGGGCTGCTCCGGGTCGGGGCGGCGCTGTCCGGGCTGGACGCGCTCGATGCCCGGCTGGCGGCGCCCGGTGCGCCACGGGCGTATCTGCTCGGGCTGGAGCCGGGTGGCGAGGGCCGGGCGGTGGTCGCGCTGGGCAACCCGGACCGGTCGAGCCGGGTGCTGACGTACGTGCCGGGGATGACCGCCGGCCTCGACGACGCCCCGGGCGAGCTGGGCCGGGCGGGCCGGGTGCTGGCCCGCTGCGGCGCCCTCGACCCGGGCGCGGAGACCGCGGCGGTGTTGTGGCTGGACTACGACGCCCCCGACTTCCTGCACGAGGCGGTCTGGCCGGGGCAGGCCCGGGACGCCGGGCCGGCGCTGCACCGGTTCCAGGAGGGGCTGCGGGCGACCCACGAGGGGCCACCGGCCCGGCAGACCGTGCTGGGACACAGCTACGGCTCGCTGGTGGTGGGCACCGCCGCGCGGGAACACGGGCTGGCCGCCGACGCGCTGGTCTTCGTCGGCTCGCCCGGGGTCGGCGTGGCGCACGCCGCCGAGCTGGGCCTGCCCGCCGGCCAGGTCTGGGCGAGCACCGCGGCGGACGACGTGATCCGGCTGGCCCGCCCGCCGGACGAGCTGGCCCGGCGGGCGTTGCTCGGCGCGTCGCCGCTCGGCGCGACGGCCGGGGTGGCCGGCGGTCACGAGCTGTGGTTCGGGCGCGACCCCACCGACCCGGGCTTCGGCGCGCGGACGTTCCCCAGCGGCCGACACGGCCACACCGGCTACTGGGCGGCCGACAACCCGGCGTTGGACGGCATGGCCCGGATCGTCCTGGGCCGGTGAGCCCCGACCGCCGCGCCGAGGGCAGCCGCCCGCTGGGGCGGCGCCTCCTCCGGTGCGCTCGGCCCGCGCCGGTACAGGACGGGCCGGTGCCGGGACGGGCCGGTGCCGGGACGGGCCGGTGCCGGGACGGGCCGGTGCCGGGACGGGCCGGTGCCGGGACGGGCCGGCCCCGGTCGTCGGCGACGCGACGGACCGGGGCCGGAGGTGCCGATGCGGTGGCTACTCGACGGTGACGGACTTGGCCAGGTTGCGCGGCTGGTCCACGTCGTGCCCCCGGGCGGCGGCGATCTCGGCCGCCAGCACCTGCAACGGCACGGTGGTGAGCAGCGGCGCGAGCAGCGTCGGGGTGCGCGGCACGCGGATCAGGTGGTCGGCGTAGCGGACCACCGCCTCGTCGCCCTCCTCGGCGATCACGATGGTGCGGGCGCCGCGCGCCCGCACCTCCTGGATGTTGGAGACGACCTTGTCGTGCAGGACGCCCCGGCCGGCCGGCGACGGCACCACGCAGACCACCGGGGTGCCCTTGTCGATCAGCGCGATCGGGCCGTGCTTCAGCTCGCCCGCCGCGAAGCCCTCGGCGTGCATGTACGCCAGCTCCTTGAGCTTGAGCGCACCCTCCAGCGCCACCGGGTAGCCGACGTGCCGGCCGATGAAGAGCACGGTCGGCTCGCTCTTCAGCTCCCGGGCCAGTTCGCGGACCGGCTCGATCCGGTCCAGCAGCTCGCGCAGCTTGCCCGGCACCTCCTGGAGCTGGGCCACCACCGCGGCCACCTCGTCGGCGTACTTGACCCCGCGGACCTGGGCCAGGTGCAGGCCGATCAGGTAGCAGGCGACCAGCTGGGTGAGGAACGCCTTGGTGGAGGCGACCGCGATCTCCGGCCCGCCGTGGGTGTAGAGGACCGCGTCGGACTCACGCGGGATGGTGGAGCCGTTGGTGTTGCAGATCGCCAGCACCCGGGCCTTCTGCTCCTTGGCGTGCCGCAGCGCCATCAGGGTGTCCATGGTCTCGCCGGACTGCGAGATCACCACGATCAGCGTGGACCGGTCGAGGACCGGGTCGCGGTAGCGGAACTCGCTGGCCAGCTCCACCTCGCAGGGGATCCGGGTCCAGTGCTCGATGGCGTACTTGGCGACCAGGCCCGAGTGGTACGCGGTGCCGCAGGCGACGATGAAGATCTTGTCGACGTCGCGCAGGTCCTGGTCGCTGAGGCGGACCTCGTCGAGCGCGATCTCGCCGGTCTCGGTGAGCCGCCCCAGCAGCGTGTCGGCGATGGCCTGCGGCTGCTCCTCGATCTCCTTGAGCATGAACCAGTCGTAGCCACCCTTCTCGGCGGCCGAGGAGTCCCAGTCGATGTGGAAGTCCTTGCCGCTGGCGGGCTGGCCGGCGAAGTCGGTGATCTCGATGGTGTCGCCGGTGATCAGGACGATCTGGTCCTGGCCCAGCTCCACCGCGTCCCGGGTGTGCTCGATGAACGCGGCGACGTCGCTGGCGAGGTAGTTCTCGCCGTCGCCACGACCCACCACCAGCGGCGAGTTGCGCCGGGCGCCGACCACCGCGCCGGGCACCGCGGCGTCGACGGCGAGCAGGGTGAACGCTCCCTCCAGCCGCTGGCAGACCACCCGCATGCCGGCGGCGAGCAGCTGCGGCCCCTCCGGGTGGCCGGCGGCGCGCAGGTCGGCCAGCGCGGCGGAGAGCAGGTGCGCCGCGCACTCGGTGTCGGTGTCGCTGGTGAACTGGACGCCGTCGGCCTCCAGCTCGGCGCGGAGCTTCGCGAAGTTCTCGATGATGCCGTTGTGGATGACGGCGACCCGGCCGTCGGGGGCCAGGTGCGGGTGGGCGTTGCGGTCGGTGGGGCCGCCGTGGGTGGCCCAGCGGGTGTGCCCGATGCCGGTGGTGCCGTCGCCGATCCCGATCGGGCTCGCGCCGCAGGACGTCGGGTCGTCGGCCGCCCGCTCGGACAGGACCTTCTCCAGGTTGGCCAGCTTGCCGGCCTTCTTCTCGGTGAGCAGCTCACCGTCGCAGACGACGGCCACCCCGGCCGAGTCGTAGCCGCGGTACTCCAGCCGCCGCAGTCCGTCCAGCACGATGCCCAGCGCCGGGCGCGATCCGGCGTACCCCACGATTCCACACATGGGTGGCAGCCTAACCCAGTATCGCTCACCAGGTGTGCTCGAAAGCCGGGTATACGATCACTGAACTTGAGCGATCAGGTCGAAATTGTGGACTAACCGGGCAAACACCCCGCACCAGGTCGGCCGACGCGGAGGCCGGGTTGCGGACCCCGGCGGCGGTACGACAGGCTCGCCCGGGCCGGCGTTCCCCGTAGGCGCGCCGGTGCACCTGACCCGGCACCTGGAGCGACCGTGTCCGAGACGACCCCGCCCACCGATCCGCCGACCCGGCCCCCGGCGGCCGAGCCGCGCCCCTGGGCGCCGCTCGACCCGCGGCCCGACCCGGGACACGCGGCACAGCCGGACCCGTGGATCCCCGCCACCCCGCTGTACACCGATCCGCCGGCACCGCGGCCCACTGCCGCCGAGGCCGGTGGCGGCGGTTCCGCGGGCCGCCGCCGGTCCCGGCGCGGGCCGCTGGCCGCCGTGCTCGCCGGCGTGCTCGTCCTCGCCGCCGGGCTGGGGTTCGGTGGCTACGAGCTGCTCCGCCCCGACGACCGGCCGCAAATCGAGTCGACGACCGGCGAGTTGGGCACCGAGGCCGGCGACGTGCCGCCGCCGGGCGTCTCCGCGTCACCGAGCCCCTCGGCCAGCCCGGCGGCCACCCCGTCGCAGGGACCGGGTCGGATCCGGGTGGTCTACGAGGTGACCGGGCGGGGCGCGGCCGACATCCTCTACCACGACGCCAACGGCGCGCCGATCTGGCTGGACGCGGTGCGGCTGCCGTGGCGCACCAGCGTCCGTACCGACCGGCTCGACCTGGTGATGGTGCAGGCCAGCAAACCCGACGACGCGAGCTGGTCGGTCTCCTGTTCGGTCACCGTGGACGGCAGCCCGGCGGCGACCGAGACGGCCGGCCGCGGCGCGTGGCGGGCCAGCTGCTTCGGCGCGGCGTGACAGCTCATCCGCCGGGCTGATCAACAGGGTTGCGCGGACGGATCGCATACGACACCCTCTGACCGCCCCACCCCGGCCTCCACAGTCAGCGGCGTCCCGGTGCCGCCCATCACGCGGTCCGTCCGCGTACATTGAGCCGCCGGCTTGCAGCGCCGGTACGCCGCCACCGGCGTCGCGGACGCCCCCACCCGCCCCACCGGAGCTGACCCCATGTCCGAGGCCCCGCCGCCCCCAGACCCCACCCCGTCCACCGGACCGGCCGCACCCGACCCCGCGCCGTCCACCGGACCGGCCGCACCCGACGCCGCCGTGTCCGGCCCGCCGGCGGCACCCGGCCCGGACACGCCGCCGCCGTGGACCCCGCCGGACCCGACGCCGCCGCCCCAGCCCTGGGCGGCGCCCGGCCCGTGGACGCCACCCGGCACGCCGGGCCCGGCCGGCGCCCCGCCGGGCTTCCCGCCGCCGGCCGGCGCCCCGGGGCCGGCCTGGTACCCGCCGGGCCACCTGCCGCCCGGCTACCCGCCGCCGTACGTGCCGCCGGCCCCGGCCCGCTCGGGCAACCGGTCGACGGTGGTCGGCGTCATCGTCGCCGTGACCACCGTCCTCGCGTTCGGGCTCTGCGCCTGCCTCGGCGTCGCCGGCCTCATCTACAGCGCCGACACCCCCTACCCGGACGACCCGTACGCCCAGGAGACCTACGACCCGTACTACGACTACGACGAGCCGGAGGCCTGGCCGACCCAGACGCGCCCGACGGTACGGCCGGCGCTGACCCCGTCCGACGGGCCGGGCGACGTCACCGTGGTGTACGAGGTGACCGGGCGCGGCCCCGCGGACCTGGAGTACTACGACGCCAACGGCGACTTCATCCAGGTCGAGCAGGTCACGCTGCCGTGGCGGCGGAGCCTGCGGATGCACGACGCCGGCCGGGTGATGGTCCTGGCGAACCACGACCATCGGGCTCCGATCAGCTGCCGGATCACCGTCGACGGGCGCACCGTCGTGACGGACGAGCGGCTGTACTGGGTGAACTGCACCGGCTGAGGCGAGGGGTTGAAGCCGCGCCGGTGGTCCGTAGGCTGGCGGCGTGACGACCACCCCCGCCCAGGTCGACCCGCTGGTGGCGCGGATGCGCCCGTTCGGGACGACCATCTTCGCCGAGATGTCCGCCCTGGCCGTGCGCACCGGCGCGGTCAACCTCGGCCAGGGCTTCCCGGACACCGACGGCCCGCCGGAGATGCTGGCCGCCGCGGCCGAGGCGCTGCGCGCCGGGCAGAACCAGTATCCGCCCGGTCCGGGCGTCCCGGACCTGCGTGCCGCGGTGGCCGCGCACCAGCGGCGGTTCTGGGGGCTGGAGTACGACCCGGACGGCGAGATCGTGGTGACCGCGGGCGCCACCGAGGCGATCGCGGCGAGCATCCTGGCGCTCTGCGAGCCGGGCGACGAGGTGGTCTGCTTCGAGCCCTACTACGACTCGTACGCCGCCTCGATCGCGCTGGCCGGCGCGGTCCGGCGCCCGGTCACGCTGCGTCCCGGCCCCGACGGCCGGTACGCCTTCGACCCGGCCGCCCTGCGCGCGGCGTTCGGCCCGCGTACTCGGCTGGTGCTGCTGAACTCGCCGCACAACCCGACCGGCAAGGTCTTCACCCCCGCCGAGCTGGCCCTGGTCGCGGAACTGTGCCAGGAACACGGCGCGTACGCGGTGACCGACGAGGTCTACGAGCACCTGGTCTTCACCGACGCGAACGCCCCGCACGTGCCGCTGGCCACCCTGCCCTGGATGCGCGAGCGGACGCTGCGCATCTCCTCGGCGGGCAAGACGTTCTCCTGCACCGGCTGGAAGGTGGGCTGGGTCAGCGGTCCGGCCGCGCTGGTCTCCGCGGTGCTGCGGGTGAAGCAGTTCCTCACCTTCGTCAACGCCGCACCGCTGCAACCGGCGGTCGCGGTGGCGCTGACCCTGCCCGACGACTACTTCGCCGACTTCCGGGCCGGCCTGCAGGCCCGCCGGGACCAACTGGTCGGCGGGCTGACCGACGCCGGGTTCGAGGTGCTCGCGCCGGAGGGCACGTACTTCGTCACCGCCGACGTCACCGCCCTGGGCGGGCGGGACGGGGTGGAGTTCTGCCGGTCGCTGCCCGAGCGGTGCGGCGTGGTGGGCGTACCGACCCAGGTCTTCTACGACGACCCGGAGGCGGGCCGGCGCCTGGTCCGGTTCGCCTTCTGCAAGCGCCCGGAGGTGCTCACCGAGGCGGTCACCCGGCTGCGCCGGCTGGCGGCGACGCGATGACCGACGCGTACGCCCAACGGGTCCGCCGGCTGACCGCGCTGCGCGGCTGCGACACCGTGCTCTCCGGCGTACGGCCGGACTCGGTCGCCGAGCAGCTCGCCACGCTGAGCGCGATGGCCACCGACGACGCGCTGCCCGATTACTACGCCGAGGGCGGCGCGGTCGCGGAGCTGGAGCGCCGGGTCGCCGAGCTGCTCGGCACGGAGGCCGTCGCGTTCTTCCCGAGCGGCACCATGGCGCAGCAGGTCGCGATGCGGTACGGCGCGGAGCTGACCGGCCGGACAACGGTCGGGCTGCACCCGCTGAGTCACCCAGTACTGCACGAGCGGGACGCGTACGCGGTGCTCGGCGGCCTGCGCGCGATCTCCACCACCGACGCCCCGCGCAACCCCACGGCGGAGGAGGTGGCGGCGGTGGACGAGCCGATCGGCACGCTGCTGCTGGAGTTGCCGCTGCGCGACGTCGGCTTCGTCCTGCCGAGCTGGGACGAGCTGGTCGCGGTGGTCGACGCGGCCCGGGCCGGGGGCGCCCGGGTGCACCTGGACGGCGCCCGGCTCTGGGAGTCCACCACCCACCTCGGGCACTCGCTGGCCGAAATCGCCGGGCTCGCCGACAGCACCTACGTCTCGTTCTACAAGTCGCTCGGCGGGCACTCCGGCGCCGCCCTGGCCGGCTCCGCCGAGCTGGTCGCGTACGCCCGGGCCTGGCGGCACCGACACGGCGGCACGCTGTTCCAGCAGTGGCCGGTGGCGCTGGCCGCGCTCGCCGGCCTGACCCACGAGCTGCCCCGGCTGGCCGGTTACGTGGCGCACGCCCGCACGGTGGCCACGGCCCTGGCCGGCCTGCCCGGCGCGCGGGTGTTCCCGGCGCCCCCGCACACCCACCAGTTCCGGCTCTGGCTGCCGCATCCGGCGGACGCCCTGAACGACGCCAACCTCGCCCTCGCCGAGCAGGAGAAGGTCTGGTTCGTGGGCGGCTGGCGGGACACCGAGGTGCCCGGCGTGGCCACGGCCGAGGTGACCGTCGCCGGCCCGGCGGCGGAGCTGGACGCGGGCCAGGTGGCCGCGCTGGGCGAGCGTTTCCTGCGCCGGCTGCCGGTGGACTGACCGCCACGGGCCTTGCCCGGCCCGGCGGAACCGGCCTTGCATTGTCGCAATGTATCGCGCAGAGTGTGGTGCAGCACACGGGGAGGCGCGACATGTTCCGGATGGTGTGGGGACAACTTCGTGGCCGTGCTGGCAGGTCGGTGGCGCTGCTGGTCGGCGTACTGGTGGCGACCACCGGGTTCGTCGTCCTCACCGGGGCCACCACCACCTCCCGGCTGGAGGTGACCGGCGCCGTCGAGCGCGAGACCCGGTCCGCGTACGACATCCTCGTCCGCCCGACGGGGGCGCGTACCGCGCTGGAGGCCGAGCACCGGCTGGTCCGCCCGAACTACCTCTCCGGCATCTACGGCGGCATCACGCTGCAGCAGTACGAGCGGGTGCGGGCCGTCGCCGGGGTGGAGGTGGCCGCCCCGATCGCGATGCTCGGTCACTCGACCTCGCGCGTGCCGATGTCGGTCGACCTCACCGACGCCGTCGACCGCTCCCTGGACCGCCAGGTGATCCGGATCGACCGCACGTACGTCGCCGAGCGGGGCCTCTCCACCGCCCCGGGCAGGCCCGAGTACGTGTACGTCACCCGGTACCCGCTGATCTACCCGGTCATCGAGCCGGACACGATGGACTCGGCCCGGTACACCGACGGTCGCGTCCACTCCTGGTCCGACGAGTGCGGGGCGGTCCCCCGCGAGGTCCAGCCGGACGGGAGCAGCCGGCCGGTCTGCGACCCGCGGAGCGCCGTCGTCGTCGGCAACCCCGGCTGGTCGGAGCGAGAGATCTGGCGGGTGCTCACCGCTCGCCTGCTGCCCGACGGCCGTTTCGAGGTGACCCACCGCGCGCTCGGCGCGGCCGTCGGCGCCGTGGACCCCGGCCCCACCACGGTCAGCCGGCTGGCGCTGGAGGAAACGCTGACCGTGCCGTTCCTGATCGCCGCCGTGGACCCGGACGCCGAGCAGCGCCTGGTCGGCCTCGCCGACGCGGTGGTCGACGGCCGTCCGCTGAACGCGGCGGACACGCTCACCGACACCTCGATTCCGGGCTTCGTCCCCGACCGGAGCGTCCCGGCGCTGGTCCCGAGCCGGCCCTTCCTGGACGGCGCGGTGCGCACCCGCCTCACCCGGCTGCCGACGGCCCGCCCGGCGGGGCTGCCGCCCACGGTGCTGGACGGGGCGTTGCGGCGGGCCGAGGGGACCCCGGCCGGCAGCGCCGAGATCGACCTCGCGGAGAGCTACCGGGGCATGCTCGCCGCCGGCCTCGGTGACGACGCCTTCGACAGCTGCTGCCGCGGCCAACTCCAGGTGCTCGCCCAGCCGGGCCCGGTGGACTACGAGCGCGGGGCGGACGGCACCCTGCGCATCGCCCGCGTGTCACCGCCCGACCCGGCGGTCTTCGGCGACCGGACGGAGATCAACCTGCTGCCCCGGCCCTGGCTCAGCGACGACACCGGTTCGCGCCGGGTGGGCCGGCTGGTCATCCCCAGCGACGAGGCCCTGCACGACTGGCGGGCGGTGGGCGTGTTCGATCCTGACCGGCTGACCGGCTTCGGCGAGCTCAGCAAGGTGCCGCTGGAGACGTACGAGCCGCCGCGCGCCGAGGGGGCGGACGACCGCAGCCGCGCCGCACTGGGCGGCCGACCGCTGGAGCCGAGCGGCAACCCGGCCGGCTACCTCTCCGCGCCGCCGCTGGTGCTCACCAACCTCGCCAGCGTGCCGAAGCTGCTGGAGGGCGGCAACAGCCCGCAGCGCGGCGCGCCGATCAGCGCGATCCGGGTCCGGGTCGCCGGTGTGGACGGCTACAACGAGGCCGCCGCCGAGCGGGTCCGGCTGATCGCCGAGCAGATCAACCGGGCGACCGGCCTGGACGTCGACATCACCCTCGGCTCCTCCCCGGCCCCGCAGACCGTCACGCTGCCCGCGGGCGAGTTCGGGCGACCCGAGCTGCGGCTGACCGAGAACTGGTCGGCGCTCGGGGTGGCGTCCACCATCGTCGAGGCGGTCGACCGCAAGAGCGCCGTGCTCTTCCTGCTCGTGCTGGTGGTCTGCGGGCTCTTCCTCGGCAACGCGGTCTCCGCCGCCGTCCGAGACCGCCGCCCCGAGCTGGCCGTGCTGGCCTGCCTCGGCTGGCCGGCCCGGCGCATCGCCGCGCTGATCCTCGGCGAGGTCGCGCTGCTGGGCCTGGTGGCCGGGCTGCTCGCCATCGGGCTCACCGGGCCGCTCGGCGCCGCGCTCGGCATCGACGTCGACTGGCGGCGGGCGCTGCTCGCCGTACCGGTGGCCCTGCTGCTCGCGCTGGTCGCCGGCCTGACGCCGGCCCTGCGGGCCGCACGCGCCCACCCCGCCGCCGCCCTGCGCCCACCGGTCGCCACCGCCGGCTGGGTACGCCGACCCCGCACCCTGCTGAGCCTGGCCCTGGTCAACCTGGTGCGCACCCCCGGGCGCACCCTGCTCGGCGCCGGCGCCCTGGCCATCGGCGTGGCGGCACTCACCGTCGTGGCCGCCGTCAGCTACGCCTTTCACGGCGCGATCGTCGGCAACCTCCTCGGCGACACCGTCGCACTCACCGTGCGCGGCGCCGACGCCCTCGCCGCCGCCGCGACCGTGCTACTCGGCGCCGCCGCCGTCGCCGACGTGCTCTACCTCAACATCCGCGACCGGGCGACCGAACTGGCCGCCCTGCGCGCCACCGGCTGGACCGACCTCGAACTCGGCCGGCTCATCGGCTACGAAGGACTACTCCTCGGCACACTCGGCGCACTCACCGGCGCGGCACTCGGCATGACCGGCGCGGCCTGGCTCGTCGGCGACCTCCCCGGCGCACTGATCCTGGTCGCCGGGCTCACCGCGGCGAGCGGCGTACTGCTCACCGCCACCGCGGCGCTGGCACCCGCCACGCTGCTACGCCGCCTACCCACGGCACGACTACTGGCGGAAGAGTGAGACCGCCGGCGCGGCGGTCGCGCTGGCCTGGCGGGCGGATCGGGTTTGTCGTCAGCCGGCCGCCCGGCTCGGTCCCACGCCCTCGTCCCGGTCCGTGGCCGCCGGGCGGTCGAGTGCCAGCGCGGCGAGCGTCGCGCCACCGTCGGCGAGCAGCGCCGACTCGGCGTCGTCGACGAAGGCCAGGTCGGCCTCGACGTGCCGGCTGGCGGCCGAGAGCAGCAGCCCGACCACCGGGTCGGTGGCGCCCCGACGCAGCCCGTCGAGGTTGCGCAGCTCCCGCATCAGGTGCCCGCGCTGGTTCGCCAGGACGGACCGCACCGTCTCCGGCGCGCCCGTCCGGGCGGCGGCGGTGACCTTGAGGAAGAAGTCGTCCCGGAAGCCGCCGCTGCGCGGGCTCGGTTCGGACAGCCAGCGGCCCAGCTCGGCCCGGCCGTCGGGGGTGATCTCGTAGACCACCCGGTCGGGCTTGACCGGCTGCGGCTCGCGCGCCGAGACGACCAGGCCGTCCCGGGAGAGCCGGTCCAGGATCTGGTAGAGGTGGCCGATGTTCAGCGGCCCCCACTGCGGGCCGACGGCGGCCTCGAACGCGCCCTTGAGCTGGTAGCCGTGGCTGGGGCCGTGGGCGAGCAGGGCCAGGACGGCGTGCTGGATCGCCATGTCACCTCCGGGTCGGGGTCTTGCATTGTCACAATGTATCGCGCAGAGTGTGGGCAGCACACGGGGAGGCGCGACATGCTCAGCTTCGTCTGGAGGCAGCTTCGCGGCCGTGCGGGGCGGTCGGTGGCCCTGCTGGTCGGGGTACTGGTGGCGACCACCGGGTTCGTCGCCCTGACCGGGGCCACCGCCACCTCGCGTTTGGATGTCACCGGGACCGTCGAGCGGAACACCCGGGCCGCCTACGACATCCTGGTCCGTCCGCAGGGGACGCGCACCCCACTGGAGGTCGAGCGGCGGCTGGTCCGCCCGAACTACCTCTCCGGCCTCTTCGGCGGCATCACCACGGAACAGTACGAGCAGGTCAAGGCGGTGGCCGGCGTCGACGTCGCCGCGCCCATCGCGATGCTGGGCCACTCCACCGCACCGGTGCCGATGTCGTTCGACGTCACCGACGCCGTCGACCGCAGCCTGGACCGCCAGGTGATCCGCATCGAACCCACCTTCGTCGCCGAACGTGGCCTCTCCACGGCCGACGCCAAGCCGCGCTACGTGTACGTGACGAAGCACCGCCTCATCTATCCCCGCTTCGACGGCGAGTTGTCCGAACGAGGGACGCCGTACACCGACGGCCGGTCGTACCCGTGGGACATCGTGTGCGGACCCGTGCCCCGGGAGGTGCTCCCCGACGGGCGGAGCCGGCCGATCTGCGACCCCCAGTTCGGTGCCCTCCAGGGCAACCCGGCCACCCTCTCCGAGCGGGAGCTGTGGAGCCTCGACTCGGTGCGGCTGCTGCCGGACGGCCGGTTCGAGGCAGCCAACGGTGTGCTCAACCCGGGCACCGATCCCACCACCGCCGACCGGCTGGTGCTCACCTACCAGCTGACCGTGCCGCTGCTGATCGCCGCCATCGACCCCGTGGCCGAGAACCGGCTGGTGGGACTGGACGCCGCGGTGGTCAGCGGACGGTCGGTCCGGGCCGACGAGCCGGTGACCGAGCAGCGCGGCGGCACCGTGGTCACCCGTACCGCACCGGCGCTCGTCACCAGCCGTCCCTTCATCGACAGCATCATGCGCGCCCGGTTCACCCGGCTGCCCACGGCCCGGCCGGCCACCGTGCCGGCCGTCGAGCTGGAGCGGACCCTGGGCCGGGCCACCGGAATCCCGGCCGGGTCCGCCGAGGTCGACGCGGGCGCCGCCTACCGCGACCAGCTGGCGAAGGGGATCGACGGCACCGCCTGCTGCCGCGGCCAGTTCCAACGGGTGATCCAGGCCGGGCCGGTGGCATACCAGGAGCTGCCCGACGGCACCCTGCGCGCCGGTCCGGTCCCGCCCGCCGACCCCGAGCTGTACGGCACCCAGTTCACCCACAACTTCCTGCCCCGGCCCTGGCTGGCCGAGGACAACGGTTTCCGGTCGGTCCGGGCCCTCGCCCGGGGTGAAGGTGGTGCGGCCACCCGCTACCACCAGTGGCAGGCCGTCGGGATCTTCGACCCGGAGAAGCTAACCGGCTTCAGCGACCTGGGCGCGGTCCCGCTGGAGACGTACGAGCCGCCGCGCGCCGAGGGGGCGGACGACCGCAGCCGCGCCGCACTGGGCGGCCGACCGCTGGAGCCGAGCGGCAACCCGGCCGGCTACCTCTCCGCGCCGCCGCTGGTGCTCACCAACCTCGCCAGCGTGCCGAAGCTGCTGGAGGGCGGCAACAGCCCGCAGCGCGGCGCGCCGATCAGCGCGATCCGGGTCCGGGTCGCCGGTGTGGACGGCTACAACGAGGCCGCCGCCGAGCGGGTCCGGCTGATCGCCGAGCAGATCAACCGGGCGACCGGCCTGGACGTCGACATCACCCTCGGCTCCTCCCCGGCCCCGCAGACCGTCACGCTGCCCGCGGGCGAGTTCGGGCGACCCGAGCTGCGGCTGACCGAGAACTGGTCGGCGCTCGGGGTGGCGTCCACCATCGTCGAGGCGGTCGACCGCAAGAGCGCCGTGCTCTTCCTGCTCGTGCTGGTGGTCTGCGGGCTCTTCCTCGGCAACGCGGTCTCCGCCGCCGTCCGAGACCGCCGCCCCGAGCTGGCCGTGCTGGCCTGCCTCGGCTGGCCGGCCCGGCGCATCGCCGCGCTGATCCTCGGCGAGGTCGCGCTGCTGGGCCTGGTGGCCGGGCTGCTCGCCATCGGGCTCACCGGGCCGCTCGGCGCCGCGCTCGGCATCGACGTCGACTGGCGGCGGGCGCTGCTCGCCGTACCGGTGGCCCTGCTGCTCGCGCTGGTCGCCGGCCTGACGCCGGCCCTGCGGGCCGCACGCGCCCACCCCGCCGCCGCCCTGCGCCCACCGGTCGCCACCGCCGGCTGGGTACGCCGACCCCGCACCCTGCTGAGCCTGGCCCTGGTCAACCTGGTGCGCACCCCCGGGCGCACCCTGCTCGGCGCCGGCGCCCTGGCCATCGGCGTGGCGGCACTCACCGTCGTGGCCGCCGTCAGCTACGCCTTTCACGGCGCGATCGTCGGCAACCTCCTCGGCGACACCGTCGCACTCACCGTGCGCGGCGCCGACGCCCTCGCCGCCGCCGCGACCGTGCTACTCGGCGCCGCCGCCGTCGCCGACGTGCTCTACCTCAACATCCGCGACCGGGCGACCGAACTGGCCGCCCTGCGCGCCACCGGCTGGACCGACCTCGAACTCGGCCGGCTCATCGGCTACGAAGGACTACTCCTCGGCACACTCGGCGCACTCACCGGCGCGGCACTCGGCATGACCGGCGCGGCCTGGCTCGTCGGCGACCTCCCCGGCGCACTGATCCTGGTCGCCGGGCTCACCGCGGCGAGCGGCGTACTGCTCACCGCCACCGCGGCGCTGGCACCCGCCACGCTGCTACGCCGCCTACCCACGGCACGACTACTGGCAGAGGAGTGAGACCGATGGACGACGACACCGCCGGTAGCCGCGTCGAGATCGCGGGTCTGGTGAAACGGTTCGGCGGCGGCGCGGAGCCGATCAGCGCGGTCGACGGGGTCACGCTGGACATCGCCGCCGGCTCGGTGGTGGCCCTGACCGGGCCGAGCGGATCCGGCAAGTCGACGCTGCTGCACCTGATCGGGGCGATCGAGCAGGCCGACGAGGGCACCGTGACGGTCGACGGGGTGAGCGTGACCGGCCTGCGCCGGGCCGCGCTGGCCCGTTACCGCCAGCGGGTCGGCTTCGTCTTCCAGCGCTACCACCTGCTGCCCGCGCTCACCGTGCTGGACAACGTGATCGCTCCCGTGCTCCCGCGCCGCGGGCACGGCGACCACGCGGCCCGGGCGCGCGAACTGCTCGACGCCGTCGGCCTCGCCGGCCGGGAGCGAGCGCTGCCGGCGCAGCTCTCCGGCGGCCAGCAGCAACGGGTGGCGATCGCCCGGGCGCTGATGGGCGGGCCGGGGCTGCTGCTCGCCGACGAGCCCACCGGCAACCTGGACTCGGCCACCGGCGCCCAGATCCTCGACCTGCTGCTCGGCCTGCGCGACCAGCACGGGATGACGATCCTGCTGGCCACCCACGAGCGGGCGGTCGCCGCCCGCTGCGACCGGCTGGTCCGGCTCGGCGACGGTCGGGTGGTGGAGGACGTGGACCTCACCGGCGGCGAGGACCCGGCCACCACGTACGCCCGGGCCAGCGGCCTGCGGCTCTGACGCCCGGCCCGCCGTCCGGGTAGAGCCGGGCGGGCGGCGGGATCAGGCTGGGCTGGCGGCGCGGACCTGCTCGGCGATCCGCTCGGCGATGTCGCGGGCGGTCGCCTCGGTGCCGGCCTCGACCATCACCCGGACCAGCGGTTCGGTGCCGGACGGGCGGAGCAGCACCCGGCCGGTCTCCCCCAGCTCGGCCTCGGCCCGCTCGACCTCGGCCCGGACGGCGGGTGCGGCCGCGCCGACGGTACGGTCGCCGACCGGCACGTTGATCAGCACCTGGGGCAGCCGGGTCACCACCGCGGCCAGGTCGGCCAGCGACTTCCCGGTCGCCGCCATCCGGGACATCAGGTGCAGCCCGGTCAGCACGCCGTCGCCGGTGGTCGCGTACGCGGGCATGACGATGTGCCCGCTCTGCTCGCCGCCCAGCGCCAGCCCGGACGCCCGCAGCTCCTCCAGCACGTACCGGTCGCCGACCTTGGTCTCGACCAGCCGGATGCCCTCCCGGGACATCGCCAGCCGCAGGCCGAGGTTGCTCATCACCGTGGCCACCAGGGTGTCACCGGTCAGCGTGCCGGCCTCCCGCATGGCCAGCGCCAGGATGGCCATCACCTGGTCGCCGTCGACCTCGTCGCCGTCGGCGGTCACCGCGACGCACCGGTCGGCGTCGCCGTCGTGCGCGATACCCAGGTGCGCGCCGTGCTCGACCACCGCGGCGCGCAGCGCCTCGATGTGGTTGGAGCCGCACTCGTCGTTGATGTTGAGCCCGTCCGGCTCGGCGTGGATCGCGATCACCTCGGCGCCGGCCTCCCGGTACGCCACCGGGGCCACCTCGGCGGCCGCCCCGTTGGCGCAGTCGACCACGACCTTGATCCCGTCCAGCCGGTGCGGCACCGTGCCGACCAGGTGCTGCACGTAGTGGTCGGCGCCGTCGAGCAGGTCGTGCACCCGGCCCACCCCGGCGCCGACCGGCCGCTCCCAGGCGGTGGTGGCGTTCGCCTCGACGGCCGCCTCGATCCGCATCTCGATCTCGTCCGGCAGCTTGTGCCCGCCGGCGGCGAAGAGCTTGATCCCGTTGTCCGGCATCGGGTTGTGCGAGGCAGAGAGCATCACCCCGAGGTCGGCCTTGGCCTCCGCGGTGAGGAACGCCACGGCCGGGGTGGGCAGCACGCCGACCCGGACCACGTTCGCCCCGGCGCTGGCCAGGCCGGCCACCACGGCGGCCTCCAGCATCTCGCCGCTGGCCCGGGTGTCCCGGCCCACCACGGCGAGCGGCGGATGGCTCCGATCCGACTCGGCGAGCGTGTGGGCGGCGGCGACGGCCACCGCGAGCGCCAACTCGGGGGTGAGATCGGCGTTCGCCCGCCCGCGTACGCCGTCCGTGCCGAACAACCGGCCCATACCCGCCAACCTCCGTGGAAACTGCCGATGAAGGAGAAAGCGGAACGGCCGGCCCACCTCCCGTCGCGGGGAGGCGGACCGGCCGTCCGTCAGAAGTACAACGTGAAGCTGTTGGTCAGCGCTTCGAGTACTGGGGAGCCTTGCGGGCCTTCTTGAGGCCGTACTTCTTGCTCTCCTTGACCCGGGCGTCCCGGGTGAGGAAGCCGGCCTTCTTCAGCGCCGGGCGGTCGTCCGGCTCGCTGACGATCAGCGCCCGGGCGATGGCGAGCCGGAGCGCGCCCGCCTGACCGGTGGTGCCGCCGCCGCGCAGGTTGGCGATGACGTCGAACGCCTCGGGCTTCTCGGCGGTGACCAGCGGGTCCTTGATCAGCTGCTGGTGCACCTTGCTCGGGAAGTAGGCCTCGAGGTCCCGGCCGTTGCAGGTGATCTTGCCGGAGCCCGGCACGATGCGGACCCGGACGATGGCCTCCTTGCGGCGACCCACGGTCTGGATCGGCCGGTCACCACGAGGCGCGCGGGCGACGGGCGCCGGCGCCTCGGTGGCCTCGGGGGCAACCTCGGTGGCGGTGATGTCGGTCATGCTGTTTCCTTCGCCCGCGCTCACTGCGCGATCTGCTTGATCTCGAACGGCACCGGCTGCTGCGCGCCGTGCGGGTGCTCGGCACCGGCGTAGACCTTCAGCTTCTTGATCAGCTTACGGCCGAGCTTGTTGTGCGGGAGCATCCCCTTGACGGCGAGCTCGATGGCCCGCTCGGGACGCTTGGTCAGCAGCTCGTCGTAGCCGACCTGCTTCAGGCCACCCGGGTAGCCGGAGTGGCGGTAGGCGATCTTCTGCTGCCGCTTGTTGCCGGTCAGCGCGACCTTGCCCGCGTTCACGATGACGACGAAGTCGCCCGTGTCGACGTGCGGCGCGAAAGTCGGCTTGTGCTTACCACGCAGCAACGTGGCGGCGTGGGTGGCCAGGCGGCCCAGCACGACATCAGAGGCGTCGATGACGTGCCACTGACGCTCGATCTCACCCGGCTTCGGGCTGTACGTACGCACAGGTCTACCTTGTCTCGTCGTCGGTCTGGGGTCGCGCGCCGAGGTGACCAGCGCGCACGAACGACCAAGCGTACCTCAGGGGCACGCCGCTGGATGTCGTACAACAGCAGGCAACGATACCCGGCGCCCAGTCGGCAGGTCAAAACGGGGTGCCGCCCCCGCGTGGCCCGCTCGCGCACCCATGGTAGAGGTCACACCCCGGCCAGCCGCCGCGGCCCCGGCCGCAGGTAGACCAGCCAGGTCAGGGCGAAGCAGACCGCGTACGCGGCGATGAAGGCGAGGTACGCGGCGTCCGCGCTGCCCTGGCTCAGGAAGGACTGCCGGAAGGCGACGTTGACCAGCAGCCCGCCGGAGGCGCCCACCGCCCCGGCGATCCCGATCAACGCCGCGGTCATCCGGGCCGACCAGCGCTGCGCCCCGGCCGGGTCGCGGCGCCCCGCGTCCACCGCGGCGACCGCCCGGGCCCGGAAGATCGCCGGGATCATCTTGTAGGTCGAGCCGTTGCCGATCCCGGAGAAGACGAACAGGGCCAGGAAACCGGTCAGGTAGAGCCCGAACGAGCGCTCCCGCGAGGCGTACAGCACCAGGCCGGCGCCGGCGGCCATCGCCACGAAGTTCCAGAACGTCACCCGGGCCCCGCCGAGCCGGTCGGCGAGGTGGCCGCCGAGCGGCCGGATCAGCGAGCCGACCAGCGGGCCGAGGAAGGTCAGCCAGGCCGCGTCCACCGCCGTCGGGAAGCGGTCGGCGAACTGGAGCTGGAGCACCTGACCGAAGGCGAAGCCGAAGCCGATGAACGAGCCGAAGGTGCCGATGTACAGCAGCGACATGACCCAGGTGTGCGGGTCACGGGCCGCCTCGCGCAGCGCGCCGGGCTCGTTCCGGGCGCCGGAGACGTTGTCCAGCCAGCGCGCCGCCGCGAGCGCGGCCAGCACGATCAGCGGCAGGTAGACCGCCGGCACCAGCCGGGGGTACGCGGCGCCCGCGGTGGCCAGCACCGCCAGCCCGACCAGCTGCACCGCCGGCACCCCGAGGTTCCCGCCACCGGCGTTGAGCCCGAGCGCCCGGCCCTTGAGGTGCTGCGGGAAGAACTGGTTGATGTTCGCCATCGAGGAGGCGAAGTTGCCACCGCCGACGCCGGTGAGGCAGGCCAGCACCATCAGCGTGGAGTACGAGACACCGGGTTCGAGCAGCACGGTCATCGGCACCGCCGGCAGGAGCAGCAGCAGCGCGCTGACGATCGTCCAGTTCCGCCCGCCGAACCGGGCCACCGCCAGCGTGTACGGCAGCCGCAGCACCGCGCCGAGCGCCGCCGGTACGGCGGTGAGCAGGAACTTCCCGGCCGGGTCGATGCCGTACTCCGGGCCGAGGAAGAGCACCGTCACCGACCAGAGGCTCCACACCGAGAAGCCGACGTGCTCGGCGAAGATCGAGACCCAGAGGTTCCGCCGGGCGATCCGGGTCCCGGTCGTCCGCCAGAAGTCGGGGTCCTCGGGGCGCCAGTCGTCGATCCGGTGCCGGCGCCCGGCGGCGGCCGGGGTGGCCTCGGCCCGGGATGTGGTGGGTGCCAGGGTGCTCACGGCGATTCCTCCTCGTCGATTGACCTGGAGGAACGCTAGGAACCCGGGATTACCCGGCGGTGCCCGTCGCGGGTCGGGCCGGAAACGGAGATCGCACGTCCGGCCCGGGCCGCCGGTGAGCTGTCAGAGCTGTTGCAGGATCCGCAACGCCCGGCCGACCCGCTGCATGGTCTCGGTGTCGGCGACGTCGACGCACTCGGTGAACCACTTCTTCATCGGCGAGGAGAGCCGGTCCGGCATCACCACGAAGCCGCCCATCGGCACCGCCAGGGGCGAGTCGCGCAGCAGCGACTCCTCGACCACCTCGGCGACGATCACGATGGGCACGTCGGTGGAGTTGTAGACGTCGGAGCTGATCACCAGGCCGAACCGCTCGCGGGCGCCGGAGATGCGCCATACCTCGCCCCTACGCAGCACGCGGGGGCCCGCCGAAGAGCACGTCGTCGACCATGCCCACCTCACGCGCGTCGGCCAGGGCGGCGGACTCCAGATCCAGCCCGGCCCGGCCAACGGCGGCGGCGTGCGCGGTGAAGACCTCGCGCAGCGCCTTCTCCCGGGCCGCCTGGTCCATCCAGGCGGAGAGCGAGAGGCCCTCGCGCTTGGCGAACCGGCGGGCCTCCTCGATCGTCTCGTCGGAGAACGACAGGGTCACCTTGGCTGTCATGCCGGACAGACTACCCACCGGTATGACCGACAGTCATCCCAGTTAGCGTACCGATTCGCGCCGGCCGCCGAACACGGCAAACCGCCACTGCTTGAAGAAGCAGTCCACGTCCACCAGGCCCGCCTCGGCCAGCCAGCCGCACTGGTCGGCGACCGGCGCCGGCCGGTCGTACGCCATCCGGCCCAGCGCCGCGTCGATCTCGGCCCGGTCGGAGCCGAGCTCGGCGACCCGCGCCAGCCAGACCTCGTGGTAGCGCCGGTCCAGTTCCGGCGTCGGGCCGGCGACCTGCTCGGCGTTCACGAGCACGCCACCGGGAGCCAGCACCCGGGCCGCCCGGGCGTAGAGGTCGCGCTTGCCGGCGTCGTCGAGGTGGTGGATGGCCAGCGCGCTGACCACCGCGTCGTACCGCCCGTCGGGCAGCGGGTCGGTCAGGTCGGCGCGCACCGTCCGGTGCGGCACGCCCCGGGCGCGCAACTGGTCGGCGGCGACGGCGAGCATCGCCGGTGCGGCGTCGACCAGGGTCACCCGGACGCCCGGCACGGCGGCGGTGAGCAGCAGCGAGAGCAGCCCGGTGCCGGCGCCCAGGTCGAGCACCTCGGGCGTACGCCCCGCCGCCAGGGCCGCCCGCAGCGGCGGCGCGGCCACCTCGGCGGCGGTGCCGTAGAAGTCGTCGAAGCAGGGCACCAACCGCCGGCGGGCCTCGTCGTAGCTGCCCGCCACCGCGTCGAAGGCCTCCGCGACACTCATCGGTCCTCCCAAAATATAAGATTCTTGTCTCACATTATAGACGCTGCGGTCCGACCCGTCGCTCCCGTGCGGTGTGAGCCGCTCTTGACAGGACCGAAACAAACGGGACCCGGGCCGGAAACCGCCCCCCGGCACGCTTTGCCGACATGACAGACGGTGCACGGTCGGCGACTCGGCCGGGGTCCGCGCCCCGGGAGGTGGCCACGCACTGCCCGTACTGCGCCCTCCAGTGCGGAATGACGCTGCGCGAGGAGACCGGCCGGGTGACCGTGCTGCCCCGGCAGTTCCCCACCAACCGCGGCGGCCTCTGCCAGAAGGGCTGGACCGCCGCCGAGCTGCTCGACCACCCGCAGCGGCTGACCACCCCGCTGCTGCGCGACCCGACCACCGGCGAGTTGCGCCCGGCCAGCTGGGCCGCCGCGCTGGACCGGATCGTCACCGGCATCCGCGCCGTCCAGCATGGACACGGTCCGGACGCGGTCGCCGTCTTCGGCGGCGGCGGGCTCACCAACGAGAAGGCGTACGCGCTGGGCAAGTTCGCCCGGGTGGCGCTGCGTACCCGGCACATCGACTACAACGGCCGGTTCTGCATGTCCTCCGCGGCGGCGGCCGGGCTGCGCGCCTTCGGCGTCGACCGGGGTCTGCCGTTCCCGCTGGCCGACCTCGGGCGGGCCGACACGCTGCTGCTGGTCGGCGCGAACCCGGCGGAGACCATGCCCCCGCTGGTGCGCTGGCTGACCGAGCAGCGCGAACGCGGCGGCCGGCTGATCGTGGTCGACCCCCGGGTCACCGCCACCGCCCGGCTGGCCGACCTGCACCTGCAACCGCTGCCCGGCACCGACCTGGCGGTGGCCAACGCGCTGCTGCACATCGCGCTCACCGAAGGCTGGGTCGACCGGGCGTACGTCGACACCCGCACCACCGGCTTCCCGGCGGTGCGGCGCAGCGTGGCGGGCTGGTGGCCGGCCCGCGCCGAGGCGCTCTCCGGGGTGCCGGTGGCCGACCTGGAGGCGACCGCCCGGGCGCTCGGCACCGCCGAGCGGGCGATCATCCTCACCGCGCGCGGCGCCGAACAGCACGCCAAGGGCGTGGACACGGTCACCGGCTTCGTGAACCTGGCGCTCGCCCTCGGCCTGCCCGGCCGCCCCGGCTCCGGCTACGGCTGCCTCACCGGGCAGGGCAACGGGCAGGGCGGCCGGGAACATGGGCAGAAGGCCGACCAGCTCCCCGGCTACCGGCGGATCGACGACCCGGCCGCCCGGGAGCACGTCGCCGGGGTCTGGGGGGTGCCGCCCGACGAGCTGCCCGGGCCGGGCGTGCCGGCGTACCAACTGCTGGACTCGCTGGGCACCCCGGCCGGACCGAGGGCGCTGCTGGTCTTCGGCTCCAACCCGGTGGTCTCCGCGCCCCGCGCCGCCCAGGTCGAGAGCCGGCTGCGCGACCTCGACCTGCTGGTGGTCGCCGACTTCCTGCTCTCCGAGACGGCCGCCCTCGCCGACGTGGTGCTGCCCACTGCCCAGTGGGCCGAGGAGGACGGCACCATGACCAACCTGGAGGGTCGGGTGCTGCGTCGCCGGGCGCTGCGCGAACCGCCTCCGGGCGTCCGCACCGACCTGGCCGTGCTGGCCGAGCTCGCGGCCCGGCTCGCCGCCCCCGGCGACGACGGCGGGAACGAGGCGACGGACCGCTTCCCGACCGACCCGCGGACCGTCTTCGCCGAGCTTCGCCGGGCCTCGGCCGGCGGCCCCGCCGACTACGCCGGGGTGAGCTGGGAGCGGATCGACGCCGCCGACGGGGTCTGGTGGCCCTGCCCGGACGAGGACGGCCCGGACACCCCCCGCTTCTTCGCCGACCGCTTCGCCACCCCGGACGGGCGGGCGCGGTTCCACCCGGTCGAGCACCGGCCGGCGGCCGAGGAGGTCTGCCCCGAGTACCCGCTGCACTTCACCACCGGCCGGGTGCTCGCCCAGTACCAGTCCGGCACCCAGACCCGGCGGGTGGCGGCGCTGCGCCGGGCCGCCCCGAGCGCCTTCGTCGAGCTGCACCCCGACCTGGCCGACCGGCTCGGGGTGGCCGACGGCGAGCCGGTCCGGGTGGTCTCCCGCCGGGGCGAGCTGCGGGCGCCGGCCCGGCTCAGCCCGGGCATCCGCCCGGACACCGTCTTCGCCCCGTTCCACTGGGGCGGCGCCGGGCGGGCCAACTCGGTCACCAACGACGCGGTGGACCCGGTCTCCGGGATGCCGGAATTCAAGATCTGCGCCGTCCGGGTGGAAAGGGTGGTGGAGCCATGAGCGAGCGCAGCGAGCGAATCATCGGGCTCAGCGCGCGGGTGTCTCATGACGGCACGCAGCGCAGCGGAGTGCCGGCATGAGCGAGCACATCTTGATCGTCGGCAACGGGATGGCCGGCGCACGGCTCGCCAGCGAGCTGCACGCCCGGGGCGGGGACCGCAAGGTCACCGTGCTCGGCGCGGAGCCGCACCGGGCGTACAACCGGATCATGCTGTCCACCCTGCTCGCCGGGAAGGTCGGCGAGCCGGACGTGGAGCTGGCCGAGGTCGCCGGTCAGGGCGTCGACCTGCGGACCGGGGTGGCGGTGACCGCCATCGACCGGGACGCACGCGCCGTACGCACCGCCGACGGCGACCGGATCGGCTACGACCACCTGGTGCTGGCCACCGGCAGCCGGGCCATCGTGCCGCCGCTGCCCGGGCTGGACGGCGACCGGCTGCCCCCGCGGGTCGCGGCGTTCCGCACCCTGGACGACTGCCGGCGGATCCTCGCCGTGGCCCGCGGTGCGCGGAGCGCCCTGGTGCTCGGCGGCGGGCTGCTCGGCCTGGAGGCGGCCCGCGGGCTCGCCGCCCGGGGGCTCGACGTCGGCGTGGTGCACCCGGTGCCGTACCTGATGGAGCGGCAGCTCGACCCGGCCGGTGCGGCGGTGCTCGCCGACACGCTCGCCGGCCTCGGCGTGACCACCCACCTCGCGGTGGCGGCCACCGGGCTGGCGGCGGACGCCGACGGGGTCACCCTGACGCTGGCCGACGGCCGGACGCTCACCGCCGACCTGCTGGTGCTCTCCTGCGGCGTACGCCCCGACACGGCGCTCGCCGCGGCGGCCGGGCTGGCCGTGGAGCGGGGCGTGCTGGTGGACGACCGGCTGCGTACCAGCGACCGGCGGATCTCCGCGATCGGCGACTGCGCCCAGCACGACGGCACCCTGACCGGGCTGGTCGCGCCGGCCTGGGCGCAGGCCCGGGTGGTGGCGCAGGTGCTCACCGGGGAGGACCCGCTGGCCCGCTACCGGCCCCGGCCGGTGGTGACCCGGCTCAAGGCCGCCGGCATCGACCTGGCCGCGATGGGCGAGCCGGAGGGCGGCGAGGCCGGCGAGGAACTGACCTTCGCCGACCCGGTCCGCGGCACGTACGCCCGGCTGCGGATCCGCGACGAGCGGCTGACCGGCGCGATCCTGCTCGGCGACAACCCGGCGGTCGGCACCGTGATCCAGCTCTTCGACCGGGGTCAGCCGGTGCCGGCCGACCGCCGGTCCCTGCTGCTCGGCCGGGCCCTCGGCGCACCCGCGTCGCCGGCCGCGTCGCCAGCCCTGATGCCGGACGCGGCGACCGTGTGCCAGTGCAACAACGTCAGCAAGGGCGCGCTGGTGGGCTGCTGGCGCTCCGGCGCCCGGACGGTCGACGCGGTGGTGGCGGCCACCCGGGCCGGCACCGGCTGCGGCGGCTGCCGGGACGCGGTCGCCGGCATCGTCGACTGGCTCTCCGAAGTGGATTCAGTGGAGGTGGCGCGATGAGCGAGCCGAGCGGGCGGACCAGCGAGCCGGGCACGGCGGGCCCGTGGTGAGCGCCGGCAGGCTGGTGGTCGTCGGCAACGGCATGGTCGGGCAGCGCTTCGTCGACGCGCTGCGGGCCCGGGACCCGCAGGGCCGGTGGCGGGTGACGGTGCTCGCCGAGGAGCGCCGCCCGGCGTACGACCGGGTGCGGCTCTCGGCGTTCTTCGACGGGGTGAGCGCCGACGAACTGGACCTGCACACCCCGCATCCCGGGGTCGAGCTGCGGCTCGGCGAGCCGGCCACCGCGATCGACCGGGACCGGCGGGTGGTGACCACGGCATCCGGCGAGTACCCGTACGACGCGCTGGTGCTGGCCACCGGCTCGTCCGCCTTCGTGCCGCCGGTCGACGGCGCGACCCTGCCCGGGGTCTTCGTCTACCGCACCCTGGACGACCTGGCGGCGATCCGGGAGCACGCCCGCGGCCGGCACACCGGCGCGGTGATCGGCGGTGGCCTGCTCGGGCTGGAGGCGGCGAACGCGCTGCGCCTGCTCGGCCTGGCCACCAGCGTGGTCGAGTTCGCGCCCCGGCTGATGCCGGTGCAGGTCGACACGGCCGGCGGGGCGATGCTCCGCCGCTACGTCGACGAGCTGGGCGTGGCCACCCACCTCGGTACCGCCACCACCGCGATCCGGTCCGGCCCGGACGGCACCGCCGCCGGCCTGGAGCTGGCCGACGGCGGCACGGTCGACGCCGACCTGGTGGTGGTGGCGGCCGGCATCCGCCCCCGCGACGAGCTGGCCCGGGCGGCCGGCCTGCCGCTCGGCCCGCGCGGCGGAGTGCTGGTCGACGGCACCTGCCGGACGGCCGACGAGCGAATCTGGGCGGTCGGCGAGTGCGCCGCCGTCGACGGCACCTGCCACGGCCTGGTCGCCCCCGGCTACGCGATGGCCGAGGTGGTGGCCGACCGGCTGGTCGGTGGCGCGGCCACCTTCCCCGGCGCGGACACCGCCACCAAGCTGAAGCTGCTCGGCGTGGACGTGGCCTCGTTCGGCGACGCACACGGCGCCACCCCCGGCTGCCTGGACGTCACGTTCACCGACCCGGCCACCCGGGTCTACGCCAAGCTGGTCCTCTCCGACGACGCGCAGACGCTGCTCGGCGGGGTGCTGGTCGGCGACGCGAGCGCCTACCCGACGCTGCGGGCCAGCGTCGGCGGGCCGCTGCCCGCTCCCCCGCTGGCGCTGCTCGCCCCCGAGGGTTCGGCGGGCGCGGGGGCCGGCACGCTGCCCGCCACCGCCCAGGTCTGCTCGTGCAACGCGGTGACCCGCGCCGACATCGACGGCGCGATCGCCGGCGGCTGCGCGGACGTGCCGGCGCTGAAGGCGTGCACCCGGGCCGGCACCAGCTGCGGCTCCTGCGTGCCGATGCTCAAGCAACTGCTGGACGCGGCCGGGGTCCGGCAGTCGACGGCGCTCTGCGAGCACTTCGACGCCAGCCGGCAGGAGCTGTTCGACATCGTCCGGGTGCGGGGCATCCGCACCTTCTCCCGGTTGGTCGCCGAGCACGGCCGGGGTCGCGGCTGCGACATCTGCAAGCCGGTGGTCGCCTCGATCCTCGCCTCGCTCGGCAGCGGGCACGTGCTCGACGGCGAGCAGGCGTCGTTGCAGGACACCAACGACCACTTCCTGGCCAACCTGCAGCGCGACGGCAGCTACTCGGTGGTGCCGCGGATCCCCGGCGGCGAGATCACCCCGGAGAAGCTCATCGTGATCGGCGAGGTGGCCCGGGACTTCCAGCTCTACACGAAGATCACCGGCGGGCAGCGGATCGACCTGTTCGGCGCCCGGGTCGAGCAGCTGCCGCGGATCTGGCGGCGGTTGGTGGACGCCGGCTTCGAGTCCGGCCACGCGTACGGCAAGGCGCTGCGCACGGTGAAGTCCTGCGTCGGCTCCACCTGGTGCCGGTACGGGGTGCAGGACTCGGTCGGGCTGGCCATCGCGCTGGAGCTGCGCTACCGCGGACTGCGCGCCCCACACAAGATCAAGTCAGCGGTCTCCGGCTGCGCCCGGGAGTGCGCCGAGGCCCGCAGCAAGGACTTCGGCATCATCGCCACCGAGACCGGCTGGAACCTCTACGTCGGCGGCAACGGGGGCTTCCGGCCCCGGCACGCCGACCTGTTCGCCACCGACCTGTCCACCGAGGCGCTGACCACGCTGATCGACCGGTTCCTGATGTACTACATCCGCACCGCCGACCGGCTGCAACGCACCGCCGCCTGGATCGAGGCGATGGACGGCGGCCTGGACCACCTGCGGTCGGTGATCGTGGACGACTCACTCGGCCTCTGCGCCGAACTGGACGCGGCGATGGCCCGGCACGTCGAGTCCTACTCGGACGAGTGGCGCGACGTGCTCGACGACCCGGACCGGCTGCGCCGGTTCACCTCCTTCGTGAACGCCCCCGAGGTGCCCGACCCGTCGATCACCTTCGCGCTCGAACGGGGCCAGCCGGTCCCGGCGGGGGGCGCGCCGGCCGCCGAGGGTCGGCAGCCGGTCACGCTCGGGATGCCGCGGGTGCGGCGATGACCCCCACCACGCCCGGACCTCCGGAGGTACCGCGATGACCACGATGACCACGATGACCAGCACCGCCCCGCTGCCGACCGCCGCGACCCGCGCCTGGACCCCGGTCTGCCCGCTCGACCGGCTGGAGCCCGACCGGGGCGTCGCGGCCCTGGTCGACGGCGTACAGGTGGCGCTCTTCCGCACCGCCGGCGAACTGTTCGCCCTCGACAACCTCGATCCGGTCGGCGGGGCGTACGTGCTGTCGCGGGGGATCGTGGGCAGCCGGGGCGGGGTGCCCACCGTCGCCTCGCCGCTGCACAAGCAGGCGTACGACCTGCGTACGGGGGCCTGCCTCGACCTGCCGGGGGTGTCCGTGGCCCGGCACGACGTGCGCTGCCGCGCCGGAGTGGTCGAGGTGCGGCTGCGACAGGAGGGGTGATGCGCGACGAACTGGCCGGCTTCACCATCGGGGTGACCGCCGACCGGCGGCGGGACGAACTCGCCGCGCTGCTGCAACGGCGGGGCGCCCGGGTGGTGCTCGCCCCCGCCCTGCGGATCGTGCCGCTAGCCGACGACACCGAACTGCGCGAGGCCACCCGGGCCTGCCTGGACCGGCCGCCGGACATCGTGATGGCGAACACCGGCATCGGGATGCGCGGCTGGCTGGAGGCGGCCGAGGGCTGGGGGCTGGCCGAGCCGCTGCGGTCGGTGCTCGCCGAGGCGTACGTGGTAGCCCGGGGGCCGAAGGCGCGCGGGGCGATCCGCGCCGCCGGCCTGCACGACCAGTGGTCACCGGCCTCGGAGAGCTGCGACGAGGTGGTCGACCACCTGCGCCGGCGCGGCGTGGCCGGGCAGGTGATCGCCATGCAGCTGCACGGCGAGCGGCAGCCGGAGTGCACCCTGGCGCTGGAGGCGGCCGGGGCGACGGTGATCGAGGTGCCGGTCTACCGGTGGGCGCCGCCGACCGACCCCGCCCCGCTGCACCGACTGATCGACCTGGTCGCCGCGCGGCTGGTCGACGCGGTCACCTTCACCTCGGCCCCGGCGGTGGAGGCGCTGCTGCGCGCCGCCGGCGACCGCACCGACGCGGTGCTGGCGGCGTTCCGCGGCGACGTGCTGGCCAGTTGCGTCGGGTCGGTGACCGCGGAGCCGCTGCTGCGTCGCGGGGTGCCGGTGAGCGCGCCCAACCGGGCCCGGCTGGGCGCACTGGTGCGGACCATCGTCGACGAGTTGCCGCGCCGGACGGTCAGCCTGAAGGTGGCCGGTCACCTGCTCACGCTGCGCGGGCACGCCGCCGTGGTCGACGGCGAGCTGCGCCCGCTGGCGCCCGCGCCGATGGCGGTGCTGCGGGCGCTGGCCCACTCCCCCGGCCGGGTGCTGTCCCGTACCGCGCTGCTGCGGACGCTGCCCCGCGGCGCGGACGAGCACGCCGTGGAGATGGCGGTCGCCCGGCTCCGTGCCGGCCTGCGCGCTCCCCGCGTCGTGCAGACCGTCGTCAAGCGCGGCTACCGGCTCCGCGTCGACTGACCTCCCGCCGGGTCAGCCGACCGGGGTCGGGAAGCCCCGGCCGTGCTCGGCCTGCAGCCGCAGCATGGCGTGCTCGACGACGGTGACCAGCACCTGCTTCACCGACTCGCGCCGCCGGGCGTCGCACATCACCAGCGGCACGTCCGCCGGAATCGCCAGCGCCTCGCGGATTTCGCCCAGCTCGTACTCGGGAGCGCCGTCGAACCGGTTGAGCGCCACCACGTACGGCAGCTTGCGGTTCTCGAAGTAGTCCAGCGGCGCGAAGGCGTCGGTGATCCGGCGGGTGTCCACCAGCACGGCGGCGCCCACCGCACCCCGGATGATCTCGTCCCACATGAACCAGAAGCGGGTCTGGCCCGGCGTGCCGAAGAGGTAGAGGATCAGGTCCTGGGCCATGGTGATCCGGCCGAAGTCCATGGCGACCGTGGTGGTCTCCTTGCCGGGCACCTTCGACGGGTCGTCGATGCCGACGCCGGCCGCGGTCATCACCGCCTCGGTGGTCAGCGGAGTGATCTCGGAGATCGCGCCGACCAGGGTCGTCTTGCCCACGCCGAAGCCGCCCGCGACCACGATCTTCGCGGAGATGATCTCCCGGCTGCGGCTCGCCCCGGCGGGGTCATAGTTCGCGAAGTCCACTTAGCACCCTTCCAAGCAGGTTCATCCGCTCCTCGTAGCCCTCGGCCGGAGCGGCGGTGTGTAGCGTCAGCAGGCCCTCGGCCACCATGTCGGCGACCAGCACCCGGGCGACCCCCAACGGCATCCGGGTGTACGCGGCGATCTCCGCCAGCGACTGCGCCCGGCCCTCGCAGACCGTGGCGATGCGGTGCTTGTCGTGGCCGGCGAACCGGGACTCGGCCACCGCCGTGGGGCTGGCGGAGAGCACCGCCTCCAGGGCGATGAGCTGCCGGGGTTCGGTGCGACCGCGGGTGACCGCGTACGGGCGCACGAGTTCGCCACGCGGGTCCGCACGGCGATGGTCCATCCGCGGTCACCTCCTCTCCCCGACCGGAGCCCGACGGCACCGGATCACCTGTCCCTGGTCGACGCGCGGGCCGGCGCGTCGCCGCCCTACGACCGCACCGCGTCCCGGGGCAGCGGCACCAGCGCGGCGCCGACCCGCTCGACCAGCAGTGCCATCTCGTAGCCCACCTGGCCGACGTCGCAGCTGCGGGCGGCGAGCACGGCCATCGACGACCCGTCGCTGATGGACATCAGGAACAGGTAGCCGCTGTCCATCTCGATGACCGTCTGCAGCACGCCACCGGCGCTAAACATCCGCGCCGCGCCCTCGGTCAGGCTGACCACACCGGAGGTGATCGCGGCCAGCTGGTCCGCCCGGTCCGCCGGCAGGTCCCGGGAGGAGGCGAGCAGCAGCCCGTCGGCGGACACCGCCACCACGTGGGCGATACCCGCCACGCTGTCGGCGAAGTTGGTGAGCAGCCAACCCATGTCCTGCATCGCAGCTGGCCTGTTCATCGGCTCGTCTCCTTGTTCGAGGTGCTGTTCTGGTCCGTCCCGGCCGACCGGCCGCGCTGTACGCCGCGGTGGTAGGCCGACAACAGGCCGCGTACGTCGTCCGGGGTGCGCCGGGTCCGTGCCCGGCCACCGCGCGGTTCGATGCCACCCGGCACCAGCTGCGCCTGCGGGACCCGCTTGGGCAGCCCGGACCGGGTGGTTCCGCCGGTGGTGGGCTCGGCGGCCCGGCTCGCCCGGGACCAGCCCTCGTCGGCGGCCGTCCGCCAGGCGTCCGGGTCCGACGCGGCGGCCGACGCCGCCGGGTCCGGTCCCGCCGTGGCCGGCGCCGCCGTGGCCGGCGCCGCCGTGGCCGACGTGTCCGCGGCCGGTGGAGTGTACGACGGCGGCGGAGGCTGAGTGGGCGGCGGCGTGGCCGACGCACCGGGGGACCGGGTGGGCAGCGGTGGCCGCGCGGGCGACGCCGCCGCCGGTTGCTGCGTCCCGGCCGCCGCGGAGGCGGACGGGTCCTGGTCGAAGTTGGGCCGGGCGAAGATGGTCGTGACGTCGTCGCCGTGCGAGCGGAACCAGACCGCTTCCATCTCCCGGAAGATCGGCGCCTCGGCCGGCTGCTCGGGGCGCGGGGTGATCGGCGCGGCCGGCTGCGCCAGGGGTGCGGTGGCGGCCAGGTCGGCCCCCAGCCCGCGGCCGGAGCCGCCGCTCGGCGCGCCGGTCATCCCGAAGGCGTTCGTCGCCGGCGTGGGGGCGGTGCTCGGGACGCGACCGGTCGCGCCGAACGGGTTCGTCGCCGGCGTGGTGGTTGCGTTCGGGACGCCGCCGGCCGCCCCGAACGGGCTCGTCCCGGGCGTGCTGGCGGCGGTGGCGCTGCCGGCGACCGGGCCGGCCGGCAGGAGCGGCCCGCCGTCGGCCGCCGCGCCGGGGGTACGCCGGGGCAGCCGGTCCAGGGTGGAGCGTCCGTCGGCCGGCATGCCGGCCTGGTCGGCGCTGAAGCCCGGATGGGCCGCCGGCGGCGGGGTGAGCGTCGGGTGGGCGGCCGGCAGGCCGCCGGCCTGCACCGGCGAGGTGGTGTCCCGTACCTGCTCCCGGGCCGGCCACGGCGCCGGCGCCGCCGGCTCGGTCCGCCACTGGTCGGGCAGGGTGGCCGCGGCCGTACGCCCGGCCAGCGGCTCACCGAACCCGGCCGCGGCGCGCGGGCTCTGCTCGACCGCGAGCGGTTGGCGCGGCCGGGTGATGGCCTGCCCGCGGTCGCGCAGGCTCGGCAGCACCACCGTGGCGGCGGGCAGCGTCACCTGGGCGACGGTGCCACCCTCGACGTTGCGGCGCAGGTCGACCCGGATGCCGTAGCGGGCCGCGAGCCGGCTCACCACGGCCAGGCCCATCAGCCGGAAGGCGGCGACGTCGACGCTCGGCGGGGCGGCCAGCCGCCGGTTGAGCGAGTCGAGCTGCTCGTCGGAGAGGCCGAGGCCGCGGTCCTCCACCTGGATCAGCACGTAGTCGCGGATCCGCCGGCCGTCCGCCACCACCACGGTGTTCGGCGGCGAGAACCGGGTGGCGTTGTCGAGCAGCTCGGCGACCAGCCGGACCACGTCGTTGACCGCGTGCGCGGCGACCGAGACGTCGGTGTCCACCGTGCCGAACTCGATCCGGTTGTAGAGCTCCACCTCGGACTGCGCGGCTCGCAGCACGTCCACCAGCAGGGCGTCGTCGCGGCGCGGCACGGCGGAGTCGGCGCCGGCCAGCACCAGCAGGTTCTCGTCGTTGCGGCGCATCCGGGTGGCCAGGTGGTCCAGCTCGAAGAGCTGGGCCAGCCGCTTCGGGTCCTCCTCGCCGCGCTCGATCGCGTCCAGCTCGCCGATCATCCGGTCGACCAGGGTCTGACTACGGCGGGCCAGGTTCAGGAACATCGCCGAGACGCTGGTCCGCAGCGCGGCCTGTTCGGCCGCGATCCGGACCGCCTCCCGGTGGACCACGTTGAAGGCCAACGCGACCTGGCCCACCTCGTCCCGGCTGTCCAGCTTGATCGGGTCCCGTACCTCGCGGACGATCTCGTCGACGCCGCCCTCGGAGACGCTGCCCATGTTCTGCAGCCGCTGCACCGCGTCCGGCAGGTCGTGGTTGGCCACCGAGAGGGCCCCCTCGCGCAACCGGCGCAGCGAGTGGTTGAGCGAGCGGGCCAGCACCACCGCGAGCGTGATCGCGATCAGCAGGGTGAGCAGCACCAGCACCGACTCGATGACGGCCTGCCGGATCACCGCCGAGCGGGCGTCCTCGGCCTGGGCGAGCAGCCGGTCCTGCAACTGGATCTCGGCCCACCGCATCAGGTCGTTGACCGCGCCGATGGCGGTGGTGGCGTCCTGGGCGCTGACCAGGGAGCGCTGCCCGACCGAGCGGGTGATGTCGGCGGCCAGCCGGTCGGCCAGCACGACCGCGTCACCGGAGACGGTGTTGTCGACCAGGGCGCGCTGCGTCGGGTCGGCGGCCAGGAAGAAGGCGATCAGCGCCTCCTGCTGGCTGGTCTGGGTGGCCACGAACGAGGAGAACTGCTCCTCGTCGAGTTCGCCGCCGCTGAGCGCGGTGAACGCGACGGACTCCTGCTCGGCGACCGCCGCCTTGGCGCGGGCGAAGGCCGCGACCGCCCGCCGGCTGTCCGCCAACTGCTCGTCACCGGGCAGCTGGGCCAGCCCGTCGCCGTAGGCGACCAGGTCGGCGAGGACCACCCCGTAGCGCAGCGCCGCCTCGGCGACCGCCATCTGCTGCCGGTCCAGCACCTCCTGCCGGGTGCTGTCCAGCGTCTCCAGGTGGCTGTCGATGGCCGCGAGCCGGTCCCGGACCGCCGCCGGCGGCGTACCGACCCGGTCCCGCTCCGCGCGGTACTCGTCGACCCGCTGCTGCGTCTGGCGCACCCGCAGGTTGAACGCGTCGGCCTGCTGCTGCGGGCTGGCCAGGAAGGCGGACGCCGCCATCCGCTCGGCGTGCACGGCCTGGGTGAGCGCGGAGACGTCGATCGAGAGCGCGGTGAGGGCCCGGGCCCGGGTGGCGTCGAACGCCCCTTGACCGACGGAGACCAGCCGGACGGCGGCGAGCGCGATCACCGCCGCGACCGGCACGACGAGGATCAGCGCGAGCTTGGACCGGATCCGGACGTCGCGCAGGCGGGGCATTCGCCGGCGGGTACGCGAGCGCTGGTCGCCACTTTCTGGCAGGGTCGTCGGTCCGGTGCTCACGACATCGCCTCCGTCGTTTCTCCCACGCCTGACCCACCGACCCGTGCCTGGTGCAGCGGCCAGCGCCACGCGCGGCACGGCCGCGATTTCATCAGACGAGAAGTTTTTTGGGAAGCCGCAGGCGGGCAGGAAACGGTCGGACGACGCGCAACCCGTGATCCGGTCAACAGATACCTACATTTCCCCAAGCCCGTGAACAGGGCATGTGACTTCAGAGTGGTCATACCTGTCGGTAGCGTGAGCGTTTGCAAACATCTCGTGACCCCAACATGTGGGATCCGTGTCTCGAAATGCCTCCGGCCGCTGCCGCTTGACCGCAGCGCGCGGCGTTGGCATGGTTTTGCAGGCTTCGCGCACACCGTACGGCAGAGACCATACCGTCACTCCATTGAGGACGGATTACCCGGCGGTGACCGGGCAGTAGCGCCCGCGCCGCACCTGGAGGACTGAGTTGAGCCCCATCCGCTCCGCGACCGCCGCCGCGCTCGCATCGGCCGTGCTGGCCACCACACTCACCGGCTGCCAGTTCGGCGCGGAGGAGCAGGACACGAGTCCCATCGTCATCGCCGCCGACCTGGAACTCTCCGGCGCGGCCGCGCCGGTCGGCAAGGCGTACCAGCGGGCCCTCGAACTCAAGGTCGACCAGCTGAACTCCTCCGGTGTGCTGAACGGCCGGAAGATCGAACTGAAGGTGAAGGACAACCGGTCCGACGCCAGCGAGTCGCTGCGCAACATCAGCGAATTCAGCGAGGACGCCCGGGTCAGCGCGATCATCATGGGCGGCTGCAACGAATGCGCCGTCGGCGCCGCGCGGACCATCGACGAGAAGCGCATCCCCACCATCGCCCTCGCCGCGTCCGGCGCGGTGGCCGAGCCGGTGGCCCAGCGCCGGTACATGTTCAAGCTGGCCCCGAACGCGGCCGACAGCGCCGCCGCCCTCACCGCCGAACTGCGCCGTGCCGGCGTCCGCAAGGTCGGCGTGCTGCACAGCGACGACGACTACGGCCGCGAGGGGCTCGCCGCGCTGCTCCGCGAGTTCGACAAGGCGAACGTCAAGTCACAGCGCGAGGTGGCGGTGCCGAACACCGCCACCGAGGTCGCCCAGCAGGTCGGCGTCCTCACCGCGCGCGACCCGGACGCGCTGGTCGTGTGGACCCCGCCGGAGCAGGCGACGCTCGCCGCGACCTCGGCCCAGCAGGCCGGGTTCAAGGGATCGCTCTTCTTCGACGCCTCGGCCGCCGGCGACCTCTTCCTCGGCACCGCGGCGCGGGCCACCGAACGGGCCACGCTGATCTTCACGCAGACCATGGTGATCGACGACGTCATCGCCACCACCCCGGCGAAGGCCGCCCGCCGGCAGTGGTTCCAGGACTACACCGCCCGCTTCGGCGGCTACCACGGCTCCTCGTCGTTCGCCGCGGACGCGGTGCAGCTCATCACGGACGCCGAACTGCGCGCCGGCGGGCCGGCCGGGCAGGTGAACCGGGACGGCCTCCGGGACGTGCTGGAAACGTCCCAGATGGACGGTCTGTCCGGGCCGATCCGGATGACGCCGGACAACCACTCCGGGCTGATGCCGCAGGCGCTCACCACGCTGGTGGCGCGGAACGGGCGTTGGCGCTTGGCGGGCTGATCTTGCGCCTGGTTCGTCGTGGGCGCGGTGGGGGTGTGGCCTACCGTGCCCGGCTCCGGGCGGTCAGGCTTGATCCCTCCGCCGGGCACGGTGGGGCGGTGTGGCCCGCCGTACCCGGCTCCGGGCGGTCAGGCTTGATCCCTCCGCCGGGCACGGCGGGCCACACCTTGGGCAGATCTACACATTCATCGGTCGACGTATCCGTTGACGGAGTCCGTTAGCGGCTGCTGGTGGTTTCGCGGAGCCAGGGGAGGGCCAGGCGCTCGACCAGGGAGAGAGCGCTGTAGAGCAGGATGCTCATGGCCGCGATCAGCACGATGGCCGCCCAGGCGGTCGCGGTGTCGCCGATGCCGTTGTACTGCAGGATCTGGTAGCCGAGGCCCGGCAGGTCCGAGTAGAACTCGCCGATCACCGCGCCGATCGCGGCCAGCGGCATCGCCACCTTGAGCCCGACGAAGATCTGCGGCAGCGCGGCCGGGAAACGCACCTTGCGGAACGCCTGCCACCACGAGGCGTTCAGCGACCGGGCCAGTTCGGCCAGGTCCGCCGGGGTGGTGGTGAGACCGGTCGCCGTGGAGAGCACGATCGGGAAGAAGCAGAGCAGGAAGACCATGGTCAGGATGGGCTTCTCGCCCCAGCCGACCGAGACCACCAGCAGCGGGCCGAGGGCGATCTTCGGCACCGCGTTGACCGCCACCAGCAGCGGCGCGAACATCCGCTCGACCCGGCGGGAGGCGGCCAGCGCCATCCCGATCAGCACCCCGGCGACCGCCGAGAGCAGGAAGCCGACCAGCGTCATCAGGGTGGTCCAGCCCAGTGCCGGCAGCAGCACGTCGACGGTCGAGCTCAGCGAGCGCCACACCGCCTGCGGTGGCGGCAGGGACGCCGGGTGCACCAGTTCCAGCACCGACGTGACCAGCCACCAGGCGGTCAGCGCGATCACCAGGCCGAGCAGCGGCAGGCCCACCGCTCCCGGGCGTACCTCCGACCGGCGGGCGGCCGGGACCGCCGGCGCCGTGGTGGGCGTCGCCCCCGGGGGTGCGTCAGGGCCGGTCGCCCGGCCCGCCCCGGTGGGGCCGGATCGGGTACCGGTCGTCTCCGTCACGGGTCCTCCTCTCCTGCCGGCCGCGGCCGGCACGCGACGGGGGTGCGCCCTCCGGGGCATCCCGGTGGGTCGCACCCCCGTGGCACGCTCGACGTCGATCAGGCCTTCGGCGCGAGGTTGAAGTCGATGATCTGGTCGGGGGTGATGTTCTGCTTGAGCGACCCGGCGCCCTGCAGGATCGCGATGCTCTTGGCGACCCGGCCGCTGTCCAGGGTGCCGATCGCGGTGCCCGAGTTGCTGGAGCGGACGTAACCGGCCATCAGCTGCAGCTCGGCGGCGGCCGCGTCGATGTTGGTGGCGTCCACGTTCTTCTTCAACAGCTCGGCCGCCTCCTTCGGGTTGGCCAGGCTGTACTCCAGGCCCTTGAGCAGGGCGGCGGTGAACCGCTTGACCATCTCCGGCTTCTCCTTGGCGATCTTCGCCGAGGTGATCAGCACGTTGCCGTAGAGGTCCTGCATCACGTTGCTGTACGGCAGCAGGACGGCCTTCTTCTTGGTCACCGTCTCGATCGTCGGCTGCCCGACGACGAACTGGCCGATGCCGTCCACCTGGCCGCTGGCCAGGGTGCCCATCAGAGTCTGCGCCTCACCGTTGACCCAGGTCACCTTGCTGGCGTCCACGCCGGCCATCCGGGCGTACGTCGGGAAGAGGTTGCGGACCACGGAGCCGGGGGTGTCGGCGAGCTTCTTGCCCTCCAGGTCCTTCGGCGACGCGATGTTCTTGCCCTCGACGGTGGCGATCGCCGCCATGGTGCGCTGCTGGATCGCGGCCACCGCGACGAAGTCCTTCGCCTGGCCGTTGCCGAGCTGGAGCAGGCCACCGGTCAGGTCGATCGGGCCGAACTGTGCCTGGCCGCCGACGATCGTCTGGATGACGGCACCGGTGCCCTGGCCGGGCTTGATCTCCACGTCGAAGCCGGCGTCCTTGAAGAAGCCCTTCTCCTTCGCCACCCAGGCGTAGGAGTCGCGGCCGAAGTTGCCGAACGAGGTGAGGTAGGTCACCTTCTCCAGCGCCGCGCCGTCGGGGGCCTTGGCGTCGTCGCCGGAGTCGGAACCACCGCTGCACGCCGATACCAGGGCCAGCGCGGTGGCCAGGGCGGCCGTGGCGACCGTACGGGTCAGCCTTCTCATCAGTGCACCATGTCCTTTCCGACCGGGGCCCGCTGGCCACCGGAGGGGTTGTCTGGCGGCGTCGGCGGAGGGGGTGAAGCCGACACCACCGTCGTGAGGGGACTCTTCGCGGGCACAGCGTACGAGAACCACACCTTTGTGGTGCCAGGCGTACCGGGTTGCGGAACGGAAACAAAGTGACGTCCACCCCGGACGGTGCGTCATGGGCACGAGCCGGATACCCTTTGCCGCGTTACTGATCGCCCACTCAGGGAAGGCCGCCGGGGATGATCCGACTGTCCGGTGTGTCCCGCACCTTCGACGGCCGTAGCGGGCGGGTCGAGGCGCTGCGCGGCATCGACCTGCACGTCGCGGAGGGCGAGTTCGTGGCCGTGCTCGGCCGCTCCGGCTGCGGCAAGTCCACGCTGCTCCGGCTGATCGCCGGCCTGCTCCCGGTGACCAGCGGCGAGATCACCGTGGCCGGTACGCCGATCACCCGCCCGCGCCGCGACATCGCGATGCTCTTCCAGCGCCCCGCCCTGCTGCCCTGGCGCACGGTGCTGGACAACGTCCTGCTGCCGGTGGAGATCTTCGGCTGGAAGCGGGCCAAGCACCGGGAACGGGCCCGGCAACTGCTCGACCTGGCCGGCCTGGCCGGTTTCGAGAAGCGCCTGCCCCACGAGCTCTCCGGCGGCATGCAGCAGCGGGTCTCGCTGTGCCGGTCGCTGATCGGCGAACCGCGGGTGATGCTGATGGACGAGCCGTTCTCCGCGCTCGACGCGCTCACCCGCGAGGAACTCGCCGGCGAGCTCCAGCGGATCCACATGGAGAGCAGCCCCACCGTCGTCTTCGTCACCCACTCGATCGACGAGGCGGTCCTGCTGGCCGACCGGGTCGTGGTGCTCAGCCCCCGCCCCGGCCGGATCCGCCGGATCCTGGAGGTGAATATTCCGCGGCCGCGCACCCTGGGCCGCAACGCGCACCTGGCCGACGTGGCCCAGGTCAGCGCCGACCTGCACGAGCTGCTGATGGAGCGCGACGTGCCGGCGCCCGCCGCCGCGGAGCGGCGATGAGCGAGGGCAGCGAGCGAATCAGCCAGCTCAGCGCCGCCGAGCCTCAGGACGGCACGCAGCGCTGCCGAGTGCCGTCATGAGCATGCGGGTCTGCGTCTTCACCGAGCCGCACCGCGGCGCCAGCTACGACGACCAGCTCCGGTTCGCCCGGCTGGCCGAGGCGGGCGGCTTCGAGGGCTTCCTCCGGGCCGACCACTACCAGTCGATGGGCGACGACCCCGGCCTCCCCGGCCCCACGGACGCCTGGCTGACCCTGGCCGCGCTGGCCCGGGAGACCACCCGGATCCGGCTCGGAACCCTGGTCACCTCGGCCACCTTCCGGCTCCCCGGCCCGCTGGCGGTGATGGTGGCCCAGGTCGACCAGATGAGCGGCGGCCGGGTCGAGCTGGGCATCGGCGCCGGCTGGTACGAGCGGGAACACACCTCGTACGGCATCCCGTTCCCCAGTGTGAGCGAACGGTTCGACCGGCTCGCCGAACAGCTCGAGGTAATCTCCGGGCTGTGGCGGACCCCGCCCGGCGAGACGTACAGCTTCACCGGCGCCCACTACCGGCTGGTGGACGCGCCCGCGCTGCCGAAGCCGGTGCAGGCCCCCGGGCCGCCGGTGATCATCGGTGGGCGCGGTCCGAAGCGCACCCCGGAGCTGGCCTCCCGGTACGCGGACGAGTTCAACATGCCGTTCAAGTCGGTGGCCGAGACCGCCGAGGCGTACGAGCGGGTGCGGGAGGCCTGCGACCGGACCGGACGGGCGGCGTCCGGGCGGGCGCCGCTGGTGCTCTCCGCCGGGATCGTGGTGGCGATCGGCCGAACCGACGCCGAGGCCCAGCGGCGGGCCGTCCCGCTGCACGTCAAGAGCGCCCTGCCACCGGAGGACCCGGTGGTGGGCTCGCCGGCGCAGCTGGTCGACCGGATCGGCGAGTTCGCCGCCGCCGGCGCGACCCGGGTGCACCTGCGACTGATCGACTTCGCCGACCTGGACCACCTCGAGCTCATCGCCGCCGAGGTGCTCCCCCACCTGGACGGAGACCGATGACCGAGGTGATCGAGGAACACGAGCTCGGGCCCGTGGGCCAGGAAATCGTGTACGAGAACGACCGGGTACGGGTGTGGCACATCCGCCTCGAACCCGGCGAGCGGCAGCCGCTGCACCGGCACGACCACCCGTACCTGGTGGTGGCGATCCAGGGCGCGAAGAACGTGGTGCAGACGATCGACGGCACCCGGATCGACGCCGACGAGCCGACCGGCGGCGTGGTCTACCGGGACCCGGGCGCCGTCCACATGCTCACCAACGTCGGGGACACCACCTACCTGGCCCGCCTCGTCGAACTCAAGTAGACCCGCCGCGAGCAGGGCCGGCACGCCGCACGGCGCGCCGGTGGCGATCGGGCGCACCGGACCGTAACGTGCCGGACATGGCCTTTCGGACCTGGAGCAGGCTGCTGCTCACGGCGCTCGGGGTGAGCCTGCTGGCCGGCGCCGGCCAGCTCGGGCTCGCGTACGGCTTCGGCCTCCTGCGGCTCACCGGCACCTTCACTGGCGTCACCGTCAACCAGTGGCCGGCCCAGCTCGTCTGGGTGGGCTGGTGCGCGGCGAACGCCGCCGTGGTCGGTGCCGTCCTCACCGAACGCGTCGCCCGACGGGACGCGGCGCTCACCGGCACCGGACGGCAGCTGGCCGTCGCGGCCGCCGCCGCGCTCGGCGCCACCGTCGTCGCGCCGCTGTGCATGCAGCCCGCCCGGGCCGCCGAGCTCATCTCCGTCGACCCGGTCTGGGCGGTCGGCATCTGCGCCGTCCTCGGCGCGGTGGTGGGTGCGGGCGCCGCGCTGGCCGTCCTGCTCAAGCCGCCGGTCGGCTGGAACATGGCGGCGGTCGCCGGGGCGCTCTGGCTGCTCGCGCTGCTGTCGGCCGTACCGTCGTTCTCGGCCACCGGGGCGCTGCCGCTGGTCCGGCTCGGGGTCTTCGAGCCGGCCTGGCTCGACGCCGACGCTGCGCAGCGCCTGGCGATGCTGGTGCTGCCGACCACGGCCCTGCTCGCCGGCGCGGTGAGCGGGGCGCTGGCCCGCTGGCGCGGGCACCCGCCGCTGGTGGCCGGGGCGACCGGAGTGGCCGGACCGGTGCTGGTGGCGTTCGCCTACCTGACGGCCGGACCCGGTGACGCCGTCGACCGCTACCAGCTCGCGCCCTACTACGGCGCCCTGCTCGCGGTCGCCGCCGGCGCGCTCGGCTCGGCCGCCGCCGCGCTGGCGCGCCGGCCGTCCGGCGGGTCGGTTGCCGCGCCCCAGGCCATCGAGCCGACCGACATCCTGCGGCCGCTGCCGGCCGGGCCGCCCCTGCCCGGCGCGCGGCCGGCCGAGTCCGGAGCCGACCGGACCGACCCGACCGACCGGGCCGCCGAACCGGGCGACGCCGAGGTGGCCGGTGCCGACCTGGCCGCCTCTGCCGGCCCGGGCACGGTGGGCACCGTGTCCGCCGCCGCAGCCGCGGGCCGGGCCACTCCGGCGCACTGGGACTGGCCGGCGGCCGGCGCGACCGGCTTCCCGCCCCGCTCTCCCGGCGACGGTCCAGACACCACCGCCGGCCTGACGGCGGACCGGGCGGGTGCCGGCGCTCCGGCCCCCGCTCCACGGCCCGCGCACCCGGTCAAGCCGGCGAGGGCCGGTACGCACGAGCGACCAGCCGTCGAACCGACCGCCGCCACGGCGCCGAACGCGTTCCCCGCGCCGCCCGTCGAGCCGGCAGACCCCGGCGCGGCGCCAGGGGCACCGGCCGGTCCGAACCGAGGAGCGGTGCGGTCGCACCCGACGCGCGCTGCCGACCCAGTGCACGCTGCCGACCCGGCGCGCCCTGCGGACCCGGCCACGACGACCCCGGGCGGCGCTTCGCGCGGCACCGCAGCCAGCGCCCCACCCGCCGCCGACGCGGCACCGGGCAACCTGTCGAGCACCTCGACAGGGGCCGACGCCGCGCCCGCCCGGGACGCGGCACCGGGCGGCCTGTCGAGCACCTCGACAGGTCCCGACGCCGCGGCCGCGCGCGACGCGGCGACGACGGCATCGGGAGACGCCGCGAGCGGCACCGCAGCGGTGCGGAGCGCTGGGGCGGGCGCCCCGCCGGAGCCGGTCCCGACCGACGACGCGGCCGAGCAGCCGGGCGGCACCGGGCGATCGAGGAAGGGACGGTCGTCCCGCTCCACGGCGGCGTCGGCCACCGGCCGGTCGTCCCGCCGCGCGACCAAAGCCGAGGAGCCGCCGGCCGCCGAGTCGACCGACGGAGACGCCGGCGCCGCGACGCCCGCCGAGCCCGCCCCCCGGCCCCGCCGGACCCGCAAGTCGAAGGCCACCACCAAGCGCGCCGACCCGACCGACCCGACCGCCGACCCGGCGACGACCGGCGACCCGTCCGCCCCGACGTCGGCACGTGACAGCGCTTCGACCGACCCGTCGTCCAGCGGCACGACGACCGGATCGACACCCGGCAGCACGTCGGCCGGATCTGCACCCGGCCGCGCTTCGACCGGCGCCGCGTCGGCCGGATCGGTGCCGGCTGCCGAGGCCGCGGGCACGGCCGACCCCGCCACGTCCGGCAGTGACGCGGGCCGGACCCGGGTCACCGGCATCGAGCCGGCACCGACCGCCGCGTGGGCGAGCGCCACCGAGCCCGCGACCGGCACCGCGGACCCCGCCGCCGCGTCCACGCCCCCGGCCGCCGGTGACGCACCGGCCGCCGGCAAGCGGCGCGAGGGGACGCGGGAGCCGGCCCGACCGGTCCTCAAGCCGGTGCCGGCTCCCGTCACGCCGACGGCCGACCGACCGGCCGCGCCACGGTCCACCTGGCCGGTCGCACCGGCGTGGTCGGCGCCGGCCCGGCCCACCCCCGCCGCGCGGGACGAGGCGACCGGACCGGCCGTACCCGAGGAAACCAGCGGACACCGGCCCCGGCACCGCGCTCCCCTGCCCGACCTGGAGCGGGCCGCGAGCTGGGAGGCCCTTGCCACCGCCCGGCGCGCCGGCCCGACGGCGCCCGTGGAGGCCGCGTCGGAGGGACCGGCCGACGGCGAAGACGGGACGCCCGATGGCGCGGCGGCCGGCGCGACCGAGCAGAACGGCGGGCGGCTCCGCGGCCGGCTCGGGCTGTTCCGGCGCAATCGCGCCCGGACCACCGACGAGGGCGGCTCCGGCGAGGCCGAGGCGGAGCCGCTGGCGGAGCAGGACGAGGAGTACGTCGACTGGGTGGCCGGGCTGGGCCGACCGCTGGCGGACAACGAGCCCGAGCAGGAGAGCGGCCGCCGCTCGCTGCGCTCCACCGGCCGCCACCACCGCGACTGACGTCTCCGGGTGCAGTTGTTGTCGCTGGAACGACAACAACTGCACCCACAGGACCGGTCACACCCACCGTCGGTCTCCGAGCCGCCCGCGCCACCACGGCCGGCCCCCGCCCGGCGCGGGATCAGGCCAGCGGCAGGTAGACCCGGCCGCCCGAGGAGACGAACTCCGCCGACTTGTCCTTCATGCCGCGGGCCGCGTACTCCTTCAGCTCCTGGGTGATCTTCATGGAGCAGAACTTCGGGCCACACATCGAGCAGAAGTGCGCGGTCTTCGCCGGCTCCGCCGGCAGCGTCGCGTCGTGGTACGACCGTGCGGTCTCCGGGTCCAGCGAGAGGTTGAACTGGTCCTCCCAGCGGAACTCGAACCGCGCCTTGGACAGCGCGTCGTCCCAGGCCTGTGCCCCGGGGTGGCCCTTGGCCAGGTCGGCCGCGTGCGCCGCGATCTTGTACGCGATCACGCCCGCCTTCACGTCGTCCCGGTCCGGCAGCCCGAGGTGCTCCTTCGGCGTCACGTAGCAGAGCATGGCGGTGCCGAACATGCCGATCATCGCCGCGCCGATCGCGGAGGTGATGTGGTCGTACGCGGGCGCGATGTCGGTGGTCAGCGGACCGAGCGTGTAGAACGGCGCCTCGTGGCACCACTCCTGCTGGAGATCCACGTTCTCCTTGATCTTGTGCATCGGCACGTGCCCGGGCCCCTCGATCATCACCTGCACGTCGTACTCCCAGGCGATCCGGGTCAGCTCGCCGAGCGTCCTCAGCTCGGCGAACTGCGCCTCGTCGTTGGCGTCCGCGATGGACCCGGGGCGGAGCCCGTCACCCAGCGAGAACGTCACGTCGTAGCGGGCCAGGATCTCGCACAGCTCCCGGAAGTTGGTGTAGAGGAAGTTCTCCTCGTGGTGCGCCAGGCACCAGGCCGCCATGATCGAGCCGCCCCGGGAGACGATCCCGGTCACCCGGTCCACCGCCATCGGCACGTACGGCAGCAGCACCCCGGCGTGCACGGTCATGTAGTCCACGCCCTGCTCGGCCTGCTCGACGACGGTGTCCCGGAACACCTCCCAGCTCAGCTTCACCGGGTCGCCGCCGACCTTCTCCAGCGCCTGGTAGATCGGCACGGTGCCGATCGGCACCGGCGAGTTCCGCACGATCGCCTCGCGGGTCTCGTGGATCCGCTTGCCGGTCGACAGGTCCATCACCGTGTCCGCGCCCCACCGGGTCGCCCAGGTCAGCTTCTCCACCTCCTCGGCTACCGACGAGGTGACCGCCGAGGTGCCGATGTTCGCGTTCACCTTCACCAGGAACGCCTTGCCGATGATGGCCGGCTCGCACTCCGGGTGGTTGACGTTGAGCGGCAGCACCGCCCGCCCGGCGGCGATCTCGTCCCGGACGAAGTCCGGCGTCATCCCCTCCCGGATCGCCACGAACTCCATCTCCGGCGTGACGATCCCGGCCCGGGCGTACGCGAGCTGCGTCGGCCGCTTCCCGCCCACCCCGGCCAGCGGGGTGCCGGCACCCCGCACCGGGGCGACGTCCCCGCGCTCGGCGATCCACGGGCCGCGCAACGGCGGCAGCCCCACCTCCGGGTCCGCGCCCGGCCCCGAGGTGTCGTAGAGCCGCACCGGCGGGTTGTCCCCGGTCAGGTCCACCTCCGCGAACGGCACCCGCACATCCGGCCGGGATCCCTCGACGTACACCTTGCGACGTGCCTGCATGACAGCCTCCCTGGTGATCAAGCGGACCAGCCGAAGTGGTCCAGCGGTCCGCGTCCCGCGCCCAACGTCCAGTCCCGCGCGCCGGCCAGCCCGCGGGTCACGTACTCCTTCGCCGCCCGCACCGCCGCCGGCACGGGGTCGCCGAGCGCCAGCCGGACCGCGATGGCCGCCGAGAACGAGCACCCGGTGCCGTGGTTGTGCCGGGTGGCCACCCGCGGCGCCCGCAGCAGGGTGGTCACCCCGCCGCCGTGCAGCACGTCGACCGCCTCGCCGTCGGTGTCCACGTCGCCGCCGGTCACCACCACGTGCGCCGGCCCGCCCGCGGCGAGCGCCTCGGCGGCGGCCACCATCTCCTCGACCGTGGTCACCGGGCGTCCGGTGATGGCCGCGGCCTCCGCGCAGTTCGGCGTCGCCACCTCGGCGTACGGCAGCAGCCGCTCGACGGCGGCGACCACACCGAGCGCGTGTCCACTGGTGGCGACCAGCACCGGGTCGACGACCAGGTGCGGCAGCCGGCCGTCCCGGGCCGCTTCCGCGACCGCGTCGGCGACCGCCGGGCTGCCGAGCATCCCGGTCTTGACCGCCCGTACGTCGAAGTCGACCAGCACGCTCTCCAACTGGTCGGTGACCGTGCGCGGCGGCAGCGGCAGGACGGCGTCGACGCCCCGGGTGTTCTGCGCGGTGACCGCGGTGAGCACGCTGGTCCCGTACGCGCCGAGGGCGGCGAAGACCTTGAGGTCTGCCTGGATGCCGGCGCCGGCGCCGGAGTCGGAGCCGGCGATCGTGAGGACGGCCGTGGGGGTCATCGTTCCTCTTCCGGGGTTGCGCATGAGGGCTGGGGGGCGACCATCGGGACGTGCCTGGTTGGCGGCACCCGGCTGATCGCCTCTTCGAAAGCTCGGGTCAGGGTGGCGGCGGCTTCGGTGGGGTCGTCGGCGCGCATGACGGCGCCGAGCACGGCGACTCCTGCCGCGCCGGCCCGGATGCAGGCGTGGACGTGGTCCGGGGTGGCGATGCCGCCGAGGGCCAGGACGGGTACCGGGCTGGCGGTGATCAGCTCGGCCAGTCCGGCCGGGTGCAGGGGCGGGCCGTAGCCGGGTTTGCTGCTGGTGGGGAAGACCGGCGAGAGGGTCGCGTAGTCCTCTGTGCTGAGTCTGGCCAGCTCGGCCCGGTGGTGGCAGGAGCGGCCGACCAGGCCCAGCCGGGGTGGCGGGTACGGGCCGGCGGACGGCAGGTGCACGGCGTCGCCGTCGAGCGGGTCGGGGCCGGCGACGACCAGGGTGCCGCCGGCCTCGTCGAGGACGGCCCGCAGGTCGGTGGCGAGGGCGGCGCGCTCGGCGCGGGGCAGGTCCTTCTCCCGCAGCACCACCCAACGCACTCCCCCGGCCACCGCCCCCGCGACCACGTCGACCAGCGTCCCCCGCGCCTGCCACCGATCAGTCAGCACCACGACCCCGGCGGGCCGCCGGGAGATCCTGGTGGGAGACGGCCCCGCCAGGGGGCCGTTCGCACCAAGATCCGGCGCGGCCGGACGTACGGACGCGGTCACAGGTCGGGCCTTCCCTCGTCCGGAGTGGAGGCGAGGGCGTGGAAGCGGCGGGCGATCCGGCCCGCGCCGTACGCCAACCGGCCGGCCTCGACGGCGAACCGCATCGCGGTGGCCATCGCCACCGGGTCGGCGGCCCGGGTCACCGCGCTGGCCAGCAGCACCGCGTCGCAGCCGAGTTCCATGGCCAGCGCGGCGTCCGAGGCGGTGCCGATGCCGGCGTCCAGGATCACCGGCACGTCCACGCTCTGCCGGATCAGCCGGATGTGGTGCGGGTTGGACACCCCCAGCCCGGAGCCGATCGGCGCGCCGGCGGGCATCACCGCCGCGCAGCCGACGTCGGCCAGCCGCCGCGCCAGCACCGGGTCGTCGCTGGTGTACGGCAGCACGGTGAACCCGTCGGCGACCAGTTGCTCGGCGGCGCGCAGCAGTTCGACGCCGTCCGGCAGCAGGATGCGCTCGTCGCCGATCACCTCCAGCTTGACCCAGTCGGTCTCGAACGCGTCCCGGGCCAGGTGCGCCACCTTGACCGCCTCGCCGGCGGTGTAGCAGCCGGCGGTGTTCGGCAGCAGCCGCACCCCGCACCGGTCGAGCAGCGCCAGCAGCCCGCCCGACCCGGCGGGGGTGGTGTCCACCCGGCGCAGCGCCACGGTGACCAGTTCGGTGCCGGACGCCCGGATCGCCTGCTCCAGCACGTGCAGGTTGGCCGCGCCGCCGGTGCCCAGGATCAACCGGGAGGTGAAGGGGACGCCGCCCAGTTCGAAGGTCACCGCGCTCACCCGCCCTGGGCGGCGCTGAGCACCTCGACCCGGTCGCCGTCGCGCAGCACCGTCGCCGGCCAGCCGCTGCGCGGCACCACCTCGCCGTTGACCGCCACCGCCACGCCGCGCCGCTGCGGGGTGACCTCGTGGACCAGGTCGGCCACCGTGGCACCGCCGGGCACGGTCCGCCCGGCGCCGTTCACCGTCAGTTCCACCTGTCCTCCTCCGTCGTCTGCCGGTCGCCGTCGACCGGCCCGGTCGGCTCGCCCGGCAACGCCTGCTCGGGCGGGCCGACCGACGCCTGCCGGGGTGGGTGGGCCGGCCCGAAGCGGTCCGGCGCGAACGGGGCGAGCAGCGGGTCCGGGTCGCCGCCGGCGGCCAGGTCGGCGATCAGATCGGCGGTGACCGGGGTGAGCACGATGCCGTGCCGGTGGTGGCCGGTGGCGGCCAGCACGTCCGGCCGGCCGGGCAGCGGACCGAGGATCGGGGCGTTGTCCGGCGTGCCGGGACGCAGCCCGGCCACCGTCTCCACCAGGTCGTACTCGGCCAGCTCGGGAAGCAGGTCGACGGCGGCGCGGAGCAGGCGCAGCACCGCGCCGGCGGTGACCGTCCGGTCGGTGCGCTCCTCGACCGTCGCCCCGACCACCACCTCGCCGCCCGCGCGGGGCACCAGGTAGACGTGCTCGCCGTCGGCGTACCCCCGGATCACGTGCCGGAAGCCCGGCGCCGCGCCGCCGGGCGCGCGCAGCCGGAGCACCTGCCCCTTCACCGGCCGGACCGGCAGCCCGGTCAGCGCGGCCGCGCCGCAGCCGGCCGCCACCACGGTGACCCGGGCGTCCAGCTCGGACAGTTCGCGCACCGCCTGCGGCACCAGCACCGCGCCGGCCGCGGTCGCGGCCGCCCGCAGCGCCGGCACCAGCAGCCGCGGGTCGACCTGGTGGTCGGTGGGGGCCAGCGCGCCCCCGCGCACCCGGGGCGCCAGCGCCGGCTCGCGGTCGCGCAGCTGCGTCGGGCGCAGCGGCGTCACCGGCAGCCCCAGCCCCTGCTGGTACGCCCAGAGCCGGCCCGCCTCGGCCAGGTCGTCGGCGGTGAGCCCGACCATCAGGGTGCCCTCGGTGCGGTAGCCGAGCGGCAGCCCGGTGGCCTCGGTCAGCCCGGCGGCGAACGCCGGCCAGCGGGCCGCGGACGCGCAGAGCAGCCCGGTCAGCTCCCGTTCGCCGAAGTACGCCTCGGCGACCGGGGAGAGCATCCCGGCGGCCACCGCCGACGCCCCCGACCCCGGGTCCGGGTCGTGCACGACCACCCGCAGGCCGCGGGCCGCGCAGCGCCAGGCGACGGCCAACCCGATCGGCCCCGCGCCGACCACCGCCACGTCCGGCCGGCCGCTGGTCAGCACGTCAACGCCCGGAGCAGCTCGGCGGTGGCCCGGCCCGGGTCGGCGGCGGCGGAGAGCGCGCCGACCACCGCCACCCCGTACGCCCCGGCGGCCCGCAGCGCCGGCACGGTAGCGGCGGTGACCCCGCCGATGGCGATCACCGGCACGTCCACCGCGGCGGCCACCGCGCCCACCCCGGCGGGGCCGATCGGGTCCGGCAGGCCGGTCTTGGTGCCGGTCGGGTGGCAGGGGCCGACGCCGAGGTAGCTGGCGCCGGCGGCGACCGCCTCGGTGGCGGTGCCCGGGTCACGCGCGGTGGCGCCGAGCACGGCGGCGGAGCCGAGCACCCGGCGGGCCGCGCCGACCGGCAGGTCGTCCGCGCCGACGTGGCCGCCGCCGGCGCCCACCGCCAGCGCCACGTGCAGCCGGTCGTTGACCAGGCAGGTCGCGTCGTACCCGGCGCAGAGCGCGACCACCCGGCGGGCCAGGTCGTACGCCTCCCGGTCGGTCGCGGAGTCCGCCACCCGGACCTGCACCACCAGCTCGGCGCGGGCCACCGCGAGGGCGGCCCGGACGACGGTGAGCGGATCCCGCCCGGGTCGGGTGTCGGTGACCAGATGCAGTCGCCCAAGGGACGGCACGGCAACACTCCTCCCTGCGCCGGCATTACCCGGATCAGGTTCGACGGTCGGGGGCTCCAAGCCCCCCTCTCAGCCCGGTCCACCGGGCTCCCGTGGGTTACGTCCGTGTCACCGTACGACAGATCCGCCGGCCTGCCAAGGCGGGGTCCGGCAATCGCATGACGCCCGGCCGACGCGGTGGACGGCCCTCGATACCGCCCGCGACGGAGCACTTCGTACGGTGCTGTTCGGAATGTCGCTCGCCGTTGCGAAACCGTTATCAGCCGGCATCTTGCCCGCAACGGATCCAGCGGGATTAATTTGTTCAGCGATTCGACAAAATGCCGGCGCGGACATCCTGGCACGGTGTCCGCTCCGGTCCATCCGGGACGGTCTTCGGCGAGCCGGCCCCCGCGATCCCTGTCCACAGCGACATAGGAGGCGGCGTGTCCCGATCTCGTCGTGCCCGTTTACCCGTCCTTACCACCCTGCTACCCCTCGCGCTCACCGCAACCACCCTGTTCGGCGTCCCCGCCGCGCAGGCCGCACCCCCCGCGCAGACCGCACCCGCCGCACAGGCCGCGCCGCTGACGGCGCCCGCCCCGCAGACCCAGCCGCGGACGGGACCCGCCGCGCCGGCGGCCGACGAGCCGTTCTCGGTGCTGGTGTTCTCGAAGACCGCCGGCTTCCGGCACGATTCCATCCCGACCGGCATCGCCGCCATCCAGCAGCTCGGCGCCGAGCACGGGTTCACCGTCGACACGACCGAGGACGGCGCCGCGTTCAGCGACGACAACCTCGCCCGGTACCGCGCGGTGATCTGGCTCTCCACCACCGGCGACGTCCTCGACGGCGAGCAGCAGGCCGCCTTCGAGCGCTACATCCGCGCCGGCGGCGGCTACGTCGGCATCCACGCCGCCTCGGACACCGAGTACAGCTGGGCCTGGTACGGCGACCTGGTCGGCGCGTACTTCGCCAGCCACCCGGCGAACCAGCAGGCCACGGTCAAGGTGGAGGACCACGCCCACCCGGCCACCGCCGGGCTGCCGGAGCGCTGGTCCCGGTTCGACGAGTGGTACAACTACCAGTCCAACCCGCGCCCCGACGTGCACGTGCTGGCCAGCCTGGACGAGACCAGCTACTCCCCCGGCGCGGGGGCGATGGGCGCCGACCACCCGATCGCCTGGTGCCACGACTTCCAGGGCGGCCGCGCCTGGTACACCGGCGGCGGGCACACCCGGGAGTCGTACGCGGAACCGCAGTTCCTCGCCCACCTGCTCGGCGGCATCCGCTCCGCGGCCGGGGCGGCGGACGCCGACTGCGGCGCGTCGCTGACCGCCAGCTTCGAGAAGGTGACCCTGGACAGCAACACCAGCAACCCGATGGAGCTGGACGTCGCCCCGGACGGGCGGGTCTTCTACGTCGAGCGCGACGGCCGGGTGCAGATCGTCAAGCCGGACACCGGCAACACGGTCACCGCGCTCGACCTGGACGTGTCCACCGGCAACGAGGACGGCCTGATCGGCATCCGGCTCGACCCGGACTTCGCCACCAACAACTGGGTCTACCTCTACTACGCCCCGAACGACGGGATCGCCCGCAACCTGCTCTCCCGGTTCACGGTGACCGGCGACAGCATCGACCCGGCCAGCGAGAAGCAGGTGCTGCGGGTGGACACCCAGCGCAACACCTGCTGCCACGCCGGCGGCAGCATGACCTTCGACAGCGCCGGCAACCTCTACCTGGCCACCGGCGACAACACCAACCCGTTCGAGTCCAACGCGTTCACCCCGATCGACGAGCGGCCGGGACGGCAGGACTACGACGCGCAGCGCACCTCCGGCAACACCAACGATCTGCGCGGCAAGGTGCTCCGGATCCACCCGGAGGACGACGGGACGTACACCGTCCCGAGCGGCAACCTGTTCCCGCCGGGGACCGCGAAGACCCGGCCCGAGATCTACGCGATGGGCTTCCGCAACCCGTTCCGGATCGGCACCGACCCGGCCACCGACACCCTCTACGTCGCCGACTACGGGCCGGACGCCAGCGCCGCCAACCCCGACCGCGGTCCCGAGGGCACCGTCGAGTGGAACATCGTCGGCACGCCGGGCAACTACGGCTGGCCGTACTGCACCGGGGCGAACTACGCCTACAACGACTACACGTTCCCGTCCGGCCCCAGCGGGCCGAAGTTCGACTGCGCCGCGCCGGTGAACGACTCGCCCAACAACACCGGCCTCACCAACCTGCCGCCGGCGATCCCAGCCACCGTCGACTACGACTACAGCGGCAACCCGCGGTTCCCCGAGATCGGCGGCGGCGGTGCGCCGATGGGCGGCCCGGTCTACCGGTACGACGCCGAGCTGGAATCGGACCGCAAGTGGCCGGCGTACTACGACGGCAAGGCGCTCCTCGGCGAGTGGAACCAGTCGAAGATGTACACGATGCAGCTCACCGGTGACGGCAAGAGCCTCGTCGACATCAACCAGCTCCTCACCGGCATGACCATGCTCCGGCCGATGGACTTCGAGTTCGGTCCGGATGGCGCGCTCTATCTCATCGAGTGGGGCAGTGGCTTCGGCGGCAACAACGACAACTCCGGCGTCTACCGGATCGACTACATCGCCGGCGACCGGGCCCCGATCGCGGAGGCCAGCGCCGAGCCGACCTCCGGCCCGGCGCCGCTGACCGTCGCCTTCTCCAGCGCGGGCTCCCGCGACCCGGACGGCGGCACGCTCAGCTACGCCTGGACGTTCGGCGACGGGCAGTCCGCCACCGAGCCGAACCCGACGCACACCTACACCAGCGCCGGGACGTACAACGCGCAGCTCACGGTCACCAACCCGAAGGGCCGGACCGCGGTGGCCAACGTTCCGGTCACGGTCGGCAACACCGCGCCGACGGTGACCATCGAGTTCCCACCGGACGGCGGCTTCTTCGACTGGGGCGACCAGGTCCGCTACACGGTCACGGTCACCGACCCCGAGGACGCGGAGATCGACTGCGACCGGGTCCGGCTCCAGGTGCTGCTCGGCCACGACGAGCACGCCCACCCGCTGGAGCAGCACACCGGCTGCACCGGCACGGTCCAGACGTCGCTGGCCTCCGGGCACGGCGCCGAGGCGAACGTCTTCGCCGTCTTCGAGGCCACCTACACCGACCTGGGCGGCGCCGAGGGCGCCGGGCCGCTCACCGGCCGGGCGATCGAGCAGCTCCAGCCCAAGCGGAAGCAGGCCGAGTACTTCACCGCCACCGGCCGGGTGCCGGGCGCGACCGGCGGCGGGGACCCGGGCGTGCAGCGCGAGACCACCGGCGACGCCGCCGGCGGCGGCCAGAACATCGGGTTCATCGAGGACGGCGACTGGTGGTCGCTCGCCCCGGCGGACCTGACCAACATCACGTCGATCCGGTTCCGGGCCGCCTCGGCCAGCAGCGGCGGCCGAATCGAGGTCCGCGCCGGCGCGCCCGACGGGCCGCTGGTCGCCTCGGCCACCGTGCCGGGCACCGGCGCCTGGCAAACGTACGCCGACGTGACCGCTCCGGTGACCGGCCCGGCGGGCGGCACGTTGTACTTCGTCGCCCGGGACCCGGCCGGCGGCGCGGGCGCGCTGTTCAACGTCAACTGGATGGACTTCCTCGGCCGGGGCGTCACCGAGAACGCGCCGCCGGTGGTCACCGCCACCGCCAGCCCGGCCACCGGCACCGCGCCGGTCACCGTCGCCTTCGACGGCACGGCCACCGACGCCGAGGGCGACACCCCGCTGACGTACGCCTGGGACTTCGGTGACGGCGGCACGGCGTCCACCCTGGACACCACGCACACCTACACCAGCCCGGGCACCTTCACCGCCACGCTGACGGTGACCGACAGCAAGGGCGCGAGGTCGTACACCACCGTCCCGGTGCGGGTGGACGCGCCGAACACGTCCTGCTTCGGGGCGCGCTCGGACGACTTCACCGGCACCGGCCTCGACAAGGCCCGCTGGGGCGTGGTCCGGGAGAACCAGCTCTACGCGGTCTCCGACGGGGCGCTCCGGCTGCCCACCGCGGTGGGCGACCTCTACGGCGGCCGCAACGACGCCACCAACCTGGTGCTCCAGCCGGCGCCGGCCGGGGCCTGGCAGGCGACCACCCGGCTGACCCTGCCGGTGACCGCCAACTACCAGCAGGCCGGCCTGCTGGTGTACGGCGACGACGAGAACTACGCCAAGCTGGACCTGCTCTACTCGGGCGGCCGGCGGGTGGAGTTCATCCGGGAGACCGCCGGCGCGCCGCGCAACGAGGCCGCCGACAGCACCGCCGCACCGGCCGGTGACACCCTGCACCTGCGGCTCACCAGCGACGGGACGAACCTGACCGCGGCCGTCTCGGCCGACGGGCAGACCTTCACCCCGGTCGGCCGGTCCGCCGCGCTGGCCGGCATCACCAACCCGCGGATCGGGCTGTTCGCGCTCAACGGCGGCACCGACGCGCCGGTGGTGGAGGCGGCCTTCGACTGGTTCCAGGTCTCGCCGGACGCCCCGGCCGGACCGGTGGACCCGTCGGACGAGTTCACCGGCGACACGCTGGACAAGTGCCGCTGGGACGCGATCCTGCGGGAGAACCCGACGGGCTACCGGGTCACCGGCGGCGCGCTGCGGATCGACGTGCCGAACGGCGACATCTACGGCTCCGGCAACTCCGGGCCGGCGAACTTCATCCTCCAGAACGCCCCGACCGGCGACTGGACCCTGGAGACGAAGGTCGACGGCAGCCTGCTGAACGAGCAGTACCAGCAGGCCGGCCTGATCGTGCACGCCGACGACGACAACTACCTGAAGTTCGACTTCATCGTGGACAACCAGCCCGGGCAGCCGGTGACGCGGCGGATCGAGTTCCGCAGCGAAATCGGCGGCGCGGTGCAGAACCCGCAGCCGGAGGCGGGCAACCTGACCGCCTCGGTGTGGTACCTGCGGCTGGCCCGCACGGGTGACACCTTCACCGCGTCGTACTCGGCCGACGGGACGGCCTGGACCGCGCTGACGGCGCTCACCAGCAGCGCCGTCGGGGCGACGCCGAAGGTGGGCCTGTTCACCCTCGGCGCCAACCAGACCGCGTCGAAGACCGCCGCGTTTGACTACTTCCGGCTCACCACCGAGGCGGCCGACCGGACCGCCCCGGTGACCACGGCCACGGTCTCCGGCACGCCGACCGAGGGCTGGCACACCGGCCCGGTCACCGTCGCGCTGAGCGCCGCCGACGAGGACGGCGGCAGCGGCCTGGCCGGCACCGAGTACCAGCTGGACGGGGCGACCACCTGGACCGCGTACACCGGTCCGGTGCCGGTCAGCGGCGACGGCGAGCACGAGCTGCGGTTCCGCTCGACCGACCGGGCGGGCAACGTGGAGTCGACGAAGACCGCGCCGGTCCGGATCGACACCACCGCGCCGGTCACCTCGGCGACGTTCGCGCCGGCCAACGACGAGGGCTGGCACGACGGGACGGTCCCGGTCGTGCTGACCTCGACCGACGCCGGGTCCGGGGTGAAGACGGTGGAGTGGTCGCTGGACGGCGGCGCGTGGACGCCGTACTCGGCGCCGGTCGAGGTGACCGGCGACGGGCAGCACGAGCTGCTGTTCCGGGCCGCCGACAACGCGGGCAACGCCGAGACGCTCAAGTCGGCGGTGCTGCGGATCGACGGCACCAAGCCGACGCTGCTGGTCTCCGGGATCGCCGACGGCCAGCTCTACGGCGACAGCCAGGACGTCCGGGTGTCCTGGCAGGCGGTCGACCCGACCTCGGGCATCGCGTCCGTGGTCGGCGACCTGGACGGCCGGCCGTACGCCAGCGGCACCCTGCAGGCCATGTACGAGCTGCCGCTCGGCCTGCACGAGCTGACCGTCACCGCGACCGACAAGGCGGGCAACGTCACCACCTCTGAGGTCCGGTTCTTCGTCACCACCTCGTTCCGGGACATGCAGAACCTGCTGGACCGGTTCAAGGCGACGAGCCGACTGTCGGCCAAGGCGCACAAGCAGCTGTCGGCGAAGCTCAGCGACGCCCGGCAGGCCGAGGCGGCCGGCAACGACCAGAAGGCGATCAAGGCGCTGACCGCCTTCCGGACGCTCGCGGCCGACGCCACCCTGGTGCCGGAGGCCGAGATCCGCGACACCCTGGTCCGGGACGCCGACGCCATGATCGTCCGGCTCGGCGGCACGGCCAGCCGGGCCGGCGTCCGGGCGAACGACGGCGAATCGGTCGACGGTGCCGGCCGGCTCGGCGGCGATCCCACCCGGATCGCCCCCGGTCGCCGGCTCTGATCCGCGGGTCCCTTCCCGCCGCCCCGGCGGCGGGAAGGGACCCTCCCGCGATTCCACTGAGGAGACGCCCGTGACGCGTACCTGGCAGGCGGTCGCCGCCGCGCTCGTCGGACTAGCCCTGGCGTTCCTGTCCACCGCCCCGGCCGCCGCACACACCGGGAAACTGAAACTCACCGTGGCCGGCGACGGCGCCGACGGGGTGACCGTGCAGGCCGTGTACGCCGACGGGCACCGCCTCGACAAGGTGGTCCGGCTGACCCTCACCGCCACCGGGCCGGACGGCCGGCGGGTCGGCCCGGTGCAACTGGAACCGGCCGCCGAGGGGCAGGGCTTCTACGCCAGCGGCCCGATCCTCTCCCCCGGCCGGTGGCAGGTCACGGTGAGCGCCCCCGCGCCGCACCGGGGCGAGGCCAGCGCCGAGGTGGAGGCGCGGAATGCCCAGTCGCCCCCGCCGGCCCCCGCCCCGGTCGCCCCGGCCGCCGGCACCCGCGACCCCGCCGGCGACGGGGGTGTCGGCTGGTGGCCGCTCGCGCTGGCCGGTCTCGGGCTCGCCGTCCTGGCGGCGGTGGCGGTGCCGCTCGTCCGGCGCCGCCGCGCCTGACGCCACGCTCCCGGGTCGCGTCGACGTGGCGGCGGAACGCCGGTCGAGCCCGCGCCCGCGGCGGCACCCGGGCGCCGCCGGTGGGCTCGCCGCCGCGCCGGATGTGGCGGCGTCCCGCTGCTGGGGATGCCGCCACACCGGTCGGTCAGAGGATGGCGCGCAGGGCGTCGAGGTCCTCGTCGGTGGGCTGCCAGGCGCCGGCGGCGGCGTTGGCGAACACCTGCTCCGGCGTGGTGGCGCCGGCGATCACCGAGGTCACCGCGGGCTGGGCGGCCAGCCCGCCGATGGCCACCTGGAGCATCGGCAGCCCTCGCTCGCCCGCGTACGCCTCGATCGCCTCGATGGTGTCCCAGTCGGCGGCGGCGAGGCGCTGCGCGTACCGGCCGCCGGCGGAGAGCCGGCTGCCGGGCGGCGGGGTCTGGTTCCGCTTGTACTTGCCGGTGAGCAGCCCGTTGGCCAGCGGAAAGAACGGCAGCATGCCGAGCCCGAACCGCTCGCAGGCGGGGATGACCTCGGCCTCGACGGAGCGCTCCAGCAGGCTGTAGTGGTTCTGCGCGCTGATGAACCGGGTCCGGCCGGCGGACGAGGCCACCCAGTCGGCGTCCGCGATCTGCCAGCCGGCGAAGTTGGAGTTGCCCAGGTAGCGCACCTTGCCGGCGCGGACCAGGTCGTCCAGGGCGGCGAGCGTCTCGTCGATCGGGGTGCCCGGGTCCGGCTCGTGCATCTGGTACAGGTCGATGTGGTCGGTGCCGAGCCGGCGCAGCGACGCCTCCACCGCCCGCGCGATGTAGCGGCGGGCGCCCCGGGCGCCGAAGTCCGGCCCGTTCATGCCGTGCATGTCCATGCCGAACTTGGTGGCCACCACCACGTCGTCCCGGCGGCCCTTGAGCGCCTGGCCCAGCAGTTCCTCCGAGCCGCCCTGCGGCTCGCCGTAGATGTCGGCGGTGTCGAAGAAGTTGATCCCGGCGTCCAGCGCGGCGTCGACCACCGCCCGGGTGCCGTCGAGGTCGAGCTTCCGGCCGAAGTTGTTGCAGCCGATGCCGACCACGGACACCACGAGCCCGGAGTCGCCCAGCCGGCGGTAGGTCATCTCAGTCACGAGATCAACCCTATGCCGGCCGGGCGTTCCGCCACCCGGCGGACGGCTCAGCCGACGTCCCAGACCGGTTCGGGCGTCTCCACCACCTCGCCGTCGCCCCGGAAGAGCACGAACCGGTCGAACGAGCGGGTGAACCACCGGTCGTGGGTCACCGCGACCACCGTGCCCTCGAACGCGGCCAGCCCGGCTTCGAGGGCCTCCGCGCTGGCCAGATCCAGGTTGTCGGTGGGCTCGTCGAGCAGCAGCAGGGTCGCCCCGGAGAGCTCCAGCAGCAGCACCAGGAAGCGCGCCTGCTGGCCGCCGGAGAGGGTGCCGAACCGCTGGTCGCCCTGCCCGGCCAGCTCGTAGCGGGACAGCGCCGCCATCGCCGCGTGCCGGTCCATCCCGGCCCGGTGGTCGTCGCCCCGCCAGAGAATCTCCACGAGGGTCTTCGCCATCAGCTCCGGCCGGTCGTGGGTCTGCGAGAAGTGGCCGGGCCGCACCCGGGCGCCGAGGCGGGCCACCCCGTCGTGCGCCACCGGGGCGAGCGCCGCAGCGCCGTCGACCGGGCCGTTGGCCGGGTCCGGGTCGGTGCCGCCGCGGGCCAGCAGCCGCAGGAAGTGCGACTTGCCGGTGCCGTTGGCGCCGAGCACCGCCACCCGGTCGCCGTACCAGATCTCCAGGTCGAACGGGTAGGTCAGGCCGTCCAGCTCCAGCTTGTCGCAGATCACCGAGCGCTTGCCGGTCCGCCCGCCGGTCAGCCGCATCCGGATGTCCTGGTCCTTCGGCGGTACGGGCGGCGGCCCGGCCTCCTCGAACTTGCGCAGCCGGGTCTGCGCGGCCTGGTAGCGCGAGGCCATCCCGTCGTTGTACGCGGCCTTCTGCTTGTACATCAGCACCAGGTCCTTGAGCTTCTGGTGCTCCTCGTCCCAGCGCCGGCGCAGCTCGTCGAGCCGGGCGTGCCGCGCCACTCGAGCCTCGTGCCAGCTGGCGAAGCCGCCCGGGTGCACCCAGGCGCTGCCGCCCTCCACCGCGACCACCCGGTCGGCGGTGTGCGCCAGCAGTTCCCGGTCGTGCGAGACGTAGAGCACCGACTTGCCGGACTCGCGCAGCCGCCCCTCCAGCCAGCGTTTGCCGGGCACGTCGAGGAAGTTGTCCGGCTCGTCCAGCAGCAGCACCTCGTCCGGGCCGCGCAGCAGCAGTTCCAGCGCGAAGCGCTTCTGCTGGCCGCCGGAGAGGGTGCGCACCGGACGCTCCCGGGCGGCGTCCCAGGGCAGGTCGAGCACGATGGTGGCGACGGTGTCGAAGAGCACCTCGGCGTCGTACCCGCCGGCCTCGCCCCAGGCGGCGAGCGCGTCCGCATACGCCAGCTGGGCCTTGCCGGCGGCGGTGCTGTACTTGCCGCGCACCTCGGCCGCCCGCATGGCCGCCTCGGTCGCGGCGAGCCGGTGCCCGGCGTCGCGCAACGCCGGCGGGGCGAGCGAGAGCGCCAGGTCAGCCAGCGTCGACTCGTCGCCGATCATCCCGATGAACTGGCGCATCACGCCCAGCCCCCCGGTACGCGCGATCGCGCCGGTCTTCACCGGCAGGTCACCGGCGACCATCCGCAGCAGGGTGGTCTTGCCGGCGCCGTTCGGCCCGACCAGCGCGACCTTGGCGCCCTCGCCGACCCGGAACGACACGTCGGCGAAGAGTTCCCGGCCGTCGGGGAGGGTGTGCCCGACCGCTGCCACGTCCACGTATCCCACGCCGGCATCCTGCCCGAGCACCCGCCGGGCGGCCCAACCAATTACCGGGTGACGCGCAGCACCCGGTAGCCCTTCTGGCTGGCCCGCCGCTCGACCTGCCAGCCCTGCTCGACCAGCCAGCGGTGCAGCGAGTCGCCGCCCAGGTGCCGGGCGACCACCAGCCAGGCGACCCCATCCGGGGCGAGCCGGGGCAGCCAGCGCAGCAGCAGCCGGTGCAGCTCGTCCTTGCCGATCCGGATCGGCGGGTTGGACCAGAGCTGGGCGAAGGTCACCGAGTCGGGTACGTCGTCCGGAGCGGTGACGCGTACCCGGTCGGCGGCGCCGGTGCGCGCCGCGTTGGCGGCGGTGAGCGCCCGGGCCCGCTCGTTGACGTCGACCGCCCAGACCGTCGCCGCCGGCGCCGTGTCGGCCAGCACGCAGGTGATCGGCCCGAAGCCACAGCCGAGGTCGAGCAGGTCACCGGTGGTGCCGGGGGCCGGCAGGTCGGCCTTGCGCAGCAGCACGGCGGTGCCGGGGTCGAGCCGGTCGGCGGAGAAGACGCCGCCGGCGGAGGTCAGCGTGTAGTCGCGGCCGGCGACGGAGAACTCGACCTCGCGCGGCGCGGCTGCGGTCGCGGGTTCAGCGGTGAAGTAGTGGTCGCCGGTCACGCCGGCAATTCTCGCACCGCCGGTGGGCGGGGCCGGCCGGGGCCGTCCTGGCCGCGGGTGCAGCACGACACGAAACGCCGCGCACGACAATTTCCCATTATTACCCCCTAAAGGGACAATCACTCCTACTCTGGGCGACATGGTGTATCGGTACGAGTCCGATGAGGACGCATACGTGGAGTACCCGGGGTCCGGGTCCGACCGGTCGGTGCTCGGCGCCGGTCCGCCACCACCGGCCGGGCCCTCCCCGTCTCGCTTCCCGACCCCGTCGTTGCCCCGGGCCACCCGGGTGGCGCTGCCGCCCGCCGACGAACCGGCGCCGCCACGGGACCCGGCGCCGCCACGGGACCCGGTGCCGCCACGGGACCCGGTGCCGCCGCGGGACCTGGTGCCGCCGGGCGAACCGCCCCGCGCCGCGGCCTACGCCGCACCTCCGCCGGTGGAGTCCATCGCGGAGCCCTACTCCCCGCCGCCACCGGTGGAGCTGTCCCCCGCGACGACCTCCGCCGCCCCGCCGGCCGAGTCGCCCCGGGCCGAGCGGTACGCCCCACCGCCGACCGAGTCGCCGGGCGGCTACGCCACCGCCGGGCCGGCCGAGCCGCTGCCGCCCCGCCGCGGCGGCGGTCGCATGTGGCAGGTGCTCATCGGCGGCGCAGCCGTCCTCGTGCTGCTCGCCCTCTGCGGTCTCGGCGCCGCCGCCCTGCTGATGGACCGCACCGGCAACCCGACGACGTCCGAGCCCACCACCCAGCCGGGCGTCGCCCAGTCCGCCGCCCCCGAGGCCGACTACCTCGACTCCCGGGACACCGACCAGGCGCCGCTCACCGGCAAGGAGGTCTTCCCCGGCAAGCAGCTGACGGTCACCGACGGGCAGCCCGCCTACCAGGTGCTGAAGACCCAGTCCAGCGCCAGCTGCGCGGTGGCGGCCACCGACGAGGTCGCCGACCTGCTGGTCCGGCTCGGCTGCAGCCAGGTGGTACGGGCCACCCTGCGCACCCCGGACCGCGACCACCTGGTCACCGCCGGCCTGTTCAACCTGACCGACCGGGCCAGCGCCGAGCGGGCCCGGGACCGGATCCGGCAACTGCTCGACGAGCGGCAGGGCCGGTTCCGGGGCATGGCCGCCGACGCCGGTACGGAGGCGATGGCCACCGCCCCCGCCCGGGTGGGCTGGCAGGTACGCGGCCACTACCTCGCCTACGCGGTGGTCGCCCGGGCCGACGGCGAGACCATCAGGTCCGGTGACACCGCAGTCCGCGAGATCCTCTTCGACATGATCGAGCTGCACCTGAACCAGGGGGTGCTGGAACGGCGGGCCGACGGCGGCGTGGCCGGCCAGCCGACGGCGGGCCGGACCGACGACGGCACCGGCGCCGACAACGGCCGCCCGGAGGATGACGAAGGCTCGGGCAACTGACCGCTCCGACGAGCAACGGGTGCGCGGCCACACCGGCCGCGCACCCGTCGCCTGTGCGGGATGGTGCGGCGGCCAGCGGTCAGGATTCGGTCGGCACCCGGAGCCGGCGGGTGAGTTCGGCGCGGTGGGCGTACTCGGCCGGGTCGGCGGGGTAGCCGACCGCCACCAGGGTGAGCCCGTGCGCCGGCGCGACGGTCACCTCGCTGGACCGCGCCCGCCGGGTCAGCAGGCCCGCCGGCCAGTCCACCGGCCGGCGGCCGTCCCCGGCCACCAGCATCGCGCCGACCAGGCTGCGCACCATCGCCTGGCAGAACGCGTCCGCCTGCACGGTGGCGACCAGCACCCCGTCCGGGTCGCGCCGCCAGTCCAGCCGGGTCACCTCGCGCAGCGTGGTGGCGTTCTCCTTCCGCCGGCAGTACGCGGCGAAGTCGTGCTCGCCGACCAGTCCGGCCGCCGCGGCGTTCAGCGCGGCCAGGTCGAGCGGCTTCGGCCAGGCCAGGATCTCGTGCCGGCGCAGCGGCTCCGCGCCGTACGGGGCGTCGGTGACCCGGTACTCGTAGCGGCGGAAGGTGGCCGAGAACCGGGCGTCGAAGTCGGCCGGCACCTCGGTCATCGCCCGTACCCGCACGTCGGTGGGGAGCAGCCGGGCCAGCCGGCGCAGCAGCCTCCCCGCCCGCTCCCGCCAGACCGCGGTGGGCAGGTCGAGGTGGCAGACCTGGCCGGTGGCGTGCACCCCGGCGTCGGTCCGGCCGGCCACGGTCAGCCCGGTCGCGACGCCCGCGCCGAGCACCAGGTCGAGGGTCTGCACGAGCACCCCGGCCACCGTGCGCCGGGTCGGCTGGGCGGCCCAGCCGGAGAAGTCGGTGCCGTCGTACGCGACGTCCAACCGCAGCCGGGTCCGCTCGTCCACTCGTACCTCCGCCTCATGGGTCGGGCCCGGCACCCCGTGAGGGATGCCGGGCCCGATGGTGGCCTGGCTCAGGCCTTGTTCTCGTTGGCCTCGTCGTCGTCCTCGCGCGCCTGGGGGGTGTCGCCACTGGCCGAGACCGGAGGCTCGGCGTCCTGGTCACCCGAGTTCGACTTCGGGGTCTCCTCCGCCGGGGCGAGCGCCTCGACCTTGTCCTGCTGGGCCGCCTTGCGGGCGGCGGTCTTCTTGTTCGCCTTCGGCTCGGCGACCTGCAGCTCCTCGACCAGCTCGATGATCGCCATCGGCGCGGCGTCACCCTTGCGCGGACCGGTCTTCACGATCCGGGTGTAGCCACCGTTGCGGTTGGCGTACCGGGGCGCGATCTGGTCGAACAGGGCGTAGACCACGTCCTTGTCCTTGACGACACCCAGCACCCGCCGGCGGGACGCCAGGTCGCCGCGCTTGGCCTTGGTGATGAGCTGCTCGGCCAGCGGACGCAGCCGCCGGGCCTTCGTCTCGGTGGTCTGGATCTTGCCGTGCTGGAACAGCGCGGTGGCCAGGTTGGCCAGCATCAGCCGCTCGTGCGCGGGGCTGCCGCCGAGGCGGGGGCCCTTGGTGGGCGTGGGCATGCTTGGTGCTCCTCAGGTGTGGCGGCAGCGCGGACTAGAGCTGCTCGGTCTCGCGGTAGTCGTCGGTGTCGTAGTCGGCCTCGCCGAAGGCGTCCACGACGTGCGCCGGATCGAAGTTCGGAGCCGAGTCCTTCAGCCCCAGCCCCATCCCGGCGAGCTTCATCTTGACCTCGTCGATCGACTTCTGGCCGAAGTTGCGGATGTCGAGGAGGTCGGCCTCGGTACGCCCGATGAGCTCACCAACGGTGTTGATGCCCTCGCGCTTGAGGCAGTTGTAGGAGCGGACGGTCAGGTCCAGCTCCTCGATCGGCAGGGCCAGGTCCGCCGCCAGCTGGGCGTCCTGCGGGGACGGCCCGATGTCGATGCCCTCGGCGGTCTCGTCCAGCTCCCGGGCCAGCCCGAAGAGCTCCACCAGCGTCGAACCGGCGGAGGCCAGCGCGGTGCGCGGACCCATCGACGGCTTGGTCTCGACGTCGATGATCAGCCGGTCGAAGTCGGTCCGCTGCTCGACCCGGGTCGCCTCGACCCGGTAGGTGACCTTGAGCACCGGCGAGTAGATCGAGTCGACCGGGATCCGGCCGATCTCGGCGCCGGCCTGCTTGTTCTGCGCCGCCGTGACGTAGCCCCGGCCCCGCTCGACGGTCAGCTCCATGTCGAGCCGGCCCTTGCCGTTCAGGGTGGCGAGCTTCAGGTCCGGGTTGTGCACCGAGACGCCGGCCGGCGGCTGGATGTCACCAGCGGTCACGTCGCCCGGGCCCTGCTTGCGCAGGTACATGCTGACCGGCTCGTCGTGCTCGGAGCTGACGTTGAGCTCCTTGATGTTCATGACGAGCTCGACCACGTCCTCCTTGACCCCGGGGATCGTGGTGAACTCGTGCAGCACACCGTCGATCTTGATCGAGGTCACCGCCGCACCCGGGATCGACGACAGCAGCGTGCGCCGCAGCGAGTTGCCCAGGGTGTAGCCGAAGCCCGGCTCCAGCGGCTCGATGGTGAACCGGGACCGGGTCTCGTTGATCGACTCCTCGGAGAGAGTCGGTCGCTGGCTGATGAGCATGTCTTCTCTTCTCTTCCGGGGCGCCCGCCATATGACGCCCACGACACAAACCGTTCCGGCGGCCCGCCCCGGCTGGGGCGGGCCACCGCAACGAGCTCTTACTTGGAGTAGAGCTCGACGATCAGCTGCTCCTGGACCTGGGTGTCGATGACCTGCCGGGCCGGGAGCGAGTGCACGAGGATCTTCATCTGGCTGGGGATCGCCTCCAGCCAGGCCGGAACACTCCGCGAACCGGCCTCGGCCTGCGCGACCAGGAACGGGGTGAGCTCCTTGCTCTTGCCCCGCACCTCGATGATGTCGTGCTCCTTGACGCGGTACGACGGGATGTCGACCTTCTTGCCGTTCACCGTGAAGTGACCGTGCTTGACCAGCTGACGGGCCATGTCCCGGGACTTGGCGTAGCCGGCCCGGTAGACCACGTTGTCCAGCCGCGACTCGAGGATCTGCAGGAGGACCTCACCGGTCTTGGCCTGCTTGGCCACGGCCTCCTCGTAGTAACCGCGGAACTGCTTCTCCAGCACGCCGTAGACCCGGCGGGCCTTCTGCTTCTCGCGGAGCTGGAGCAGGTACTCCGTCTCCTTGGTGCGGCCGCGGCCGTGCTGCCCGGGCGGGAACGGCCGGGACTCGAACGGGCACTTCGGGCCATCGCACTTGCTGCCCTTGAGGAACAGCTTCATCTTCTCCCGCCGGCAACGGCGGCAGTCAGCACCGGTGTAACGAGCCATCTCTCTCTACCTCTCAGACCCGGCGACGCTTCGGCGGACGGCACCCGTTGTGCGGCTGCGGGGTCACGTCGGAGATCTGACCGACCTCCAGGCCCACGGCCTGCAGCGAACGGATGGCGGTCTCCCGGCCGGAGCCGGGGCCCTTGACGAACACGTCGACCTTGCGCATGCCGTGCTCCATCGCCCGGCGCGCGGCGGCCTCGGCGGCCAGCTGCGCGGCGAACGGGGTCGACTTGCGCGAGCCCTTGAAGCCAACCTGGCCCGCGGAGGCCCAGGAGATGACCGCACCGGTCGGGTCCGTGATGGACACGATGGTGTTGTTGAAGGTGCTCTTGATGTGCGCCTGCCCGTGGGCGACGTTCTTGCGTTCCTTGCGCCGGACCTTCTTGACAGCGGCTCCGGCACGAGCCTTCGGTGGCATAAGTCTGTGCGCTCCTAGTTACTTCTTGCCGGGCTTCTTCTTGCCGGCGACGGTCCGCTTCGGGCCCTTGCGGGTGCGGGCGTTGGTACGCGTCCGCTGACCACGCACGGGCAGGCCCCGGCGGTGCCGGATGCCGGGCGTAGCAGCCGATCTCGACCTTGCGGCGGATGTCAGCGGCGACCTCGCGGCGCAGGTCGCCTTCAACCTTGTAGTTGGCCTCGATGTGGTCGCGGAGCTGGACCAGCTCCTCGTCCGTGAGGTCCCGGGCGCGCTTGTCCGGCGAGATGCCGGTGGCGGCGAGCGTCTCCAGGGCGCGGGTGCGACCCACGCCGAAGATGTAGGTGAGCGCGATCTCCATCCGCTTCTCGCGGGGGAGGTCGACGCCGACTAGACGTGCCATGTGCGGGCGTACTCCTCGTGGTGTTCTGGCGGAGGTGTGGACCCGTCCCACCCCGCTACCGACCGTCCCGTCCTTCCGGCGCCTTCCGCGCCGGCGACCGGGATCGGCCGCTGCCCGAGCGGGCCCCGGCCTCCGACCGGGGGTCAACCACGAGGGAGTACGCGCTGCGTACCGCTCGCGGCTGGGACGAGCTCGATGATGTGTTGTCTGGATCTGCGGCCCGGACCGATCCGACCGGCCGTGTCACGACCGGTGGGACTGGCTCAGCCCTGGCGCTGCTTGTGGCGCGGGTCGGTGCAGATGACCATGACCCGGCCGTGCCGGCGGATCACCCGGCACTTGTTGCAGATCCTCTTGACGCTCGGCTTGACCTTCACGGTTGCCTTACTTCCCATCTGGCCCGGAGTCGCGAGGTGCGACCCGGACGTCGAAGACGGACACGGGACGGCCCGGCCGTCGTCAGGCTTACTTGTAGCGGTAGACGATGCGCCCGCGGGTCAGGTCGTACGGCGAGAGTTCGACGACGACCCGGTCCTCCGGCAGGATGCGGATGTAGTGCTGCCGCATCTTGCCGCTGATGTGAGCCAGCACCTTGTGGCCGTTCGCGAGCTCCACCCGGAACATGGCGTTCGGCAGGGGCTCGATCACCCGACCCTCGATCTCGATGGCTCCGTCTTTTTTCGGCATGTCCTCCGCTGTCCTGACGTCGGTTGCTCCGGACGGCCCACAACGTCTTACACGGGTGACTGACCATGATCAGAAAGCCCGCGCCAGCCGCGGCTCCGAGTCCCACCGAAGCGCTTGGTGGGCATGCCGGAGTGGACGCTGTGCGCCGATCAGTCAGTGTACGCGCGCCTGCGCGCCGTCGCCAAACCGGCCACCAGCGGATTCACCGTACCGGGCAAATCCGGCATCAGGCCAGCCCCGACCCGCACGCCGGGCGCCCGCTCCGCCAGGCGCCGCCCGCTCCGCTCACCGGCCGCGCCGCACGCGGCGCTCGGCCCGGTCGCCGGCTGGTGACCGAACCGCCCCGGTCACGGGGGCCAGGGGCCGCTAGTCGTCCGGGCCGCCGGCTTCCAGCGCCCGCCGGCGGGCCCGCTTCGCCAGCTTCCGCCGCCGGCGGCGCTCCCGCTCGGCCTCCCACCGCCGTGGCTCACCCCCGGCCAGGCCGGTGACGGTACGCACCAGCAGCACCGCGCCCCACGGCCCGGCCACCCAGCCCGGCCAGAAATAGAGCAGATCGCGCGCGAACAGGGAGGAAATCGCCCAGATCGCCACGACGATCGGCACCACCTGGAGGTACGGCATCCACACCTCGGCCAGCCAGCGGGCGGTCGCCGGCCGGGCCGGGGTGGTCTCCACCGGCTCCGCGAGCGCGGCCGCGGGCGGGGGCGCCACCGCCGGGCAGATCCCGCACCAGCGCGTCCAGCTCGGCGTACGTGCGGGCGGCATAGGCCTGCTGCAACCGCTCGTCGTACTCGTACAGGTTCAGCCGGCCCTCGTCGAGCGCCGCCCGCAGCCGGTCGGCCACCGCCGCGCGGTCGGCATCGGCGGCCCGCATCCCGTCCCGCCCTCCATGCCCGCAAGCATGCCACCACCCCACCACCCCGACGACTCCCCCGAACCACCCACCCCTCCTGCGTGATAAGGGATTAACGTCAGCGACCACCGCCCCTCATGACGCAAACCCCTTGATCACGCCCCGGCTCCAGGCGCCGGCGCCGGCCGGGGGCCAGGTGATCATGGGGTTGGTGTCCCGGGGGCGGGCACTGGGCGAGGCGAACCCTTGGGCGACTGCCCGGGCGCGGGGCCAGAGGAACCGGTGCGGCCGGAGCTGGTGATCAAGTGGTTCGCGTCACGATACGGCCCCTGGATGACGAACGGCTCTTGATCAAGAGTGCCGCCGCCGGGGCCGGACGACGCCGGGGGGACCGCCTGCCGGATAGGGCTGCCGGCCGGGTGAGCCGCCCGCCGGGAGGACCGGGGCTGGGAGGACCGGGGCCGGGAGAACCGGGGCCGGGTGGGCCAGGGCTGCGTGGGGGCCGCCCGCTGGGAGGGCTGCCCGCTGGGTGGGTTGAGGGCTGGGTCAGGGGGTCGGGGCGGGTTGGCGGGCGGTGACCAGCTCGCCGAGGCGGGCGCGGCCGCCGTCCTCGGCGGTCAGCACCCAGACCCCGTCGGGCAGCAGCGCCATGGTGTGCTCGACGTGCGCTGCGATCGACCCGTCCCGGGTCACCACCGTCCAGCCGTCCGCCAGTTCGACGGTGCGCGGCGAACCCATCGTGATCATCGGCTCGATCGCCAGCGCCATGCCGGGCACAGGCGGGGGCCCTTGCCCGGCCGGCCGTGGTTGAGCACGTGCGGGTCCTGGTGCATCTCGGTGCCGATGCCGTGCCCGCCGTAGCCGTCGACGATGCCGTACCGGCCACCCCGGCGGACCGCGTCCTCCACCGCGTGCGAGATGTCGGTGAGTCGGCCCTTGCCGCTGGCCGCTCCCCGCGCCGCCGCGGCGATACCGGCCCACATGGCGTCCTCGGCCACCGTGGCCATCTTCAGCAGGGCCGGGTCGACCTCGCCCACGCCGACGGTGATGGCGGCGTCGCCGTGCCAGCCGTTCAGCACCGCGCCGCAGTCGATCGAAATCAGGTCACCCTCACGGAGCACCTGCTCGGACGCCGGGATCGCGTGCACCACCTGCTCGTTGACCGAGGAGCAGATCGAGGCGGGGAAGCCGTGGTAGCCCTTGAACGAGGGACGGCGCCGGCCTCGCGGATGGTCGACTCGGCGACGGCGTCCAGGTCGGCGGTGCTGACCCCGGGGGCGACCGCCTCGCGCATCCGGCGCAGCGCCTCGGCGACCACCAGACCGGCGGCGCGCATCTTCTCGATCTGGTCGGGGGTCTTCAGCTGGATGTCCAGCTGGGGACGACGCATGGAGCCGTTACCTTTCGTTGCCGAACAGCGGGGCACGCCGGGCGTACCCCGCTGTTCGCACTCTATCCGCCGTGGCCGGGACGTCAGCCGCCGTACGAGCGCAGGGCGTCGATGGCCCGGACGGTGACGTCCTCCACCGGGCCGGTGGCGTCGATGCCCACCAGCTTGCCCTGGGCGCCGTAGTAGTCGACCAGCGGCGCGGTCTTCTCCGCGTACTCCCGCAGCCGGCGGCGATGGTCTCCGGCTTGTCGTCGTCCCGCTGGAACAGCTCGGCGCCGCAACGGTCGCAGATGCCGTCCCGGGTGGTCGGGTCGAACTCGACGTGCCAGATCTTGCCGCAGCCCCGGCAGGTCCGCCGGCCGGAGAGCCGGCGGATCACCTCGTCGTCGTCGACGACCAGTTCCAGCACCAGGTCGAGCGCGTGCCCAGGTCGGCGAGGAGCTTGTCGAGCGCGGCGGCCTGCGGCGTCGTCCGGGGGAAGCCGTCGAGCAGGAAGCCCTCGCTGGCGTCCGGCTCGGCGAGCCGGTCCCGGACCATGTTGATGGTCACCTCGTCCGGCACCAGCTTGCCGGCGTCCATGTAGCGCTTCGCCTCGACGCCGAGTTCGGTCCCCTGGGACACGTTGGCCCGGAAGATGTCCCGGTCGAGATCTTCGGCACCGAGAGGTGCGCGGCGATGAACTCGGCCTGCGTGCCCTTGCCCGCGCCCGGCGGGCCACCAGAACGAGTCTCATCTACCGCAGGAACCCTTCGTAGTTCCGCTGCATCAGTTGGCTCTCGATCTGCTTGGCGGTCTCCAGACCGACGCCAACCATGATCAGCACAGCGACACCGCCGAACGGGAAGTTCATGTACTGCTGCTTGTCCAGCCAGATGAAGAAGAAGTTCGGCAGGATCGAGATGATGCCCAGGTAGAGCGAGCCCGGCAGGGTGATGCGGCTGAGGATGAAGTCCAGGTAGTCGGCGGTCGGCTTGCCGGGGCGGATGCCCGGCACGAAGCCGCCGTACTTCTTCATGTTGTCCGCGACCTCGGTCGGGTTGAACGTGATCGAGACGTAGAAGTACGTGAAGAAGATGATCAGCAGGAAGTAGACCGCGATGTAGATCGGGCTGGTGGTCGACCAGGTTGTTCTGGATCCACGCCTGGGTCTTGCCCGGGTTGGTCTGGTCGAAGAACTGGAGCGCCAGCTGCGGCAGGTAGAGCAGCGACGAGCCGAAGATGCCACCCCCGGCGGGTTTGCCGATGATCCGCCGTACTGGGATCCGGCGCTGCGCCTGCTCGCCTGTGCGCGGTGATGACCACCAGCCGGGACCAGCGGGGGACCACCCACACATGCTGCCGTGCCCCGAAGGGTGATCAGCTCACCGAGCCACATGGCCGGGTGCCGGCGGTCATCGTCATCACCAGGATGGACAGCGTCAGCCAGTCCGGGATGCCGGTGCCCTGGGATGATCGGGAACTGGTCGCACTGGTTGTTGAACAGCTGCCCGGGAGGCCAGCGCGACGAACGCCCGGCCTGCAGGACACCGAGGCCAGGGTCAGGTAACGGGTGTACTGGTGATCTTCGCCTGGCCTGGCCCTCCTTGCGGAGCTGCTCCAGCCGCGGGATCACGACGGTCAGCAGCTGCAGGATGATCGACGCGGTGATAGGGCATGATGCCCAGCGCGAAGACCGAGAGCTGCAGCAGCGCGCCGCCGGAGAAGAGGTTCAGCAGGTTCAGGACGCTCGTGGAGTCGCCCTGGATGGTGTCGAGGCACTTCTGCACGTTGCCGTAGGACACGCCCGGGCTGGGCAGCGTGGCGCCGAGCCGGTAGATCGCGATGATGCCTACTGTGAAAGCAGCTTTGCGCAGGTCAGGCGTACGGAACGCACTGAGAAAGGCGGACAGCAACTTCTTCCTCCCTGCGCGAGGCGGGCCGCCGGTGATCCCTGGCGGGTCGGGGTGGGTGCCGGGCGAGTGCCCGATATCCATAGCTGGGAAGGGACTCTAACAGCCCGATCCCGGTCCGGGCAGATGTGCCCGGCTACATAAACCGAGTTTGATGTTACCCGGCGCACACGGCCCAGGTAGACCGTGGCGCCCGCCAGTTACGGGCAACTGGACGGACGCCACGGGTCGTGCAGTCCTTACAGCTCGGTGACCGAGCCGCCGGCAGCGGTGATCTTCTCCTTGGCCGACGCGCTGAACGCGTGCGCCGACACCTGGAGAGCCACGCCACCGAGGTCGCCCGTTCCGAGCACCTTGACCGGCTGGCCCTTGCGGACCGCGCCGGCCTCGACCAGCTCCAGCGGGCCGACCTGGCCACCGTTCGGGAACAGCTCGGCGAGCCGGTCCAGGTTGACCACCTGGAAGACCACCTTGAACTTGTTCTTGAAGCCCTTCATCTTCGGCAGGCGCATGTGGATGGGCATCTGCCCACCCTCGAACGCCGCCGAGATGTTCTTGCGGGCCTTCGAACCCTTGGTACCGCGACCGGCGGTCTTGCCCTTGGAGCCCTCACCGCGACCCACGCGGGTCTTCGCGGTCTTGGCCCCCGGCGCCGGACGCAGGTGGTGGACCTTGATCGTCATTACTCGACCTCCTCGACCTTCACGAGGTGGTTCACAGTGAAGATCATGCCGCGGATCTCGGGCCGGTCCTCCTTGACCACCACGTCGTTGATCCGCTTGAGACCGAGCGAACGCAGCGAGTCACGCTGGTTCTGCTTGGTCCCGATCTCGGACCGGACCTGGGTGACCTTGAGACGTGCCATCAGGAAGCCACCCCGCCCGCGACGCCAGCATGGCGGCCGGCGCGACGTCCTCCACCGGCAGGCCACGACGCTGCGCGACCGCCTCGGGGGATTCCAGCCCCTTCAGCGCCGCCACGGTGGCGTGCACGATGTTGATCGGGTTGGACGACCCGAGGCTCTTGGAGAGCACGTCGTGGATGCCCGCGCACTCCAGCACGGCACGCACCGGACCACCGGCGATGACACCGGTACCGGCGGAGGCCGGCTTGAGCAGCACGACGCCGGCGGCGTCCTCGCCCTGGACCGGGTGCGGGATCGACTGACCGATCCGCGGCACCTTGAAGAAGTGCTTCTTGGCCTCCTCGACACCCTTGGCGATCGCCGCGGGCACCTCCTTGGCCTTTCCGTAGCCCACGCCGACGGTGCCGTCGCCGTCGCCCACGATCACCAGGGCGGTGAAGCTGAAGCGACGACCACCCTTCACGACCTTGGCGACGCGGTTGATCGCGACGACCCGCTCGAGGTGCGGGGTCTTCTCGACGGGCGCGTTTCCGCGGCCGCCCTCACGGCGGTTGTCGCGGCGACCACCCTCGTTGCCACCGGACCCGCCGCCACGGCGCTGTTGACCTGGCATCAGCAGCCTTCCTTCTCTCTCGTGACGGGGTTGTTAGAACTCGAGCCCGGCTTCGCGGGCGGCATCGGCCAGCGCGGCGACCCGCCCCGCGTACCGGTTGCCACCGCGGTCGAAGACGACCTTGGAGATACCGGCGGCCTTGGCCCGCTCGGCGAGCAGGGCACCGACCTTGCCGGCCAGGGCGCTCTTGTCGCCCTCCGCACCGCGCAGCGACGCGTCCAGGGTCGAGGCCGACGCCAGGGTGTGACCCTTGGTGTCGTCGACGATCTGGGCGACGATGTGCCGCAGCGAACGGGTGACCACGAGGCGGGGACGCTCGGCGGTGCCGCTGATGTTCTTGCGGACCCGGAAGTGCCGACGCGCACGCCCGACGGCGCGCTTGGCGGCAACGCCGCGGCGGCGCTTGAGCAGCGTGGCGCTCACTTCTTACCTGCCTTTCCAGCCTTGCGGCGGATGACCTCGCCCTGGTACTTGACACCCTTGCCCTTGTAGGGCTCCGGCGGACGGATCTTCCGGATGTTGGCGGCGACCTCGCCGACCAGCTGCTTGTCGATGCCGGCCACGTGGAACAGGGTCGGCTTCTCCACCGTGAAGGTGATGCCGTCCGGCGCCTGCACGGTGACCGGGTGCGAGAACCCGAGCGCGAACTCGAGGTCCTTGCCCTTGGCCGTGACCCGGTAACCGGTGCCGGCGATCTCCAGGCTCTTACGGTAGCCCTCGGTGACGCCGACGATCATGTTGGCGACCAGGGTCCGGCTCAGGCCGTGCAGTTCCTTGGCCTTGCGCTCGTCGTTCGGGCGGTTGACGTTCAGCTGCCCGTCCTCGGCCCGCTCGATGGTGATCGGCTCGGCCAGGGTGTGCGACAGCTCGCCCTTCGGGCCCTTGACCTTGACGGTCTGGCCGTCGATGGTGATATCGACACCGGACGGTACCGGGATCGACTTACGTCCAATACGCGACATTTCTACCTGTCTCCCGTTACCAGACGAAGGCGAGGACTTTCCCCGCCAACGCTCCGCTTGCGGGCCTGCCGGTCGGTGAGCAGCCCCTGGGACGTCGAAATGATCGCCACGCCCAGCCCGCCGAGCACCCGCGGGAGCCCGTCCGACTTGGCGTACACCCGGAGACCGGGCTTGGACACACGCTTGATGCCGGCCAGGCTCCGCTCCCGGTTCTGGCCGTACTTCAGCTCGACGACCAGTCGCTTGCCGACGGCGCCCTCCTCGGGCTCCTCGACCGACCAGGTGGAGATGTAGCCCTCGGACTTCAGGACCTCGGCGATGTTCGCCTTGATCTTGGAGTACGGCATCGTCACCCGGTCGTGGTACGCCTGGTTGGCGTTACGCAGACGCGTGAGCATGTCTGCGATCGGGTCGGTCATCGTCATGAAATTCGTCAACCTTTCTCGCCGGGGTTCCCGGGCACGGCCCGGGGCCTACGGCGAAGAGACAGTTCAGCTGACGCGCGAAGCGCGCCGGGCTATTACCAGGAAGCCTTGGACACGCCGGGCAGCTCACCGCGGTGGGCCATCTCCCGGATGCACACCCGGCAGAGACCGAAACTTGCGGTAGACCGCCTTCGGACGCCCCGCACCGCTGGCAGCGGGTGTACGCGCGAACCGAGAACTTCGGCTTCGCGGCCGCCTTGAGGATCAGCGCCTTCTTGGCCATCTCAGTTCTCCTTGAACGGGAAGCCCAGGAGCTTGAGCAGCGCCCGGCCCCTCGTCGTCGGTCGTGGCGGTGGTGACCACCGTGATGTCCATGCCCCGCTGTCGATCGATCTTGTCCTGGTCGATCTCGTGGAACACCGACTGCTCGGTCAGACCGAACGTGTAGTTGCCGTGCCCGTCGAGCTTGCGCCCGTCCAGACGCGCGGAAGTCACGGATACGCGGCAGCGCGATGGACAGCAGCCGGTCCAGGAACTCCCACATCCGGTCGCCGCGCAGGGTCACCTTCGCGCCGATCGGCATGCCCTCCCGCAGCTTGAACTGCGCGATGGACTTGGTCGCCCGCCGCACCTGCGGCTTCTGACCGGTGATCGTGGCCAGGTCGGACGGCGCCGTCGATCAGCTTGGCGTCCCGGGCGGCCTCGCCGACACCCATGTTGACGACGATCTTGACCAGCCGCGGCACCTGCATCGGGTTGCCGTAGTTGTACTGCTCGCGCAGCTGGGCCACGATCTCGTTGCGGTACCGCTCCTTGAGACGCGGCATGGTCTTGGTTTCGGTAGCCGTGCTCATCACAGGTCCTTACCGGTGCTACGCGCGATGCGGACCTTCTGGCCGTTCTCGTCGATCCGGTAGCCGACGCGGGTCGGCTTCCCGTCGGAGTCCAGGACCTGCACGTTCGAGACGTGGATCGGGGCCTCCTGGGTGACGATGCCACCGGTCTTGGCGCCACGCTGAGTGGTGCTGATGCGGGTGTGCTTCTTGACCCGGTTCACGCCCTCGACCAGGACCTTGTCCTGCCGCGGGTAGGCCGCGATGACCTTGCCCTTGGCACCCTTGTCCTTGCCGGCGATGACGACGACCGTGTCGCCCTTCTTGACCTTCACGGTCACAACACCTCCGGCGCGAGAGAAATGATCTTCATGAACCGCTTGTCCCGCAGCTCCCGGCCCACCGGGCCGAAGATACGGGTGCCGCGCGGGTCCCCGCCGTCCTTGATGATGACGGCGGCGTTCTCGTCGAAGCGGATGTACGAGCCGTCCGGGCGCCGCTTCTCCTTGGCGGTGCGAACGACGACCGCCTTGACGACGTCGCCCTTCTTCACACCGGCACCCGGGATCGCGTCCTTGACGGTGGCCACGATGACGTCGCCGATGCTCGCGTAGCGCCGACCGGAGCCACCGAGAACCCGGATGCACAGGATCTCCCGGGCACCCGTGTTGTCGGCGACGCGCAGTCGCGACTCCTGCTGAATCACGTCTATCTCCTATGTCTGCCGGTTCTCCGGCCGCACCGCGGCGGCCGGAGCCTGGCGGAACCTGCGCCCGACCGAGACCGGCCGAGCTCGAGCCTTCGCTACTTGGCCTTCTCGAGGATCTCCACGAGCCGCCACCGCTTGGTCGCGGAGAGCGGCCGGGTCTCCATGATCAGGACCCGGTCGCCGATGCCGGCCGAGTTCTGCTCGTCGTGCACCTTCAGCTTGCTGGTCCGGCGCATGATCTTGCCGTACAGCGCGTGCTTGACCCGGTCCTCGACCTCGACCACGACGGTCTTTTCCATCTTGTCGCTGACCACGAGGCCCTCACGCACCTTGCGGCGGGCCCGCGCGGTGGCGGTGGTGTTCTCGCTCATGATGCAGTCACCTCAGTCGGCGCGGCCGAGAGCCCCAGCTCGCGCTCACGCATGATCGTGTAGATCCGGGCGATCTCCCGACGGATGACCTGCAGCCGCCGGTTGTTGTCCAGCTGCCCGGTTGCGGCCTGCACGCGGAGGTTGAACAGCTCCGCCTTGGCCTCGCGCAGCCGCGTGACCAGCTCCTCCTCGGAGAGCTCACGCAGCTCGGCGGCCTTAACGCCCGCTGCCATCAGGATTCACCCACTTCGCGCGTCACAATGCGGCACTTCATCGGGAGCTTGTGGATCGC